>NZ_SJPW01000002.1:0-300000 GCF_007860125.1 Rubripirellula tenax
GCGGGGCTAGACGGCGGGAAAAGAATGGTTTGGTACGGTGCCCGAACCGTCCAAGACGCAGGCGAAAAACCAAGTCGCGAGCGGGAACGCCGTAAAACACGGGATCAAACGCAAAAAGGCCGATGCGAGTGCATCGGCCTTTGGCGTTAACTGGTGGGCAGCAGCATTTCGCTACTGTCCAGAAAAGCTCCCCCGGCAGGACTCGAACCTGCGACAGGGTGATTAACAGTCACCTGCTCTACCGACTGAGCTACAGGGGATTGGGAGCTTGGGTTGGTTCCCGAGCGTGGGAATTTAATGAAGGTTGGCGTTGGTCGCAAGGGGAACTCAGGGCGTCGTGATCACGATGTCGTCAAACTCGTTGAGGTCGTCGAATGATCCGATCCCGATACGCCCGGCTCCGAAGGTCGTATCGGTCACTTCCATGTGTGGCTTGCTCATGTCGTCGAAGAATAGCTTGATTTCTCCGTTTTCGATGTTCCTTGTGACCCGGACGGTGTGCCAGTCGTCGTCCCAGGGAACCAATTTCTCGTTGTTAGTTAGCGCCAGACGGGGGGCCTCCTTCACGATCATGATTTGCCCGCTGTGAGGGTCCGGCTTCGCGCCCACGTGGACGTAATAGAAGTGCTGGTCGTCTTGGTAACCGAAAAACACGCAACAGTCGCGGTGATTGCCAGTGTCTTTGGTGCTGCGAACCCGGAAAGTGATGTCGCATGTTCCGACTTGGAGATCCTTGACCAGCGCGACGTGGCCCGGGCTGCGGACGGGCGGCTTGTACTCACTTTCGCGGGCCGTGATTTCGATTCCATGATTGCCGTCGTGATCGGTCATCCGCCAGGTCTTCGGATCCAGAAACTGCCATCGATCGAGGCCGCTTTCGAAGTCTTCGGAAAACACGACCTTCGGTTCGTCCGCGACACTCGACGAACCCAATGCGGTGAATGCCAAGCCAACGATGGTCAGCGAGGCGGCGAAGCACATGGCGGGCGATTTCATGGCGAAAATGTCTCGAAAAATGTCACGGGGGCGAAAAGGCAAACAGGGAACGTCATCATAGTCCTTTGCCGACCGAATGTGTCGGCAATATTCTGTCGAGGTTCATCGCGGGCCGTACAAACAAAGTCCATGAAGATTGCGGTGAGCGGGTCGCTACACGGACTTCTTCTTGCGTTGCACTTCGATTTTCTCGAGGGAATACAGTTTCCCTTGGCCGGCGCCGGGACAAACCTCGCACGTTTCTTTCCAGTCCCTTGGCTTGTTGAGGTTTGAGTCCCAAAACGGCCATGTTCGGCATTGGGTCGGACGCGAGGCGTAGACCGAACATTTTCGCGTGTCGGGATCCAGCAGGATGCAGTCGCCGTCGGGGTACTCGACAAGACTCTGTTGGGCGCCGACTTGGCGAACGAAGCGGTGCGAAAATGTCTCGACCGACATTTCCATCTCTTCGGCCATCGCGGCGATTTCTTTGTCGGCTACCCAGACGTATCCGGGGTCACCGCTACAGCAGGCGCCACACTGGGTGCATTCAAACCGGAGGCCGTCTTCGTACCACGGTGCTTGGACGGTTTTCGATTTGGCGTGGCGTTTGTTCTTTTTGTTCATCGTCAGAATCAAAGATCGCGAAAGATATGTTCGAGCGACTGGGCGACGGTTTCGATTTCGTCGTCGGACGTGAAGGGCGAGCCGCTGAACCGGAGTGTACCTGCCGGACCGCTTTCGATGCAGTCGTGGATCAGTGCGGCGCAGTGGAGGCCTGATCGTGTTTCGATGCCGAATTCAGAATCCAGGATGGCTGCCAAATCCGAAACCGCGTAGGCGGTGGAAGTGATGCTGGCAATCGGCAGTCGTGCTTCCGACGCGTGAAGGGTGACCGATGGAACCGAACGCAAGTGATCGTGCAATCGCCTTGCAATTTCGGTCGCCCGCGTGGCGCGGCGATCGAGTTCGGCGGGGGACAATGGGGTCAACGCCGCCAGCCAACCGGCGATGGCCGGCACGTTCAGATTGCCGGCTTCCATCATGTCGGGCATCGTGGTCGGCATGTTCAGCGATTCGCTATGGCTGCCGGTGCCGCCTTGGATCGTCGCACGCAACTCGCCATGCACCCGTTTGGATGCATACAAGAACGCGGTGCCGAGGGGACCGCCGGAGGACTTGTGTCCTGGCGCGGCCAACAGGTCGATGTGAGCATCGGCGACATCGATCGGAAGCGTGCCGAACGTCTGTGCCGCATCGCACAAGAATCGGGCGGGATGATCGGCGATCGATTGTCCGATTTCGCGGATCGGTTGGACGGCGCCGGTCACGTTGCTGGCCGACGTCACGGCGACCAAACGCGTTTGATCGGTGACTTCGTCGAGGACTCTTTGTGTGTCGACTTGCCCGCCGCGATCGGTGGGAACGACGGTGATCGTGATTTGTCCTCGCGATTGCCAATCGTAAAGCGGTCGCAGGACGGAGTTGTGTTCGGCGGCGGTGGTGACGACGTGATCGCCGGATCGAAGGATGCCGTGAATGGCGGCGTTGAGTGCGGCGGTACCGCTGCCGTGAAACGAAACGCAGTCGTCCGATTCGGCGCCGATGATCTTGGCGATCAGGCGTCGCGTTTGGGCGACGACCGAGCCGGCGTCGATGGCAGATTGGTACGCACCTCGTCCGGCCGCAGCGCCACAAGTTCTTGCGAAGTCGTCCATCGCCGCAAGGACTTCATCGGCCTTTGGCCACGACGTCGCGGCGTGATCCAGATAGATTCGTTTTCGGTCACTCATTCGGCGTGCTGTCCGAATCGGGGTGAACCCACTCTTGTTGACCGTCGGTGTAGGTTTCGCGTTTCCAAATCGGAACGTCGCGTTTGATCGCGTCCATCATCCAAGGCAGTGCCGCGAAGGTGTCGACGCGATGGGCGCTGCTGCAGCCGACCACGATGCTGGCTTCGCCGACAGGGACTCGCCCGATTCGGTGAACGATGACGACGTGGGCGAGCGAGTAAGTATCGATCGCTTGACGGGCGATTTGACCCAGTTGCTCGATCGCCATTGGTCGATGGGCTTCGTAGTCAAGCGTTTCGGTGATTCGGTCGTCGGTCGTTCGGCGGGTGACACCGACAAACCAACCATGCGCACCGACATCGGGGTCGCTGACTTTTTCGGTCAGCGCGTTCAGGTCGATGGGGGCGTCGACGATATCGATGTGGACGGTGGGATTGGCGGACATGATTGGGCTCAGCCGCCGCTGACGGGCGGAATCAACGCGATCGTCGAGTCTTCGTCGATGATGGATTGATCGATGACGTAGCGGTTGTCGACGGCCAGCCGGCACGAAGGAATCAACGGCGTTAGCTCCGGTGCGGCGACTTGTAATGCGTCGAATATGGCTCGTGCTTGGATCGGTGATCGGACTTCGACTTCGACGGTGTCGCGCCCGGCCAGTTGTTTAGCGCCGGCGAACATTTGGACTTGGATCTTGATCATATTTCTTGAAGCTCTTTTTCAATTTTTGGCATGCGGCCATACGCATAGGCGAGCAGCTTGAGCGGATGGATGGTGCTGCGTCCGCTGCCGTGTTCGATTTGCATTCGGCAGGCGCTGCATTCGGTCGTCGCCATCGATACTTTCGCGGATCGCATCGCTGAGATCAGCGGCCATCCGATCCGCAGGCTGTTGCGATAGTTTTTGCGTTGCAATCCCCACGTGCCGGCCATGCCCGTACAGCCGGCTTCGATGCGTTCGATTTCCATGCCCGGGATCAGTTCCAACAGCTTCGGACCGACTTGATGGGGGTCGAGGACGCGGAGGTGGCACGGTTGGTGATACGCGATGTGGGCGTCGATGTTCTGGAATTCGGTCGACAGCCGGCCGCCTTGGTGCAGGTTCCACAGATAGGCACAGGCTTCGTGCGAGTGTTCGGCAACCAAGTGTGCGTCCTCGTCATCGAGCAGATTGGGATACTCGTGTTTCAAGCAAAGGACGGCCGCCGGTTCGGTGGCGATGACGGTGTATCCGCTGCGGACGGCGTCGGCCAACAATCGAACATTGTGACGGGCGATCTTGCGGGCGCCCTTCAGGTCGCCGGCCGTGATCCTTGCCATGCCGGATCCGGATTGAGCGAGCGGGACGTAGATGCCGATGCTGTTTTGTTGCAGCACTTCGCCCAGCGCGCGGCCGATATCCGGGTCGTGGAAGTTTGCAAACTGGTCGACGAAATACAGAACTTTCAAACCGCCCTGAGGCAGCGGTCGTGTCCAGCGTCGGCGATGGGCGTGTCGCAAAAAAGTTTCACGAACGAACGGCGGCAGTTCCCGTGCCGCGGACAGTCCGAACAATTTTTCGGCGATCCAGCGCGTGAACTTTCCGCGGATCAATTGGTTCGATAGCCACGGTGCTCGCGATGCAAATGCGGCAACCAAATCGATGCGTCCCATCAACAGATCCGACACCGGCAAACCGTTGGTGGCGACGTACTGTGATTTCAACTCGCCGACAATTTTGGGGATATCAACCGACGCCGGGCATTCCAATCGACATTGGTGACAGTTGAAGCAAAGGTCGGTGATTTCCTTGGCCCGTTCGCCGGTCAAGTCATCGACGCTCAGTTGGCCACTCAAAACGCCTCGCAATAAGTTGGCTTTCGCGCGAGGGGACGCTTCTTCGCGGGGAGTGGCGCGAAAGACCGGGCATTGTCGTTCGCCGGGTGATGTCGTGCGACAGCGGGCACAGCCGTTACAGCTTTGTGCCACCGTCGTGATCATGCGGGCGGCTGGCCATTGTTGAAGCACTTGCAGTTGTGGTACCGACCGACCGGCTTGCTCGGCGGCCGCGATCGCCGATGGTTGGTCCGCTTCAACGATGATGCGATTGTCCGACGAGATGTCGATCGTTTGCGCGGTCGGACGCAGGTTCTCGTTCGGTTTTTGCAGCACAGCACCGAACAGTTTTCCGGGATTGAGTCGATGCTGCGGATCGAACAGTCGTTTGACTTGTCCCATCGCTTGCCAGAGGTCACCGAATTGAGCAGGCAATAGATACGAACGACTCAGTCCGGCCGCGTGTTCGACACTGACTTGGCCGCCATGTTCCCAAACGACTTCGGCGATCTGTTTCGAAATCGTGTGCAATCGCTTGTGATCGGCTTGTTGTCGGAGATCCAAAAACGGTCGCAAGTGCAATTGGCCGTGTCCGACGTGCGCGAACAGTGTCCCGGTGGCTTGGTTGCGTTTGAGCGTGTCTTGGATGGCGGTCAACACCGCCGGCAATCGCTGGCTCGGTACGGCAACGTCTTCGATGAACGGCACGGGCGACTCGGTGCCTTTGAATCGGTACAGTCGCGGAATCACGCGGCGCGATAACTGCCAATACAGATCCCGTTCGCTCTGTTTGACGGTATCCAGACTGGCAAACGACGCGTCGTGTCCGGTCGACATCGATTCGCGAATGGCAGCCAATCGGTCGTGCAGGTCTTCGAGCGATTCACTTTGGATTTCGACCAGCACCATGGCTTCGGCTTCGCGAGGCAGCAGTTCGGCGAACCGAGGGTCCGTGTCGCGAGCGATCTGAAGTAGTCGTCGATCCATCAAGTCGCAAGCGACCAAGCCGTGCTTGAGCGCCGCGACGGCGCCACGCGCGGCGATGTCTAGGCGATGGTAGAAACACAGCACAACACCACGATGGGTCGCGATCGGTTCGGTGCGAACGGTTGCGTCGATCAGGATTCCGAGCGTGCCCTGCGTACCGACCATGAACTTCGCCAAGTTCACTGCCCCGCTTGCATCGACGACGTCGTCGAGGCGGTACCCGCCGCGTGATTTCGGCGCAGTCGTGGTCGCGTCGAGCAGCGGCTGGAACTGGCTTTGAATCTCGGCGATGCCGCGTGCCAATCGGCCGGGTGTTCCAGGATCGTTGGGATGATGAACCGAAAGGTCTAGCAGTTCGCCGTCGACGGTAACGACGCGCATCGATTCGATGGTGTCGCGGGCCGAACCGCTGCGCATGTAGTGGCTGCCCGAGGCATTCGTGGCCAGCACGCTGCCCATCGTCGTGACCGATCGCGTGACGGGGTCGGGTCCGAACCAGCGTTGATGATCTCGCAAGGCTCGGTTGACTTCGGCAAGGATCGCGCCGCTTTGCACAACGACTCGCGACCCATCGGGCGAGATCGTGATCCGGCGCATGTAGCGGGTGAAGTCAATGATCAATCCGTTGCCCAGCGACTCGCCGGCCACACCGCTGCCGGTACCGCGCGGGTGCAGCGAAATCTCGTGCTCGGCTGCATACTGGGCCGTCGCCATGACGTCGGCGACGGTCCGAGGGCGGACGACACCGAGCGGTTCGACCTGATAGATGCTGGCGTCGGACGCATAAAGCTGGGTCATCAGCCGATCGCAGAACACATCTCCGCCGACAATGCCGCGAAGGTCGTCTTGGATGCGTTGCCGATCAATGTCCATGCGATTGTTTTGACCGCTTTGAAAGCGGGTTCCATCAAGCCGTTCCAGCAGATAATCGGTCCATTATACGCGAGAATCGCGAAATCGGCTGGTGGGGGCTGTCGCGGTTGCGCCGACTCGAATCTGGATCAGCTTTCGCGGTTGATCAGTCCGAGCACTTCGGCTCGCGATTTGGGGTCGTCGCGGAAGGCGCCGCGCATCGCGCTGGTCAGACATAGGCTGCCCGGCTTGCGTACACCCCGCATCGTCATACAGCTGTGCGTCGATTCGACGACGACGGCAACTCCGCGTGCCGAAAGCCGATCTTCGATCAGGTCGGCGACCGTTTGCGTCAGCCGTTCCTGCACTTGCGGGCGACGAGCGACTTCTTCGACGACGCGGGCCAGTTTGCTGAGTCCGACGACTTTGCCGCTGGGCAGGTAGGCGATGTGCGCCTTGCCGGTGAATGGCAGCAGGTGGTGTTCGCACATGCTACAGAAGCTGATGTCACGGACCAGCACGATTTCGTCGTAGTCTTCGGTGAAGACTTTTGCCAAGTGGCGGCCGGGATCGCTTTTCAGTCCGGCAAACATTTCGGCGTACATGCGGGCCACGCGAGCGGGGGTTTCCAGCAGGCCTTCTCGGTCGGGGTCTTCCCCGACGGCACCCAGAATGACGCGTACAGCCGACTCGATCGCCTTCAGGTCGACGGCGTCGTTGCGTGGTTCGTTAGGGTCGGCAAAGAACGCATGCTCGGATGGGTCTTTCGCAGGCGCGTGGGTGGCAGATTCGTGCACGTTTGGCTTCCGGGTTATCGTTTGAGTTCGCTCGTATCTTAATCCCGACCAGTCGATTCTGCACCGGGATGGACGCCGAAGGCCCTCGTTTGGCGTTCGACGGTGAATTTTACCGAGCCGGCTAGTGGCCCCAGCAAGGTCAACGTCGGGCTATCGCGACGCAGCAGTTTGCGACGTGGGAAACGTCAGGCAGACCACATTCTCGTCGCCGCGAACGATGACCCGATCGCCGACCACAATGGGGGCGGCCCAGCACGGGAAGGTCAGCGCCGGTCGGTCGCCATCGGGCTGTGTTAAATCCCAGGTCGCAACGATGTCGAGCTTGTCCGGATTGATTCGCAGAATTTCGATTCGGCCGCGTTCCTCCAATACGATCAAGTGATCACCGACGCGGGTGATCGAGGACCGGATGCGTCGAGGGTCGCTCCATTGGACACCGCCGGTTTTCCAGTCGATGCACCGGAGATCGCTGTCCGGCGAATTTCGACCACTGCATCCGTACAGAAAACCATCGGCCAAGATGGGCGTGGCCCAGTGGGATCGCATCGCTTGGCGCCGACGGTCGCCGGGAGGGTCGATCCAGACCGGTTCAAATGAGTCCGCGTTTATTTTCAGCAGCGCGCTGCCCACTTGGTAACATTCGCTGATGAAGACTTCATCCCCATCGACCACCGGCATCATCGCGTTGACGCTTTCGAGCATGTCGGCGCGATGGTCGAATCGCCAATGCACGGTTCCATCGGCGGGATCGATCATCATCAAACCGCCGCGGGCAAACGCGATGACGAATGGCTTGTCGCCAATCGTAACGGTGCGAGGACTGCTGTAGCTTGCCAAGTCCTCGCCGGTCCGCCATCGCTCGCTGCCGTCGGACTGGTCGAATGCCACGATGGCGGATCCGTTGGGCGAGACACGGTTCAACTGCATCGGCGCAATGTTTTGATCGGCGACGGGGCTTCCGCCGACCATCACGATGACCATGTCGTCGACGATCAGTGGTGAGGAGCCGACGCCGAAGAAGTTTTGGATGACACCGTACTTTTCACCAGTGTCCACCGACCAGACGAGTTTGCCGTCGCCGATATCGCGGCAAGACAATCGTCCATCGACGCCGAAGGTAAATATACTTTCGCCGTGGATGGTGGGCGTGCTGCGCGAACCTTCTTCATAGCCAAACATGTCTCGATAGGTCATCGGTGACGTCACCGACCAGATCGTGTTGCCGTTTTCCACGTCCCTCGCGGTCAGGCGTTCATTTTCGCTGTCGTCGGTGGCATCGAAATGATAGTAGCGTCCACCGGCGACGGATCCTAACCCGTACCCGGGCCCGACTTTCGCAGACCATTGGTAGATCGGCGGTTTGGCCCAGTCGATGGATTCGATCCGTTCCATCGGTGCGGCGGCGGTGCTGTCGTACTTCGATCCCAAGAATCGCGGCCACTCGTCTTGCGAATGGGCGCACATCGCCCCGCCGGCAGAGAGTCCGAATGACAGAAGAATACGGTAAAGTGTTTGCATCTGCGGATTGAACTTATTTCGCTAGGCAACGCTGGGATTCGCGATGCAGCGCCAGAAACGAAACCGTGACCCACTCGAAATTAGACCACATCCATGGCCGATCTGTACGTGAACCATCGTTTGTCGATACCGGAAAAGGAGATCGGCATCACCACCGCGCGCAGCAGCGGTCCGGGTGGTCAAAATGTGAACAAGGTGAATTCAAAGGTCACTCTGCATTGGTCACCGGCCCAATGCGAGTCACTGGACCCGGCGTGGCGGCGACGTTTCGTTGCTCGCCAATCCAACCGGATCAACCGCGAGGGCTACTTGGTGCTTCACAGCGACAAGTATCGCGACCAAGTTCGCAATCTGGCCGACTCGCGGCAAAAGTTGGTTGATTTGTTGCTCGAATGCCAGGATGCGCCGACACCTCGTAAGGCGACGCGTCCGTCACGGGCAAGCCAGCGGCGGCGGATGGACCAGAAAACGCGTCAGTCGCAGAAAAAGCAAGGCCGCGGCGGGTCTTGGGGTGGCGATAGCTGAACCGTCTCTTTTGCCGTTCCTTCACGCGGGACCCTTCGCTGGTATACTTGGGCCAGGGACCAGACACACGGCTGAACGTCCCAATCGTCCCGAAGGTTTTCTCCCCGTGACACGGATTGATGAAGCGTAAACAACACCTCGACGACATGCTGTCGAACTGGAAATTTGACCCCGCCACATTGAATGTGCGGATGGTCAAAGGTAAAGACAGCCGCGATTTGATTCAAATGCGAGTCGACATGGGGGTGTTGCAGTTGGAAACGACCGGCCGTCCTGATGGCGAATTGGTGCATGCCCATCAAACGATGCTGGAATGGTTGCTGCAAAAGCAATTGGACGAACCCGGATACGTCCTGAACGAAGACGAATGCAATGACGTCGATCGCGAATTCATGCAGTTCTATCATCGCCGCATTTGTTGGCTGCGGCTGGAATATTATTCACGAGCGGTGATGGATGCGGATCACACGCTGCGTTTGATGGACATCAGCGGCCAGATGAGTCCCGACGAAGAGTGGTCGCAAACGCACGAACAGTATCGACCGTTCGTGTTGTTCCATCGCACTCAGGCGGCCGCGTTGGGTGAATTGGAAGATGATACCGCCGAAGAAGCCGTGCAAGCGATCAACCGCGGGCTGGAAACGATGCGAAGCTTCTTCATCAAACACGAGGCCGAAGAGCATTTCGACAACGATGAATTGGTGGTCCGGTTGATCGATCTGCGTGAATCGCTGAGGACGGAATACGAAGTCGGCAAGACGTTGAACGAAAAACTAGAAGAAGCCGTCGCGGGCGAGCAATACGAGTTGGCGGCAAGATTGCGAGACGAACTGACGCGGCGCGAACTGAATTAGGGTTGGCGCGATACTCAATCCATGAACCATGATGCGATCGTCGCGTGACACACTTTCGATACCGTTGATCGCGCCGGCGCCATTGGGGTCGTCGAAATGGTTGTTGCACCTACGGTCGTTCGCGGTCGCCGGTCAATTGGCGACGATCTTGGCAACACAGTTGTTGACCAGCATCGCTTTGCCGTTCACGTGGCTGATCGCGCTGGTCGGTTTGACGGCGGTCACCAATGCGATGTACGCGTGGTGGTTGATCCACCATGACCATGGTGAGAAATTTTCGCCCAACGGCCTATCCCCTATTCCCTATGCCGATCACGAATCGGGGTTACGGCACGGCGTCGCTTTGACGTTGATGTTGTTGGATCTGGTCACGTTGACGGCGATGCTTTACTTGAGCGGTGGTGCCGGCAACCCGTTCAGCTTTTTTTACTTTGTCAACTTAGCGGTCGGCGGCGTGATGATTCGGCCGCGAGCGGCTTGGAGTATGGCGGCGACGGCAATCGCGGGTTACACGTTCTTGTTGTTCCTGTCGCGGCCGATCGACGGATTCGGAAGCGCCACCTCCAATGCCCTGAGTCTGAATTCGCTCGGATTGATGTTTGCATTCTCAACGTGCGCGACGGTGGTGACTTATTTCGTGACTCGCACGGCGGGACAGTTGAAAGAACGCGAACGTCAATTGCTTCGCGCCCAAGCCGATCAAGCAGCCAGTCACCGGTTGGAGAGTCTGACGACGTTGGCGGCCGGGGCGGCGCACGAACTGGCGACACCGCTTTCGACGATCGACGTGATCGTGCGAGAGCTGTCACGGCACCTCGAGGGATGCGAGAAACCCGAGACGGTCGATACCGACTTGCGACTGATCGATGGCCAGTTGGAAATGTGTCGGCAAATTTTGCAGCGCATGCGGTCCGCCGCTGGTGATTCAACGACGCCGAATTGGGATCACACGACGGTCGGCGATTTGATCGACACGGTGTTGGACGGCATCCGCGACCCTCACCGTGTCGATGTGCTTGACGGAACCGACGCGGTTGAAGGCACGCCGCTTTGGGTGCCGCAAGAGGCCGTTGCCCAAGCGGTTCGCAATTTGATTCACAACGGGTTGGACGCCAGCGGCGA
This sequence comes from Rubripirellula tenax, assembly GCF_007860125.1. Lineage (NCBI taxonomy): Bacteria > Pseudomonadati > Planctomycetota > Planctomycetia > Pirellulales > Pirellulaceae > Rubripirellula > Rubripirellula tenax. The sequence continues at coordinate 11,238 of NZ_SJPW01000002.1, forward strand.
CGCGGGGCGAGTCCGGCTGGAGCCCCGTTTGATCGGCGATCAGCTTCAATTGTCAGTGATCGATACGGGCCATGGCATGACGCCCGAGGTACTCGATCGGGCGTCGGATCCTTTCTTCACGACCAAAGAACCGGGTCGGGGGATCGGCTTGGGATTGTTTCTGACTCGCAACGTCATTTCCCAGCTCGGCGGCGATCTTCGATTTCGGTCCGGCCCGGGTGCCGGCACCGAAGCGGTTGTCACGATCCCGCTGGATAACCCCCGCCGCGAGTTCCAATCGCTGGGCAACTATGATCTGCCGATCGGCGATGAAGTTGTTAACACGCGATAAAATCGATCGGTTTGAATGTCGTCGGGGCGGGTAAATGAAGTACGATAGCCCTTCGCCCCGTCCTTCCGTTTTTCCCTCAAAGGATTTTGACATGATTGATCCGGCCACCGAAAACGCCACCGTTTATGACACGGCGACGGTGGGGGCTGAGAGCATCTTGTTGGTCGATGACACATTCGTACTTCGCGAACGCTTGTCGATGGCGATGCAACAGCGGGGGTTTCGTGTCGAAACGGCCGGCAACTTTGACGAGGCTGTCGAAGTGTTCCGCAATCGGCCAACCGATTTGGCGGTGCTGGATCTGCGGATGCCAGGCAAGAGCGGCTTGGAACTGCTACGAAAACTGCTGCAGATGAAGCCCGGGACGCGAGTGATCATCTTGTCGGGATTCGGCAGTATTCCGGCATCGATTGACGCCGTCCGCGCCGGTGCGGTCAATTTTCTAAGCAAACCAGCGGATGCCGACGATATTCTTGGGGCCTTTGTCCGTGGCGACGATCCGTCCGTCCCCGAGGGGGCTTTGGCCTTTCCCGCGCCGTCGCTGGCTCGCAACGAATGGGAGCATATCCATCGGGTTTTGTCGGATTGTGGCGGCAACATCAGCGAAGCTGCTCGTCGACTGGGGATCCACCGCCGCAGTTTGCAGCGAAAACTGCGCAAACGGGCTCCCGAGGACCCCGCGTTGCCCCAATTGATCGACGACGAAGACGAGTGATTGATTGCAACTGGGGGGCTTTGTCGTGACAAGTCCTGGCCTAGTTTTTCGCGGGCGGGTATCTTGACGCAATGTTTGCCGACATTGTCGAAACGCTGATTTCCCCTGAGACCGCCCTGTGGTTGGTCGTGTCGGTGATGGCCGGCCTGGTTTTGCTTGGCACCCTCAATCGACGTCGAAGTCGTTTGACGGAGACGCTGAAGGATTTTGTTGAGCGAACGCAAGAAGCGTCGGCGCCTCCGACGCAAGAATCGGACGATTCCAAATCTGATTGAGATCCCGATCAAAGCCCATTGCCTCGGAAGATAATTCACTGATGTCAAACCGCGTCTACATCAAGACTGTCGGCTGCCAAATGAATGTTTTGGACAGCGAGATGGTGATCGCCGACCTGAAACGTCACGGTTACACCGTCGTCGATTCCGCCGATGACGCCGATTGCGTCCTTTACAACACTTGCAGCATCCGCGAGCAGGCCGAAGAGAAAACGTACAGCGCCCTGGGGATCATTCGCCAAGCCAAAGAGCGAGATCCGTCCAAGGTGATTGGCGTCATGGGATGCATGGCCCAAAAGGATCAAGAACTCGTTTTCAAACGGGCCCCGTATGTCGACTTGGTCGTCGGACCCGGCCAGCTTCACACGATCCCAACGCTGTTGGACAAAGTTCGCGGCGGCGAAGGTCGCCAGATGGCCGTCTCGCTCGACCGCAAGGCCGGTTCGCAATTGGAGATCGCGCGCAGTCACGAGACGTTTGATCCGCTGCGCGATCCGACGATGCGACCGACGCCTTTCCAAGCGTATCTGCGTATCCAAATCGGTTGCGACAAGTTTTGTACGTACTGTGTCGTTCCCAACACACGCGGCCCCGAACAAGGCCGTGCACCGGAGCAGGTCTATGCCGAAGCGAAGGTACTGGCCGAACAAGGGGCACGCGAGATCACGCTGCTGGGCCAGACCGTCAATAGTTATCGATTCAAGCACGACGACGGCAACGTCACCGATATGGCTTCGCTATTGGAACGTCTGCACGACATCGACGGCATCGAACGAATCAAGTTCGTGACGAACTATCCCAAGGACATGACCGAGCGTCTGTTGCAAACGATTCATGACTTGCCAAAGGTCTCGCCCTACTTGCACGTGCCAGCACAAAGCGGCAGCGACGAAGTGCTCAAGCGGATGAAGCGTGGCTACACGATCGCCGACTACATGGCGATGATGGAACGGATCGAACGCATTTTGCCCGAAGCCGCAATCAGCAGCGACTTCATCGTCGGGTTCTGTGGCGAAACCGAGGACGACTTTCAAAAATCGATCGAGTTGATCAAACGTTGCCGTTTCAAAAACAGTTTCATCTTCCAGTACAGCGTCCGTCCGGGTACCAAAGCGGCCGAGCGGTTGGTCGACGACGTGCCTCGCGATGTAAAGGCACGTCGCAACAACGACTTGTTGGCCGTTCAGGACGAAGTGGCCAAGGAAGACAACTTGAAACTAATCGGGTCAACGGTGGAAGTTTTGGTCGAAGGGCCCAGCAAGAAGGCGGCGAAGAGTGATGATGGTTCGAATATCACTCAAATGATCGGACGCACACATTGTGACCGGATCGTCGTGTTCGACGGCAACCGTCGCCAAGCCGGACAATTCATGTCCATCCAAATCGATGACGCCAGCAGCCACACTTTGATCGGACGCGTCAAAACGGTCGAAGTGGTATCGCTCGGTTCGCTGGTTTGAAGTCGTTCCAAAAGAGACCTGTCCGATCAGCGGATAGGCGCGGGGCACGGTTTTTAACGAAAACAACCGTGGCGAACGTTGAACGACTTTTGCATAGCCATTTAGTACACCGTTGAAAAGGAAAATTCACTGAACACGCTTCCCGAAACCATGCCGATTCATCACGAGACTTTTCCCAACGGCATGACCGTGCTGGTTCAGCCCATGCCTTGGCAGCGAACGGCAGCGTTCTCGTTGTCATTGCGAGGCGGTATCCAGGCTGAGCCCGTCGATCGCGGCGGATTGAGCGGGTTGGTTTGCGAGATCGTTCAGCGCGGCGCCGGCTCGCAAAGCAGTCGCGATCTGGTTGCGATTCAAGATAACCTTGGCATCGATCGCAATTCGGGCGTATCGACGGCCATGTCGTCCTTCACGTGTGCGATGCCCGCCGATTCGTTGGAACCGGCGCTCGAATTGTACGCCGACATTGTTCGCCGACCTCACTTGCCCGCTGACCAATTGGACGATGCGCGGATGATGTCGATTCAAGAACTTCGCGCGATGGAAGACGAACCGACGCATCGCGTGATGCGACGGTTGCGCGAGGTTCACTATGGTGACCTGTTGGGGCGATCGATTCATGGAACCGTCGAAGGGTTGGAATCCATCACTCAAGATCACGTTCGCGAATATTACACCGAGCACTATCACGCCGGCGGCGCGATCTTGGCCGTGGCGGGGAACGTCGACGTGGTGGATGTGGTCGAGTGGGCGAAGGCGAATTTTGGTGACTGGAAATCGGGTTCGGTGTCGCCGCTTCCCGCACCCACCGGCAAGGCGACCTATGAACACATCACGTCGCCGTCGAGTCAAACGCACATCGGATTCTCGTTCCCTTGCATCCCCTACGGTCACGAGGACTACTTCAAAATGCGAGCGGGGATCGGCATCCTTAGCGATGGAATGAGCAGTCGATTGTTTGACCGCGTCCGCGAGAAACGTGGGCTTTGTTACACGGTGTCGGCGAGTTGCCATTCGCTGAAGCATTGTGGCGGCGTGTTCGGATATGCCGGAACGACACCCGAGCGGGCACAGGAAACATTGGATGTGACGGTACGAGAAATCGAACACATGATCGACGACTTGGATGTCGGCGAACTGGATCGATGGAAGGTGCGAATCGAGAGCGGCTTGATCATGGAGCAGGAATCGAGTGCATCGCGAGCCGCATCGCTGGCGTCGGATTGGTACCAGATCGAACGCGTGATGACGATGGAAGAGATCGAGTCCGAGATCGCGTCGTTGACGCTGGAAGACGTTCGCAAGTATTGGTCCGATCATCCGCCACGCGGCTATCGAATCGTCACGCTGGGTCCGGATCCGCTAAAGGTCGCGTAAGCGTCTTGTGCACTCGCGATGCCGCTCGCGAGCATTCAAGTTTTCCCAACTGGCTTTGCCGGTTCCAAGCCCGCGAGCGGCATCGCGGGTCCATCAACGGTTGCCCGCAGCTTTCGACCAACATGCCTGAATTCAAACAAGCTACTTTGCCCAACGGTTTGCGAATCATCGCGGAAACCGACCCGCGTGGGTACTCTGCCGCACTTGGTTATTTTGTCCGAGCGGGCGCCCGGGATGAAGTCGATTTCGAATCCGGTTTGAGTCATTTTCTTGAACACATGATGTTCAAGGGGACCGCCCGTCGCAGCGCGACCGACGTCAATCGCGAACTCGACGAATTGGGCGGAAACAGCAACGCGTATACCAGTGAAGAACAAACGGTCTACTATGCGACGGTGTTGCCCAAGTTCCAGGACCGCTTGGTCGACTTGTTGACCGACATGATGAGCCCGTCGCTTGCCGAAGACGATTTCAACACAGAGCGGCAAGTCATCTTGGAAGAGATCGCCAAGTACGAAGACCAGCCACCGTTCGGCGCGTTCGAGCGAGCCATGGAAGTCTACTTCGGGCCACGCGGTCTAGGCCGCCGCGTGTTGGGAACGGCCGAATCGATTCGCGCCGTTTCGGCCGGCGCGATGCGAGACTATTTCAATCGACGGTATCGACCCGAGAATATCGTGTTGGCGGCAACCGGAAATGTGGACTTCGACGGATTGGTCGATCAAGTCACCAAGGCGACGTCCGAGTGGTCGAGCCGTCCGTTGCCATCGCAACCGGCGGCAGATGACACCGGTACGGTACCCGAAGGTATCGAACTGGAACGACGTCTTTCGATTGCCGATGCACACCAGGCTTACTTGATTCGCATCTCGGCGGGCCCCAGCATCACGGACGAAGATCGCTACGCGACGCGGTTGTTGGCATCGATCATCGGTGACGAAGGCGGCAGTCGTTTGTTTTGGGAATTGATCGATACGGGCCGCGCGGAAGTCGCCACGGTTTGGTCACAAGAGTTTCTCGACAACGGCGCCTGGTTCACCTATTTGTCATGCGATCCTGGTGACTTGGATTCCAATCGAGGGCTGTTTGATGGTGTGATCCAACGTGTCGTCGATGATGGCGCGGAGCAATCGGAGCTCGACCAAACGATCAACAAGGCCGTGGCCGCCTTGATCATGCAGAGCGAGCGGCCGGGGAACCGATTGTTCGGTTTGGGTAGTCGTTGGTTGACAACGGGAAAGTATCACAGCCTCGATACCCAACTGGATCGGCTACGCGGCGTTTCGGTCGAACAAGTTTCCGCGGCGGCGAAGAAATATCTGGTCAATGAACCGGTGGAAATCATCGCCTGCGAGTGATTTCTCGTTGACCTTCGCGGCTCGTTTCGCAACGAATCTGGCAAAGCGGAAGTCTTGCATGGATGACGGAAAAGCGTTGATAGCGGCGCCGGCTCAATTCGTTGCCTCTGTGGCGTAGATCGTTCTTATTCGTGTCGGGCGCAACCGTAAGCAAAAGGGGTACTACTCTCTTTTTATGAGACCTTAGCGATGACGAGTCTGACCCAAGTAGCCATCTTTTGTGTCTGTATCGCAGGTGCAATGGCCGGTTGCGGCAAGCCTACGAATCGAACGGTTGCCGACGGCATCGATAAAGACGCAATCAAAGCCTACGAAGCGAGCATGGCAGCCCTAGAGGGTTCCCAGACAAACATGGATATCGATGGAAAGGACGACGCGGATCCGATTCGGCCGCGGGACGACCTCGTGATGATGGGCTGCCTTGTTCACTTCAAAGAGTCGGATCACTTCCCGAATTCAATGGCACGACGGCACTTTCGACTTCGTACGAAGAACAAAGTGATGCCGTTCCATTAAGCTGGTGTGGAGAGGGCTTAGACTCGGCCGACTCGTTCCACCTATCGGGATTCCGCTATGGATCATCAGCGATCGTCAATTTGGTTTCATGCCGCGTTGATCTGCACTTGTTTTGCGGTCTGTCATTCGGCTTTTGCCGAACCGTTGTCGTTACATCCGAAGAACGCTCGATACTTTTTGTTTCGAGACAAGCCGACGGTGCTGGTCACGTCGGGCGAACACTATGGCCTGCTTTGCAATGCCGCGTTCGACGTTGACGCGTACTTTGACGAACTGGCATCGGATGGGTTGAATCACACGCGGATTTTTGCGGGGGCGTACCGTGAAGTTCCCGGTTCATTCGGAATCACCAAAAACACACTCGCGCCCGCCGACCGCGATTTTATCAGCCCGTGGCAGCGGACCGATGCGACGCATCGCGATGGGGCGCCGATCTTTGATTTGACGAAGTGGGACGATGCCTACTTTGCACGACTGAATAAGATTCTTAACGCGGCTTCGAAGCGCGACATCGTCGTCGAACTGTGTCTGTTCAGCCCGATGTACAAGCCAGACATTTGGGACGTCAATCCGATGAACGTTCGGAACAACGTCAATGCGGTGGGTGACGTCGGTTCACAGCAAGTCTTCACGACCGACCACGACGACCTGCTTGCCGTCCAGAAACGATTGGCGGAGAAGTTGACGGAGTCTGTCGCATCGTTCGACAATGTTTACATCGAAATTTGCAATGAACCGTACTTCGGTGGCGTCACTGAAGCTTGGCAGAACGCGATCATCGATGCCGTCGTCGCGAAGCAGAAGGCGATCGGTGTTTCGCATCTGATTTCGGTCAACGTGGCCAACAAATCAAAGAAGGTCGAAATGCCTCATCCGGCTGTTTCTATCTTCAACTTTCACTACTGCCATCCACCCATCGTCGTTGCCGAGAACGCGGACGTGCATGGTGTGATCGGCGAGAACGAAACCGGATTTCGAGGCAACGCAGACTTCCTGTATCGAACCGAGGCGTGGGACTTTTTGGTCGCCGGCGGAGCGACGTACAACAACCTGGACTATTCGTTCAGCGTTGATCATCCGCGCGGCACGCAATCGGGATACACGTCGCCCGGTGGCGGCAGCAAAACGCTTCGGCAACAGTTAAGCGTCCTCAAGCAGGTTTTCGACGGTTTGCCGATCCCGCAACTGCGCCCGCTGCCCAAGCGTTTTGCGACGGCGTCGCACGACTTGGTCGCGTCAGCCATCGGTGATACGGCGAATCAATTCTTGGTCTATGTGCACGTCGAGTTGCCGGGGCGCATGAAGGACCAATCGCCCGATGCGTTCACGCAACCGATCGAGGATGCTTCGGTCACAGTGTCGCTGCCGAAGGGAACCTATCGGACCGTGGTGATCGATACGAAGACGGGCGAACAGACGGTCACCCGAGTGGTCGTCGGTGCGAACGATCCGACATCACAGAAGCTGCCGCGATTCGTTACTGACATCGCTGTCCTGTTCCAGCGTGACGCGGATTGACACGGATGGACGACGAAGCGGCTTGGGCAACTGCCTATTCGAATCGGGGCGATGGCATCGCTTCGATGCTGGGCGGGATCATGTCGAACGATGCCGGGTCGGGAATCGAAATCGACGGGATCGGCTCGGGCGGTGGCGGCGGTATTTCGTTCGACGGTGGCAGCAGCGTTTGTGTCGCTGGGATTCGTTTCGATGGGACTCGCGGCGCCGACCGTTCGCGAAAATTTGGTTCGTCCGTTGGTATCGAAACTTCGGGCCGCGACTTGGGTGTTAGGTCGATGATGCGATCTTCGATGCGAAACTCAATCGCTTCGTCCGATTCGTCATCTTTGCCGCCGTCGAAGTCGGGTGTCTCGGGACCACGGTCGAGTGTGTCATTAAAAAACAGTCCGAGTTGACGATCGGCCCAGCGTCGCCACTCTGGCCGTGTTTCGATCAACACCAAATCTTTGAGTTGTTCGTTCAAATCGAAGCCCGATTCGCCCAACCGAATTCTCAATCGAACCAGATTGCCTAAGAAGACCGGGTTCGCCGGCGCCATCTGGACCGCTTGCACGTACAGGTCCAATGCTTCGGAAACCTTGCCGGCCGATTCCAGCGTCAGTGCCAAGTTGTAGTAGACGATCGGATCATTCGGCATGAACTCCATCGCCTGTTCGAAGGCCAACACGGCCTGGTACAGATTGCCCTGCTCGAAATGCAGCAGGCCCAAATTGTTGTGGGCGGGACCGTAGGTTTCATCGGCTTGGATGGCCGACATGAATTTTTCAGCGGCTTCGTCGATATTGTCGTGACCGAGCGCCTTCACTCCCGCGGCGGTCTGCTTACGAGCTCGAACGGGATTTTGGGCCGACTGGACTTGGATGATGGTTTCGTTTCCGTTCTTCCACGACGCGCAGCCGACCATCGTACAGGTGATCAAGACACCAGCACCAACGTCGCAGAGCCATCCTCGCGAAAGCCGCTTCATCCGTGAAGTCGCGAAATGAGTTGTGGGATTGGGACAAAACGTGATATCCCGTCAGTTAGCTTTCGGGGAAAAGATCATCTGGGTCAAGGCCATCTCGGCCTCCCAGACCTCCTGGTTGCCCCTGCTTGCCGAATTTTGTGGTAGCGATAGCCTCAGATCACGAACCAGCGTGCCGGTTTGCTCGTCTCGCAGTGCTTCACAGAACTTCAAAATTTGCGGCAAGGTCGAGGGAGCCAGTTGGATCGTCGTCACGCGCAGTTCGAAATCGCTGCGACCGATCCGTTGGGGATCGGTGGGTTGTTCGCGCATCAAACTCGATTGGGGAAGCCCCGCCGCCTCGCGGGCGTCCGAAATTCGGTTGGTGATTTCCGATGGCGATTCTAGGCTTAGCGCTGCGACGCGCGGCGCGTCCTTCAAGCGATCGATCTGGGCGATCTTGGTGGTCATCTCATCCAGATCGGCTTGGGCACCGCGAAGTCGATCCCCAGCCGCACCTGCGTCCAGGACGGCCAGCATCGAGTAAATCCCAAGAATGCCGACGACGATACCGAACAACCATCGACGTCGCGCACTTTCATCGTGAAAGGGGTTTGTCATGACGGCCCCTCTTTCTGATCGTCAACGTTCTGATCGTCGACGGATGGCCTGCCCTTCCACTGAGCCTCGATCGTCGACGTGAAAGTCTGAGTATCTTTCTGGTTCGTGACGGGCGGGTTGACATTGAATCCGGCGACCGACAATGACGAAGCAATCTTGCCCGCGTCGACGGGGCTGCGGACTTGCAGATCCAAACGAACCGATCCATCGTTGATCGAGATTCCTTCGATTCGGAAGCGTGTTTCTGTGGGCAACGAAGCCAGCACCAGTCGAAGCACCCTTGCCGCGGGCGTCGGAACGTTGACGGCGGGTGTGCCTCGCGAACCTATGACTTTGGCGTGTTCGCTACGGACGCGGCGGACGATCGCGGCGGGCGGCTTCGTGCCTGGGAAGCCCGCTTTGAACACGTCCTGTTGACGATTCAGCACCGATGCGACCTCGGCTTCGATTCGCGATTTGCGGTACCAACCACCCGCGGCGACGGCAATGCAGAACAGCGAAGCGGCAATGGCCAAAAAACGCAATTGAGTCCGCAAGGCTCTCAGCCGATCCGTTGGCGCCAAGCGATCGCGTCGCAGATCAAACCAGGGGCCGGATTGGTCGGCTAGATATGCCGCGGCGCCGAACTGAATATGATCCGACAACGATTCGCCCATCGACTCGGATCCCAGCGAGGCGGACTTCAGCATCTCGAGCGTGTCAATGTTGTCGCTGATGATGTAGGTTTTTTGATCCGACCCAATGTCCAGCGCGATGTGTTGTAGGATCGCGTCGGAGTCCAGCGGCAGATGTTTCCATGCTGCAATCCGACCGTCGGAAAAACCGATCGAATCGAAGTGAGTCGCATCGGCCAACCAGATTCGAGCGTCAACGGACGCCGGATGACGATGGGCGATCGAACGGGCAGCCAAAACTGCGGTCGGAACGATGGAGCGTACAGGAATGCCGACGGCTTCGAAAGCTTCGGCGATGTCGATAAATCGCAGATGTTCGATCGCAATCGCCGATACGGTTTTATGCGAAGCGGACTCGGAATCGGTCACCACATAGTCGGCAACAAATGATTCGGCGTCGACGGGAAGGTGATCCTCCAATTCAAACGCCATGGCGCTGCGGTCGCGAACGTCCGCGTCGGAATCCAGGGTCAGCTTGGCAAAGAAACACGACGTCGATCGAGGCGCGATCACGCACGACGATTTCTTGTACCCCGACGCTTCGATCCAAGCGGCTACGGCTTCTGCCAATTCGGCCGGGCGGCTCAGTTCGAATGCTTGGCGGTGGTCGTCGTACATGACGCGCCAATCCTGAGGTCGTTCGATGATGACAATCGTCGGTTGGTTCACTGGTTACGCCTCCGCTGGCTGCCGCGGGCGTTGGGGGTGCCGGATGGCCCTTGGGTGGCTTCGCGAACAAGGCGGACGGTGGTCTGGCGACCCTGAAAGTTCAACGTCACGGCGTCCGATTCGATCGTTTCGATCGTGACTCCATCGGGTGTGAGTTCCAGCGTGTCGCCGGCGCTCTTGATGTCGAACTTTCCCGAGGCATCTGAGAAAATCGCCACCCGACCTTGGGAATCAATGATCGTGCCGACCAATGTCAACGCCAACGGCGGTGCTGCGGCTGGCTTCACCGTTCGCGGTGGCGGCGGTGGTGGCGTTACGGCCGGACGCGTCGGTGGTGCGGGTGGGTCATACAAAGGGCCGCGAAGTGATCGCATCGCGACGTCGGTTGTTTCGATGTTCGCACTTTCAACATCGATCGGCGCCGTGGCGATGCCGGTCGACTTTTTACTTTGATCCGCACTGGCTACCTGGTCCAAATCGGCAAACGCCCAATACACAGCGCCCCCTGCGCCGACCATCAATGTGGCGGCGACGGCAGTGATGATTCGGCGTTGTCCGTTAAGGTCGATCAATGTCGGCTCGATTATCAGTATGCAAAACGCGTGTGACGCGTGACGCCGCTTTCGTCTCGGCGGGTTGCCGCAAATGTACGCAAGCGGTTTCCGCCGGGCGTCGACGCGTCGAGCCAGAGGGAATAGTTGGTGCTTGTTTCGGATATCAACCGAGCCACGTCGCGGCGATCGCCTTCATCCGATATCTCGGTCTGCAACACCACGCCCAAGGTCACGGTCGCACTGCTGCGAAGACGCTTCAGGAACTTGCTGGCGCCCCCATCCTGGATGACGGTGCTGACCACCGCCACGATTGCTTCGTCCGAAGCACGCCGAATGTTCAGCGCACCGTTGCCCCATAATGTGATTTCGCTGGTAATCGCCGGCAAGACCAAGTCGGAACCGGCCTGTTCTTCGAGTGCGACGACGTCGAAGACTTCGCCCCAACTGCGGAACGCCGCCGGGATTTCCGGCGTCTCGGCATCGTCTACCTCGGACGCGTCGTCTTCATCCTTTCGGCTGTCCTTCAAGCGGCTCAGTTCCATCGGTTGGACGACCGGTCGCAAACGCACCGTTCCCGGAACCGTGGGGCCGATGACCTTGGTGATCTGTTGTTCGGCTTTCTCGAGCCCGGCAGTGTGATACAGCGCGTTCAGGTTCAGTTTCGCGTCTTCGTCGCCTAGCAACATGTCGAATGTCACGCCCGAGAGCGTCAATGCCGCCCGGATGGTCGAAGGCGGCGGTACTCCGGGCGAGGTTTCGGCATAACGTTTTTCTTGCAGTTCGAAAACGGTTGTGATTTCTTTCATCATCGCTTGCTCTAACGTCAACGCACCCCACCGCACTCGCAACGACCGTTCGGCATCGGCGGCTTCGAGGCCGCGCCGCAAGCTGACCTTGGCAAGCGACGAAAGCGCAGTGATGACCAGAACAGAAACGGCGATAACGACCAATAAAACGTATCCGTGGCGATTGTCGATGCGATGAAATTTACGCGTCATGATGTTGCATCACCTCGCGAAACAAAATACGTCCGCCGCGGCCCATCAAGGTCGCACGAAAGACGGGCGGAACTTCGGCAAGTCCACCCGTTTCATCCATCGGTAAGTCGCCCTCTTGTCGTTCGGAAATGCTGAGCGATTCGATCACCAGAGAAGTCGCACCGACCCAAACGATCTCGGCTGACTTGCCATCGGTGCGCACCAACACGGTCTGGGACTTCAACGGCTTGATGTTGTAGGCGACTCGACCGGGCGTGGATCCGTCGCCCAAAAATCCGTGCAGCATCACACCGCCGGGGATCGTCGTCATGCCACGCGCGTTTTGCAGGTCCAGCCGCAGTTGTTCGGCCAGGATCGTGATCGGAAACCGATCGACCTCGGCAACACGGAGTTCGGCCGATTGCCGCACCGACGACCACACCACGCCCATCAGCGCCGCCATCATCATGGCTGTCAGCACCGCCGATGCGACCAACTCGATCAACGTGAACGCCCGGCGATGCGAAGGGTTGCGAAGTTTCACTTTGTCCCCTTAACAATATCGACTCGTGCGAGCGTTCGCGGTGATCCATCGGGCGACACTTCCAGTATTCGAAACGCGATGACGCCAACGGGAATGCCGGCCGGTGCGGCTGTTCCGATCCACTCGGTTTGCCACCACCAGCCCGGTTGCCCGGCGATCAGGCCACGATCGCTTGCGGGTACTCCGCCGCGACCGGCTGACAATTGGCTAAGCAGTTCGTCGGCCACGCGAACGGCCGTCAATTTCGATTCGGCCGTGCGGCGAGCACGTTGGTGTGCCCCGAATGCCAGCAACGAACTGACCATCACGCCGGCCATGATCGCTAATCCAACGACGACCTCCATCAACGTGAAAGCCGACGATCGTTCGCGTCTATAACGAGAAGAGTTCATCGACCTCTCCTTCCGAGTCCAGCGAAACGACTTGGCCGCTCGCACCTAGCATGACTAGCCATCGTTTCATGTTTCCGCGAGTCAGTTCAATGGCGTACGTTGGCCCGTGACCATCGCGGTCGAATTTTATCGACAATGCGGATCCGGCTGCGAAGCTCCGGTGCAGACGCATGTCTGTGATCGCGACTCGGCCCGGCAATCGATACTGGCGATCGTGATCCGTTCCGACTGCGTCGACCTTGAATCGGCCCTTGGCGCGATCAATCGTCGCGGCAACTGCTTCGCCGGTTACTCGGGCTTCGCGTCGCGCCCGCGCGTCGAACATTTCAACCGTTTCGGCGGCGCGGCCGAGTCGATAACGATCCATCACACCGCCGAGTGAGAGTGCCGCAATCGTCGCCAACAATGCGGTGATGGCGATCACGATCACTAACTCGATCAGGGTGAATCCGTTACGCATCCGAGCCCAACGCTTCACTTGAAAAATCAGAGTTTTCGGCTTCCCCGCCTTCGCGTCCGTCGGCACCGAGCGAGATCACTTCGTAAGGTTCGGTTGTGCCGGGGCTGATGTATTCGTACGGGTTCTTCCAAGGATCTCGGGGCAACTTGTTTAGAAACCCGTCCGGCCATGAATCGGTGCCCTGCACCAAAATGTCTAGCCCCTCGTCGGTGGTGGGGTAACGTCCCTGGTCGGCATAGAACGTTTCGATCGCCTTGACGATGTTTGCGATCTCGGCTTTGGCAGCGTTCTGTTTCGACGAGATCAAATAGCCTCGCGTACGCACGGCGACCAATCCGGCCAGCATGCCCAGGATCACCATCACCACAATCAACTCAACCAGCGAGAAAGCGTGTCGTCGGCGGCTACTACGATGCGATGGCTCGTGAACCAAAAATTTTTCAATGCGGACGTCGTCCGTCGTTCGTGTGCAATGAAATCTATTGAACATTCCCCGCCTCCAAGATCGGAAGGATCGTTGCCAACAACAAAAAGCCGACCATTGCGGCCAAGAACAAGATCAGGACAGGTTCCAGCAGCGCCGTCAACCTCGCCGATGCCGTTGCTACCTGTGCATCGTAATCATCGGCAAGCCGAAATAACATTTCGTCCAGTTTCCCCGATTCTTGCCCAACCGAAAAGACTCGTACCGCCAACGGTGGGAAAGCACCGCTTTGCTGAAGCGCCTCGGCGACCTCCTCTCCGGCCGCGATTCGTTCACCACATTGATGCAGAGCCCCTTTGAAGATGACATTTTCGGTTGAACGCTCGGCGAGTTCGACCGCACGCGTCAATTCGACACCGCTGCGTGACAGCGTCGCAATGATCATCGCAATTCGGGCCACGCCTTGCTTGACCGCCATCGGTCCGATGATCGGCAGTCGCAGCATCGTTCGATGCCAAAACGTCTTTCCCGCTTCGGTCCGCAGCCCAAACACACCGGCGCCGATCGCAAAGACCGCCAAGATTGCGATCAACCAACCGTACGACAACAATAGGTCGCTGATGCCTTTTGCGACGCGGGTCGGCCACGGCAAAACGTCCATCGTCTCTTGCAAGTTTTCTAGCAGCGGTGGCAACACCCACGTCATCAAGAACAGACCCGCGGCGCCGCCAAAGAAAACCAAGAACAGCGGATAGACCATCGCCGTCGTGACGTTGTCTCGCAGATTCAATTGTTTGCGTTTGAAGTCGGCAAGCTGTGTCAGCACGGAATCGAGTGTGCCGGAGTTCTCGCCGACTTCGACCATGTGGACCGATGCGGCATCGAACAGATCCGGTCGCGCGGCCAGCGATTCGGCCAGCGACGATCCGGCCGCCACCTTGTCGCGGACGCCCAGCATCGCGGCGCGAAACGGGCCGGTGTTCTGATCGGTGATCGTGTCCAGTGCGTCCAGCATCGGAATGCCCGCGTGCAACATCATCGCCAACTCGTGAACCGCAGTCGACCATTGCACTTTCGTCGACGTCAATGAAAAATTCGGCCGCCAACCGCGCGACGGCGCTGACGTTTGGCACTCGTCCAATTTGCGAACGCGAACGCCTTCGGCCCGCAGTTGGTCGCGGGCTTGCCGCGGTGTGTCGGCGGCAACGGTTCCGCGAACGGTTTGCGAATCGCGGCCGACGCCGCTGTAAGAGTAGACGGTCATAGCGACGTTACCCGCATCACTTCGTCAAGCGTCGTGATACCCTGATGGATCTTCAAGACTCCGTCGGTCGACAACAGGTGCATTCCCGCCGCCAAACCGGCGTCGCGAATTTGCGAGGCGTTGCCGCGTGATTGGATCAAGTCGCGACAGGTGTCGTCGACCACCAAGAGCTCGAACAAACCAACGCGTCCTCGAAAACCGGTTTGTCGACATTCTGGGCAACCGACCGGTCGATAGACGCCCTTCAAATCGGCAAGCGTGATTCCTTGATCGGCCAGCAACGAATCCGGCGGTTTGGGCAAACGGCCTAGCGCATTGGGATCAGGCTGTTTGCACTGGCCGCAAAGTTTTCGCACCAATCGTTGTGCGAGTGACGCCACCAACGAACTGCTTACCAAGTACGGTTCGATCCCTAGGTCCAATAATCGCGTCACCGCGCTGGCGGCATCGTTGGTGTGCAGCGTGCTGAACACCAAGTGGCCGGTCAACGAAGCCTGGATCGCCATCACGGCCGTTTCCGCATCGCGAATTTCACCGACCATGATGATGTCGGGGTCTTGCCGCAAGACGCTGCGCATTCCGGATGCGAACGTCATGCCCTTCTTTTCGTTGATCTGCGTTTGGCTGATTCCGTCCAGTTGGTACTCGATCGGATCCTCAAGCGTCAGCACGTTCAGGTCCGTTGAGTCGATCTCTTGCAGTGCTCCATAAAGCGTTGTGCTTTTGCCGCTGCCGGTCGGTCCGGTCACCAGCACCATGCCGTGGTCGCGCGAGATCAATCGTCGGAAGATGTCAAAGTAATGCGGCGGCATGCCCAACTCGGCAAGCGAGTACAGTCGCGCGCTCTTATCGAGCAACCGGATGACAATTCGTTCGTTATGACTGGTCGGCAACGATGCGATCCGCAAGTCGACAGTGCGGTCACCCAACTGGACCGTGGCCCGTCCGTCCTGGGGCAATCGTTTTTCGGCGATGTTCATTTTGCCGAGCACCTTGATCCGGGTCAGCACTTCTTCTTGGGCCGTTTTCGGGATCTCGAAGCTGTCGAACAGCACGCCGTCGATCCGCTGGCGGACGACGACACGATCTTCGTAGGGTTGAATGTGGACGTCGGAGGCTCCTGCTTTGACGGCATCGAACAACAAGTGGTTGACCAGCCGAATGATCGGCGCGCGGCCTTCGGTGTCCAGCAAGTCTTCTCGCGAAGCAAGCAAGTTGACTTCGTTGAGCACGCTGTCGCGGTCGATCGAGTCGATCACTTGCTGTGCCTGGCTGGACCGATCGGCATACGCCAGATTGATGGCCTCACCGATGGCCGCTTGCGTGGCCGGGATCGGTTGGGCCGCGCACCCGAGCGCTCGCCCGATGATGTCCAAGTGGTCGTAGCCGTTGCGGTCGCATACTGCGACAACGAGCGCATCGTTTTCGCGAAATCCGATCACACGGTGCGCCCGCGAGTAAGCGATCCCGAATCGTTTTAGAAAACCGGGATCTGCCTTCAACGCCGAAAGACTGGTGACGACGTCGCGGCCCAGTGCTTTGGCTAACCACTCCGGTGAACCGTTGGGGTCACCAAGGCTTGCACCGGAGATGACGGCGACCGTCGCCGCGTCCGTCAGTGCTGAAGCACGCTTTCGTGGTGCGGCACTTCGCGGATCGACCGGGTTGTCATTGATGTCGGTGGATTCAGGCATGGAATCAGGATCGGGCCACTTTCGGGATCGTCGCCAGGTATCTGGGCGTCCTGCGCCTCGATGTCGGATAAGTACTTGAGATCGCGAAACTTCGAGTCTCGCAAAATTTTCGGTCGAATGAATAGGAAAAATGACGTCGTCGATTGGTCCGACGTGGTCATGCTTGTCAGTTCGCGTAGCAACGGAATCTTCTCGGCCCACGGCACCCCTGTGAACGTGCTGCTGTCGCCGACTCGCTTCAAACCGCCGACCACAACGGTTTTTCCGTCGGGGATCGTCACGACGCTGCCGACGCGGTCGATTTGTCGTGGCGGAGGCAGGTTGGCGCCGCCGGACCCGGTGAACGTGCTGAACTCCACCTCGAATTCTAACTGCAAGTGGTCATCTTCGTTGATATGAGGCGTGACCGTGATCGAGGTTCCGGCCTGTTGGTCGCCTCCGAGCGACTGGCTGCTGATCGTATTGATCGTGTTGATGCTCAAAAATGGGACACTGGCAACGCTTTCCAGGGTGCCGGTTTGGTTGTCATTGACCAGGATTTTGGGCGACGCAAGGACTCGGCTGCGGGTGTGCCGCGACAGTGCCTGGACGATCACATCGGCGACGTCGGGATCGATCAGGACGCCGTTGAAGCCCAAATTGGGGATCACGGATAAGGCTCCGCTGGTCGCGTCGACTTCGCTTAATCCGAACGAAGTGAACTTGAACAGCCGCTTGCTGCCCGTTCGATCGCCGAGCGAGACTTCGACACCTAGCGAAAAGTTGTCGGTGGTATCGACCGCAATGATGTCGGCTTCGATCATCACTTGCGGACGTCGTTGATCAAGCGATTTGATCAGTTTTTCGTACAAGGCCTGGACGTTGCTGGGCGCAAAAACGATCAATGAGTTCGTCGCGACGTCGGCCGACACACGGGCCCCGCCGGGTAATGTGGCCACTTGGCTGCCGCCCAAACCGCCCGCGGCGCCCAAACCACCCAGTCCCGCGTTCAGGCCGCCGCCGTTGGCGACGCCGCCGAAGCCAGCGTTGCCAATCAATGGATTGAGCGCCTGGTTTTGATTTTGCATGCCACCCAAATTGTTCGCGTTGTTGACGCCGTTTCCGTTGTTGAAGGGCAAGCGGATGTTTTGACCGCCGGTATCACCAAATCCGCCCGGTTGAGCGGCCGCGGCGCCGAGCGCCATGCCAAGTCCCAAACCGGCGGCAGGGACCACGCCGCCAACGTTCAACCCGCCGAGCGATCCGAAGCCGCCGCCGAGTCCACCGCCAAATCCGGCGACACCGTCGACGCCGGCGGCTTGTTGCAAAGCCAGCAGGGAATACAGAACTTCGACGGCGTTGGCATTCTTGAGCTTGTAGAACTGAATCGGGCTGTTGCTGTTGCTGACTGGTTTATCCAATTCTTTCAGCAGGGTTTCGACTTGACCATGCACTTCGGCACCGGCGCGAACGATCAACAAGTTCCCTTCTTCATCGATGGTCGTTTCGATGGAGGTTTCCGCTTCATCGCTGCTGACCAAGCCTCGAATCAGTTTGTCGATTCGTTCGGCCGAAATGTTCTGAAGTCGATAGGCGCGCGTTTGAAAATCGGTGCCTGAATCGAGTTGCTTGAGCAACCGAATGATCTCGGCCACTTTCTCCTTCTCACCCGCAACGACGATGCGATTGCCCGACGAGTCATTGAACAGCTTGTACTCGGACTTATCCGTTGACGTTTTCGCCTCGCCACCGCCCAACAGCGATTGAACCTGCTCGATCAGGGAAGCGGGGTTTCGGTTGCGTACCAAATAGAAGTCGATCATCGGTTGACCGGACGGTCGATCGAGGACCGCCAACAGATCGACGAGTGATTGGACATTCTGGGCATAGTCGGTAACAACAATCAATCCGTTGTCGGCCAACGTGATGAAGCCGGCGCTCTTGGACAAGAACCCTTTGAATGCTTGCGATAACTGCGTCAGATTCAAGTGTTTGACGGGGATTACCTGCGTCACGGCGGCGGCCGGGCCGTCGCGTCGCAACACTTCGCCGGCTTGGCCCGTTTTCGCGTAGGGCACCATGTCGGCGATATCGACGATTCGTTTCCATCCTGGGACATCGGAATCGACGATGGCTAGGTTTTCGCCCTTCAAGAGGCTGCCGATCAGCGCGGGAAGTGCCGACTTCGGCAACTTGGCCGGGGTATAGACCGTGACCTGGCGATTCGCCAAATCGGCGCTGTACAGGAACCGTACATTCATTTGTTTCGAAACGGCTTCGACCAGTTTGGTCAAGCTGACCGACCCGGCAAGGTTCAATTCGACGATGTCGTCGCCCGACGGGGTGGGTTGAGCTGCCACGCGGCTAGGTGTCACCAGTGACCCAAACATGACGATCGCCACCAACACCGTGATCACCAATCGAGGTGATAAACGGTCGATCGCAAAGGGGACGATGCGATGGCGGGGAAGAAAGTATTCAGACAAAATGGGACATCCGCTAGCATGCCACGCCGGCGTTGGGCCCACTTGCTAGAGGCCCGGCGACACCAACGTGAGTTTCGGTGAAAACGCGTTTCACTGGGAACGCTATGAAACTTTGCCTAACGGCGTCAACATTCGTTTGAAACGCACCCAAATCGGACTTCCCTACCTTGAATCGCTAGCACCCAAGAAGCGTTTCGGGTGGCACGGTTTGCGGCAGCTCGAATGACCAGCATTAGCGAGTGACTTCGTACCAGAGGGTTTTGTCGTCTGCCGAGATCGTGAACTTCGCAGTTCCGTCGACGTGCTCCACCTTGATTGGCAACATGCGTTTACCGGTTCCGTCAAGCGAAAAAACCCTGATCGCGCCGTCCGCATCTGGTATGCGAACGAAGGCCTTGATGCCCAAAATCGTGGTCGGACCGTTGCCCCAGGTATCGCCGACGCTGGTCCGATCCGCGTTCCAGCCCATTGCCTGGTTCTCGGTGCTGGTCGACGCAAGCAACACCATTCGCTTGCTGGTTGCGATCGCATCACCGTCGACCGACGTGATGACCACGGTCCCATAATTGGGTTCGATGGCATCGATCGTCAAACGCAATTGGTCGGTTTCAAACGATTGGCCGGCGATCGTTCCCCAAACGCCTTGGGTTGCCGGCGTGTTCAGTTTCAAATGTCCCATTTCGGGCGGCGACGACTTCCAAGCGACCGATCCGGTGGGCGTTACCAGTGACGTCGGTTCGGGTTCAGAAAACGATGGTACCGCGTCAACGCCTGGCGATACGCTTAAGCGGTGCGAAAAACCCAACGTGCCGGGAAGTGGCGATCCCGTCGGTGCCTGCAACTCGTTTTGAATCGGCGCCAAATCGCCTCGCAAAAACACGTTCGCGAAGATCGCAAAATTTGCCATCTTTACCGGTTGGCCATTGAAGCTAAAGAAGTTGACCGTTTGGTCACGAAACCAATCGTCCGAAGTCTTCGACGACGAATCGTACTCAAAGAAGAACACCGCGTCCCAGTCCTGTAGCGCCGCGATCACCGCGGCGATCGAAACGCAGCCGGCCGAATACGGACTCGGTTCGGGATAGTTCCATTCGCTCAGCGTCATGGGTTTCCCTGCGTACCGCCAACTCGATCGCATCAGCAGCGAATTGGCGGGCCAGGACGAACGTGTCGGGTCGGCTTCCATCGGATCGTTCCCCACCGTCCAGCGATTGGCATCCCATGACGCATCCGCCGGGAACATCGGGTGGTGCCAATAATTGTGCAAGTCGATGAAGTCGTTCAGTCGCTCGTTGACCTCGGGCGTGTGATAGTTGATTTGGCTGGCCGTGATAGGGACTTTGACCCCGAGATCATCGATCAAGAACGACTTCAATTCGCTGACCCACGCGATTTCGGTATCGATCATGAACTGCTTCATGTCGATGTGCGCCGACACGTACGCTCCTTCGCCGGGAATCGGGACGCTTTTTTGGTCCAACGTTTCATCGTCGGCCAAGCCGTCTGAGTGGCTGCCGCGGCGCAGCGAGGCTCCGGCAAATTCGATCGGTATCGCCGAGTTGGCGAAGCTGAATCGAAACGCGACGTCATCAACAATGGTTTCGCCGGGGATGATGATGCGAGTGACTTGCTGCCACGCGGGCGTTGCTGTGAGCGTTTCGAAGATGCCCAGGTCGCGCCATTCGCCACCCGCCGACGAGCTAAGTTCGGTGGTGTACGTGCGAGCCTGATCGGCGCGAACCCAGTACGTTAACGTCATCGGTTGGTTCGCGGTGACCGATAGCTTGTCGCGTCCCAATTGCAGTTTATGAGTTTGTTCCATCGCCGCGACCGGTTCGAATCGCACTGCGTTCGTCGCGCCGCTTTTCATCGCACCACTTTTCATCGCACCACTTTTCATCGCACCACTTTTCATCGCATTGGGCCCGTCCACGCCCAGTCGTCGCGGCAGCTTGACCGATCCGTCGTCGGACGAGGTGATCCACTGGCCCAGGTCGCTGGCAAAATCGTGATCCGCGATCACCCAGTCGCCCATCGGTGGCTGTTGGGACGACCATGACTTCACCAAGTTTTTTTGGTCGCCATATTTCTTCGCAAGCCAATCGTTCCAGGCGACGATCAGGGATGCTTGGAATCGTTCGGGAAGTTTTCGATAGAGCGCGTAGCCTTGTTGGCTGAAATAGTTTTCGTTCAGCATCTCCACCAGCGCGATGCCCGGATCATCCACGCGTCGTCGGTCTTGACGATAGGGATTTCGGTGCGTCAGCAGTTCTCGCGCATACCGTTTGACTTCCGCTTGAACGTCGCCGTCGTAGTACATGACCCATTTGTTGAAGTCGGCCCACCAAGGGACTCCTTCCAGTTTAGGGTAGCCTTCTTCGGGCGATAAGGTGCGGCTGACGTGCAAGTTCAAATCCGCATAGATCCCGTTGTCGTGCAACTTGGCAAGAAAGTAGTCCAATCGATCCACCATTTCTGGATCCAATTCGCGGCGGCCATCGGCCCCTACCGGTTTCCAGATGCCGCTGGGCGCGGACTGCATGTCCATGTGGTGAAACCGCACCGCATTGATCCCGGATTTAGCCAAATGCGGCGCGATAAGATCGGCGTCTTCGTGCGTCGGGAAGTTGGCGGGAAAGCAAAGGTTCATTCCCCAAAACCGGATCCGATCATCGCCTTCGAAAAAGTGTCCGTCGCGAAGTTGGACGAAGCCCTGGTCACCCGCCTCGGCGGGCAACAGGCTGCGACGACTAGTCACGGTCGGGGACGAGTCATCGCCGGGAATGACGAACGGAAATCTCGCGGGAGATTGCTGGGTGATTTGTTGAGCGACTTGCTGTGTAATTTGCTGGGCTGGGGCGGAATCAGCGATCACCGTCGCCCATACACAGCCCAACATCAGTCCGTAAATCACTTGTCGTTGTATCATGCTCGCCTCAGAAACCTGGTTTCGCGTACTCACGGTGGATGGTTGTGGAAGACATTCTATCCCATCGCGTTTCCCAAGATCGGCCGACCGGGTTAATCTTGAAGGCGATCGCCAACGACGGACGTTCCCGGTTTATGCCGCATTGACCACGCCTCCCCCCCGACTTTCATGTATCTACGCCTCGCTCGCCGATTTCTGGTCGAAACCGATAAACGGTTGCTGATGAAAGCTGCTTGGACGCTTGGTCTGGGGGGGTTGATCAGCGTTCACAAACACAAACGACGTCTGAAGCGGGGCGAGTTCTTTCCGCCGTTTCTGTATTTGTCGGTGATCAATAGCTGCAACCTGCGGTGCCAGGGTTGTTGGGTGGACGTTGCCGCCAAGCAGCACAGAATCGAACTGGAAGCGGCAAATAAAACGATCGCCGAAGCGAAAGCGATGGGCAATCGGTTCTTCGGCATCTTGGGCGGTGAACCGTTCATGCACAAAGACTTGTTGAAGATCTTTGCCGCCAACCCCGACGTCTACTTCCAAGTCTTCACCAACGGACACTTCATCACCGACGAAGTCGCCGTGGAGTTGCGACGTCTCGGCAATGTGACACCGCTGATCAGCGTCGAGGGCAGCGAGATCATCAGCGATACTCGCCGCGGTCGCGAAGGAGTACTTAGCCAAACGATGAAGGGTCTGGAAACGGCGCTGCGGCACAAGTTATTGGTCGGCGTTTGCACCAGCGTTTGCAAATCGAACATCGACGACTTGGTGCGCGACGAATGGGTCGATCGGCTGATCGAAATGGGAGTCATGTATTGTTGGTTCCATATCTATCGCCCGGTCGGTCCCGAACCGAACCAAGCGTTATCCCTTTCCAGCGAAGAGCAACGTCGCGTGCGGCAGTTTGTCGTTGACACACGAGTCAACAAGCCGATCGTTGTCATCGACGCCTACCATGACGACGCGGGCAATGCGTTGTGTCCGGCGGCGACCGGATTTACTCACCACGTCGGACCGTGGGGCGACATCGAACCGTGTCCGGTGATCCAGTTGGCGACCGAATCGATTCACGACGACCGTCCGCTGGCCGAAACGATGAACAAGTCCGAATTCTTGAAGGACTTTCGCGAATTGACGGCCCAGCACACGCGAGGCTGTGTGATCATGGAGCGGCCGGACCTGCTGGTGCAGCTAGCCGAAAAGCACGGCGCTCGCGATACGACAGCTCGGAAAGCCGTGATCGAAGAACTGAAGAACGTCACGCCGCGGCGAAGCCAATTCCAACCGGGCGACGAAATCCCCGAACGCAGTTTCGTTTACCGGTGGGCAAAAAAATACGCGTTCAATGACTTTGGGACCTACACCAAACACTTTGACGTCGCCAAGTACGCCGACCCGGATGCGATCGAACTCACTGGCAGCGGTTCGGCGAAGAGCGATTTGCCGGTGGTGTCGTTGAACGATTCTGACGATCGCTGATCGAGTGCGTTCCGCAACTCGGACTCAATCCCGAACCCCCGTGTCTGCCCCGCGCGAAGCGTTTCCCCAACTGTCGCGATTCCTTTTGAAGAATACTAGGCGAGGATGTCGTTGGCATCGTTGTGCATCGATAACGGGCGGTTGGATCTGTTGGCGAATTCGGCGATTAGACGCCACGCTCACGGATCTGACGCTGGAGGTCACTCGCGATCGTTTCGAGTTGCTCAAGCGACAGCTCATCGAGTGAAGTTGGCTCTATGCCAAGGACTCCTCTCAGGGCTTTGATGATTCCTTCGGCTTTGCCTTCGGCCTTACCTTCTAGCCGCGCCTGCTGGAGCCTTGCTCTATCATCACGCTGAGCTTTTAGGCGAAGTTCGTATTGGCTGCGCTGCTGTGGAGTGCGTTGGATCATGTCGAGTACTTCGGCGGCTTCGGTGAAGGCGGGGGAGTTGAAGCGTTGTTCAATTTCCTGGGTAGTCATTTCATTGGCGCGGCGGAAGAAGTACTGCCACGCCTCGACCGGATCCGTGATGACTCGACTATCGCTTGGCACCGCATACTTTGGCAACTCAAGAAGATGGATTTGTAACCCATCGGTCAGGTCGAGATGGCCATCGCGGCTTCGGATCCGGAAATCGCTGTGAATTTGACCCGATCCACGAAACATGATCGCGTTCAGGACGCAGATGCTGATGGCGGGCCGCAGCAGCGTATAGTCGTCGCCTTCGCCAAGTTGGCTGACCTACATAGATGCGGTGTAGTAGGCAAGTCGTTGCGACAAACCTGTCGGGCGACTTGTCTGCATTTCGATGTCGTACAGCCGTCCTGTTGAATCGCGAGCCGAGACATCCAGGATAGATAGTTTGTCGAGGTTGTCTTCTTTGCCCAGAATTGGGTTGATGATATCGACATCCGTGATGTGGATCTCGTTGCCCAGAATCGCGTTGAGAATCGCGTTGAAACGATCGTGCGAAGGGACCCCTTGGGTCATATCAAGGAACTTTGCAAACCACTCCTTCATTGTGTTGGCAAACTTTGCAATCGCAACAAAATCATCCGCGCCCGCGATGACCGCACAGATGGTCATCAACAAGACATTGACCAATGGATAAACGGGTTCCCCCGGACGCGGGTCCGAGACGGCCCCGGTGAAAGATGCAAACAACGGGCGGTACGAATACACCAACGACATCGCCACCGATCAACACGGCACCTTTGAAGTTTCCGTGGATCGCGGCATCAAATGGATTTCGGTTTCGCATGCTGACTTTGTTGATCGAGCGTTTGAGTTGCCCGCCGATTCCGCTTTCGTCGAAGACATTCGCATCGTCCTATG
Organism: Rubripirellula tenax; assembly: GCF_007860125.1. NCBI lineage: Bacteria > Pseudomonadati > Planctomycetota > Planctomycetia > Pirellulales > Pirellulaceae > Rubripirellula > Rubripirellula tenax. Next base: position 36,210 of record NZ_SJPW01000002.1, read on the forward strand.
CAAACAGTTCCGTATCAGCGGAGTCGTCACTGACTTTCGCGGTGATCCGATCGAGAATGCGACGGTTTGCGCGATCGCCGATTCGGACTACGGGATGTCGTCGGAGGTACGGACCAATCCGTCCGGGGCTTTTGATTTTGGCGATTATGATAGGATCCCTGTCACGCTGGTTGTCACCGCCGAATCGTACAGCCCGAATACCATTCGAATTCAAACGCCGGATCAAGGCACCGATGCGTCGGTCCGGCTACTTCCCGGGCGCAAGTTGCTGTTGCGTGTCGTCGATGCAACAGACCGGCCGGTATCGAGTGCGAGAGTGCGATCACTTTCTTGGAACCAGACGAGCGGCGAAACAATTGATGATGGGATCAAGTTAGAATCCGAAACAGACCAAGACGGCATCTGTCAATTCAGCGGCGTGCCGTCGGGTGAAGTGACTCTCGAAGTTTTCCACAGCAACTATCAAACCGCGACGGGATCGTTTCGCGCAAGCCCGAAGCCTCATCAGATCAAGCTAGTCGATCGATCGGACGCGGACGCGATTGACTTCGACCCCGATGACTTCAAACATAGGATCTTTCATCTATTCAAACCGGATGGATCGGTCATTCGTCCGCTGTTGAAGAACGTTGAGTTGAGCCATCAATATGGTCGCCAGGGAACCGCGTCGATTTCCTCTGATGGGACGAAGATTGCTTTTGACGCGCATCGGCTTGGCGTTGGCGAAGACTGGTCCGACAGTCGCGTGATCGTCGCGAACATCGACGGTTCCGATGCCAAGGTTGTTTCCGATGGTGTGATTCCCGCCTTGTCGCCCGACGGAAGTCATGTCGCTTTCAGTCGCGCATCGCAGTTTGGAGTCCCCGAGGGTGCTAGCGGACAATCGATTTGGTTGATGAAGGTCGATGGAACTGAAAAGCAGATGATTGACGATCACTATGCTTGGGGCGTTCGATGGACATCTGACGGCAGAACGTTGGTCTATCGCAGCGGCACGGACAACGAAGGCAATTCGGCCGCCTCCAATGTACTAAGGACGTACGATCTTGCGACGGGAGAAAAACGCAATGCGTGGGAGCCTGATGATTCACCGTTTTCATCGCTCAGGTTCCGTTTCAATGTCAGTCGTCGCGGACGTTTGGCGGTGGTGGCCGGCGAACCGAAAGACACGCGGCGACCGGCCATTGCCGTTGTCGATTTAGACAAAGGCATCTCGTCGATGCGATTTTTGAAGATGGATCACCCAGCGGTTTCGATTCCGTTAGGGGGTGTCATGGACTTTACGCCTGACAATCGGTGGATTTTGATGGCTGCCAAGAAGAATCGTGTGGTGCAGCCGATTCGCATCTCCATCCAAGGGGCAGCCATTGTGGCCGGTTTTCCGCATCTGCCATCGGACTTCGCCATTCGCGACCCTTTGATGACACCGGATGGCCAACACTTGATCGCTGTGATCTCGCCTCTATCGAAGTAGATCGTTGGCTAGCATCTGCGTTTTCACACCGTTTTCGCTAAATCGCCGCCGATTCACCCGCTTACGCGTCGCGATTATATTTTTCGGTCGTGCGAATTTTGAAAGAGTCAGTTGGGCTGCGGATCGGCGGTTCGCGGTTCAAGAGCATCGATCTTGCGGATCGGGCGGTCGATTTCTATAAGTCACATTGATGAACCGACGGTGGCACGATGCTGCTCGTTGAAATGACCATTCGAGAAGGATTTTGAAGTGGCCGAAACACTGGAAATGACGGACCAGGCGCCGATCGTACCTGACATCGCGAAGGCAACCGAAGATACATTCGCGAAAGTATCCAATGGCGATTTTGAAGCATTGACCCAGTACGCGACCGATCACTTGGCGCCCGCGCTCGGTTACGCCGCCGTCGGTCTTGGAGTCATCTTTGTTGGCTACTTCGTCGCTAAGTACATTGCTGGCGTGATCAGCCGACCGGTTTGCCGTCGCGTCGACGAAACGCTCGGACGCTTCATCGGCAAGATCGTATTCTACTGCATCATGTTGGGTGTCACCGGGGCGGTGCTATCGAAGTTGGGCGCGCCGTTGGGCGGATTGGCAGCGATGTTGGCCGCTGCGGGCTTTGCCGTCGGCTTGGCGTTTCAGGGAACGCTCAGCAACTTTGCCTCGGGCGTGTTGATGTTGGTCTTTCGCCCCTTCAAAGTCGGTGACGTCGTCAACGCCGGTGGTGTGATGGGCAAAGTGAACGAGATCGATTTGTTCACGACGACCTTGGATACGCCCGACAACCGCCGCATCATCGTTCCTAACAGTTCGATTTCGGGTGGAACGATCGAGAACATTTCCTTCCACAAACATCGCCGCGTCGAAGTTCTTGTCGGGGTCGATTACGGCGCTGATTTGGATCAAACTCGCGCTGCCTTGGAAGCTGCCGTGTCGCAAGTTTCGATGGCGGTGATCGAAGGCGAGAATCGCGGCGCGAAGGTGATTTTGAGTGACCTGGGCGCCAGTTCGGTGAATTGGAAAATTCGTGCGTGGGTTGCATCCGAAAATTACTGGCCCATTCACGAATCGCTTACGGCTGCCGTCAAGCGGCAACTCGACGGAGCGGGGATTTCGATTCCCTTCCCACAATTGGACGTTCACATCAATCGAGAAGAGGAAGATGCCGTCACACGTCCCCGCGTGCGTCCGCAACGCCGCGAGACGTACGATTCGGGACTCCAGAAACCGATTGCGCGTGCCTCGTAACGCTTGCCACGGAAGCACTTACGTCAAGCAGAAAATGAAATTTTCGTAGGAGTGTCCTTTCACTCCGATCCTCGATTATGATGTCGGCGACTAATCGGTCGCTGACATTTTTTTGCAAGACGCTCTGTTTTTCGGGCGAGTCTTGCGACTATCGGGGAAGAGGGATTTTGATGTGGCATACCAGCCGAGGTGATCGAACCTTGACGGGATTCGAGGCGGCGCTTGTGGGCACCGCCATCGACACCATGATCGACGCGTTGTTTGTTCACGTGGACGTCGATTGTGCCGATGAAGTCGTTCCAGATTGCGATAGTGGTATCGAAGTCTTTGATCAATTGACGGTTTGCCAGCGGATCGGATTGTTGCACGAAGTCGCGCAATATTTGTTGACCGAAACGATGGCACCGCTGCCGCTTTCGGCGTTGGCCGAAGCAACCGTCGCTGCGATCTTTGTCGAAGTTCGCGACCAAACGGCCATCGAAATTGATTTGTTCGGCGATTCGTTAGAACCGCAGATTGATTGGCGATCGTTGGTGCTTGGCGCCTACCGTTCCATGTCTGACGTACCGGTCGGTGACTTGCCAGTTGTTCAATGCACCGAACTTTCGGCGTGGGAAGATTTGATTGACGTTTTGTCGAGCGTGGTACTTTGGGATCGTGATTTCGAGATGGCGGACAGTTTCCTGGATTCGGATCCCGGTTTGTCACAACAGCGACGAAAGTTGCTGGGTATCGATCAAGACTACTTCACCAGCGTGGCGCCGGATCCGCGTCCGGAAGAAGCGTTCGCGCTCGTTTCACGAACTCGCGAAATCGTTCGTTTGAAGCCTCGTTAAGTTTTGTCGCGATTCTCTCTTGCCACGCGTTCGAGTTGGTCTGCACACTACGGTCACGTGGGCAGACATTTTTTTGAGTCTGCCCAAACTGAACTCTTCGTCGCGAAGGATCGACCGTGGCAATCAACGGACTGCAAGACCTGTCAAAATTGAGCATCGCACAAATGTATGCGGTGTATCTGAGCATCGCTCGTGCGGATTGGATGTGGCGCCGAGCCGCCGTCTATGGCGTCGCTGAACCGCCACCGGGCCACGCCGCGTTTCGGCCGCTGGCTTACGAAGTCTTCGAGCAGCGGATGAACTTGGCTTCGACCGTTTTCCGAGGCGATCAATCGCTACGAGACCGGTTGTCGCGTCAAGCGGCGGCTTATCGCGTTGACGTCCAAGCGGCGATCGCCGGTGCGTCGAAGGCTGCCTAGCTGCTGCCGACAATCGTAACTTTCAACCGCGACGTTTGTGGACATGAATCTTCTCCACTCGATCCTTCGCGCCGCCCATTGCCGAAGCACGCACCACTACTTCGCGATCGACGCATTGCCGATGGTCCAAACGGACGCCGGCAAGCGATTGGTCGATGTGTTGCTTCGCTACCATGGTCGATACTTGACCGGCGCGAAAGATCCCGACGTACGGTTCCGTGACTATCAAAATCACGTCATTCACGTGACGGACGGATATTGGGGCGGCGCACCTCGCGTCGCACACGTTTGGTACGACCGGCTGCAACGGAAATTGAGATCGGGAAAATTGGGTGACGCCGCCCACGCCGCGGGCGTGCTTAGCCACTACTTCACCGATCCAATGATGCCGTTGCACACGCAGCAATGCGAACGCGAAAAAGTACTGCACCGTCCGATCGAATGGAGCATCACGCGGTCCTACGATGAAATCTTTCGTGCTTGGCGCGAAGACGAAATGCGAGTCGTGTTCACGCTGTCCAATAATGTGGGTTGGTTGGGTGAAGCGATTCTCCACGGCGCTCGTTTCGCCAATCGCAGCTACGCGCCGCTGTTGGACACTTATGATCTTGAACGCGGTCGCGTGCGTCCGCCCGATGGTTTGGGATTGGTTGCCCGCCGGTCGCTTGCCGAAGTGTTTGGGTTGGCGATCACGGGATGGGCACGCGTGCTGGAACGGGCGGCGGGTGATGCCGAGGCGGCGATGGGCTGTCCAATCCCCAAACGGTCGTTGTCCGTTGGTGCTGCCCTGGCCGCGGTTCGGTCGCCGTTTCGGTGGTGGGTCAAACGAGTCGAAGAGCATCGCGAACAGGACGCAATCGCAAGTTTGGTCAGCGAGTTTCAGCGTACCGGAATGCTGGTCAAGAACCTTCCTGCCGATGTAGATATCGTGCATCGTGTGAACAAGGTCTATCAGGACGAAAAAACGTCGCGAGAAAATCGTCTATCGAAACGAGCTGCGGCACTCGCGGCCGAACCCGTTTCACGGCCAGCGACGGCATCCGCTGCGATCACGAAGCCAGCGACGGTCTTAGCACACCCCCGGTCGGTGGATCGCAATTTGAAAGACCGCCCGGCCACGATTCCCTTCAAGCCGCGACGTGTGGTGGCGAAAGTCTTGGGACCAGTCCGGCCCTGCCGCTTGTCGCGTCAGCACACGTTGGTAGACGCACCGTCGATCGGCCCGAAGACGGCGGAACGGTTTGCGGCGATCGAGATTCACACGGTGGCTGATTTTCTGGACCAGTCGGCGGCGAAAATCGCCGAGGCTCTGATGACCTATTGGATCACAACCGACACGGTGACCCAGTGGCAGTGGCAAGCCAAATTGATGTGCGAGATCCCCGGTTTGATGGCTCGCGATTGCCAGATGTTGGCGGGCGCTCGGTACGATGCCGCGGCGACGATCGCGGTCTGCGAAGCCGATGTGTTGCACCAAGAAGTTTCCGCCTTTGCGGCAACACCAACCGGACGACGGTATCTGCGAGGGACCGATCCACCGAAGTTGGCGGATGTCCGCCGCTGGATCGCCAGCGCCATTGATGTCGTGGGTATTTCGACGACTCGCCGCGCTGCCTAGACCAGCGGTTTTGGTTAAGCTTCGTACCTAAGATTTTGTTTTCATCTTCGATTGCGTCGCTGGCTGACGGCGTACGCTTCGTGTGACCTAGCACTCGATTTCTCATTCAAGAGCGACACCGATGCGAGCCTTTGAAGCGACCCAGCACTTTTTCGACGTAGCGGCCGAGCACCTAAACATCAGCGCCGAAATGCGAGAGGCATTGTTGACGCCGCTTCGCGAGATCCAAGTGCGAGTTTCGATTGAGCGAGACAACGGCCGCCTGGCAAACTTTGTCGGGTTTCGTGTCCAGCACGACAACCATCGTGGTCCCATGAAGGGTGGGCTGCGGTACCACCCCGATGTCGATCTGGACGAGACGCGCGCACTGGCCAGTTTGATGACCTGGAAAACGGCCGTCGTCGACCTGCCCTACGGTGGGGCCAAGGGCGGCATCGGCGTCGACCCATCGGAATTGTCGCCACGCGAGATCGAACGATTGACGCGTGCCTTCGTCGATCAGATTCACGACATCGTCGGGCCCGATACCGACATTCCGGCGCCCGACATGGGAACCGATCACCGGGTGATGGCCTGGTTCCGCAATCAATGGGAAAAGTACCACGGTTTCAATCCGGCCGTCATCACGGGCAAGCCGGTGGAAGAGTACGGCGCCAAGGGACGCGAAGAAGCAACGGGCCGCGGCGTCGGGACATTGACCGTAAAAACTTGCAAACGCATCGGCCGGAAAGCTGAAAAGACAAGTGTCGCCATCCAAGGATTCGGCAATGTCGGTTCGCACGCGGCAAAGTTTCTATGTGAATCGCAATTCCCGATCGTCGCTGTCAGCGATGTAACGGGTACCTATTACGATCCCAACGGACTGGACATCCAAGACCTGCTGCACCACAAAATCGGTCACCCACGCGGTTTGTTGGAAGGTTACAGCAAATGCAAGTGCTTGCCTGTCAACGCGTTGTTGGAGCTGCAAGACGTCGACGTTTTGATTCCCGCAGCGCTCGGTGGTGTGATCACCAAACACAACGTCGACAAGATCAAAGCGTCCGTGATCATCGAAGCGGCGAACGGACCGGTCGATCCCGACGCGGACAAGGTGCTTGCCGAGCGCGGCGTCGTCGTCTTGCCGGATATCTTGGCGAATGCCGGTGGTGTGACGGTCAGCTATTTCGAATGGGTTCAAAATCGACAACACTATCGATGGACGCTTGACCGTGTGCGACAAGAGCTGGACCACACCATGAACCAAGCCTTTGAAAACGTTTGGCAGACCGCGCAAGAAAGAAAAGTATCGCTGCGCACGGCGGCCTACATCATCGGGATTACCCGAGTCCGTCGATCCGCCGAATTGGCCGGGTTCACGTCTTGAGGGCCATGAATCGATGGCAAGTCTAACTACCGAAAACTACATCAAAGCGATCTATCAGCTTGGCGGGCATCCCGCGGAGCAGTCCGTGGCCACCGGCGCGATCGCCAACCAATTGTCGGTGTCGCCCGGAAGCGTGACGGCGATGTTGAAGACGCTGCGCGATGCCGACTTGGTCGAGTACGCGCCGTACGAGGGTGTGCGCTTAACCGCCAGTGGGACGCGGTTGGCGCTGCGAGTGGTTCGTCGTCACCGCTTGATCGAATTGTTTCTTTCGCAAACACTGGACATGCCATGGGACGAAGTTCACGAAGAAGCCGAGCACATGGAACACGCGGTCAGCGACCGATTGGTTGATCGCATCGATGCACATCTGGGTTACCCCGGTACTGATCCGCATGGCGACCCGATCCCTCGCAGCGACGGAACGTTGGAAGCCGAGCGGGGCAAGACGTTGACGAAGTGGCCCGCCGGTGAGTCGTTTCGTTTGGTGCGAGTCGTCGATCAATCGAGCGACTTTCTGCGTTTTCTAACCGCGTCGGGCCTCGAGCTATCCGCCATCGGCCGAGTCATCGAGCACGCACCCCAAGCCGCAACGATGACCGTCGAAATCGGCACCAAGCAAACCGTATTAAGTGAACACGTCGCGGACAAGCTGATCGTGATGGCATCGTAGGAACGATTGGCAAACACGTCGTAGTGTGGTTTTCGGATAGTGTTTATCCGTAGCTGTTGTCGCCAGACGACTGGCATGTCGTGGTCAGCGCTTGATTGTCCGATCCAAGAACGATTTGACGATCGCTTGGCGTTGGGAATCGTAAAAGAGTTCGCCTCCGTGGGCGCCGCCGTGCACCACTTCGAACGTGACGTCTAGATTCAGCGATTTGTATATTCCGTCCAACTCATGCGACTGGTTGATGGGCACCTGCGGATCTTGGTCGCCGTGAATCATCAGTAGCGGCGGATCGTTTTCGTCGACGTGGAAAACGGGACTGGCCAGCTTTGCCAGTTCTGGGTTCCTTTGATCACCTAGCAACAATTCCAACGCTGGTACACGAACACTCAACCCATGGGGCGTGGATTGACCCAAAATCGTCATGAGGTTGGTAGGGCCGTAGTAATCAACAATCGCGTGAACGTCCGAAGAAACGTTCTTGTGTTCACCGACTTGGCCTTCCAATTCCGGATGTCCGTTGGTCACACCCATCTCAGCGACCAAATGACCTCCGGCCGATGAACCTGCCACCGCGATCCGGTCGGCGTCGTAGCCGTACTTGCCGGCGGTCGTGCGCAGAAATCGTATTGCCGCTTTGCAATCGAAGACCTGGGCCGGAAACTTTGCCGTGCCGCTTAGGCGGTAATCGACGCTGGCGACCGCATAGCCATCGTCAACCAGAAATCCCAACGGCATGTTCGCCCGCGAACCGCTTCGCCACGCGCCGCCATGAACCCAAACGACTAGCGGCGTTTTATCCACCGCGGGCAAGTACAAATCCAGCAACAACCGTTGGCCGTCGACTTCGGCGTACACGATGTCATTGATACGACGCGAATCGTCTGCTAGCACATCCACGGTGAATGGAAGCGTGACAGCAATGCACAGCACCATCGCAAATCGCAACATCAAATTCTCTCGCGGCTAAAAGTGAAACAGATCGGTTGCTTCGGCTACTTTTCTTTTAGTCGCTTGCCGACTTCTTTGAACGTCGCCACGTCTTCGGGGTGAATGGACCCGTCCGGCATTGGGCCGGTGTTGAGCAACAGGTTCGCGTTCATGGCATCCGCCTTATCTAGCATTGCCATCACTTGATCGGTCGTCTTGTGCTTGCCGTCGTCGGCTTTCGTGTACCCCCAGCCGTGCGGTTGCATCGTGTCGCACAATTCCAACGGCACATCCGATTCGCCTTTGAAGTGTCGTTCGGGCGCCTTGAAGTCTTCGGTCCCCAAGAACCCTTGCTTGTAAGACACCAACACCTGCGGCTGTGCCGCATGAATCATGTCGTACAGCTCTTGGCACTTGAAAACAGCGGCTTTTTCTTTTTTCGATAGCAGAACGCCGATTCCGTCTAACCAGATGCCAGCGACGGGTCCGTACTGGGTAAGCAGTTCGGTGATTTGGTTGTTCATGAATTCGGTGTAGATCGCAACGTCATGCTCGGCGCCCTGAACGTAGGCCGGTTCCTCTTCTTCGTACTGTGGTCGGGCGGCACTGCCCCAACCCCAATTGTTGGGTGCATGTGGATGCCGCCAATCACGTCCATGCGAGTAGTAGAAGAACATGCCCAGGCCTTTGTTCGCACACTGCTGGGCCAGCTCACCGACCAAGTCTCGTTTGGCTGGCGAGTTGGTGCTTTTGAAATCGGTGTACTTCGTTTCGAACAAGCAGAAACTGTCGTGATGCCGAGTGGTGATGTTGATGTACTTCATGCCCGTTTCAAGCGCCAAGTCGGTGATCATGTCGGCATCAAAGCCTTCGGCGGTGAAACGATCCGCTAGCTTGGCGTATTCAGCGACGTGAATCTTTTCGTTGCGCTGCACCCATTCATGTCGTCCCAGCAACGAGTAGAGGCCGTAGTGAATGAACATGCCGAACTTGGCACTGCGAAACCACTGCAGCGCCGCAGCCCGAGGGTCGGCGTCATATTGGTCCGCCACCGATTCCAAATAAGATGGAACCGCAACGCCCTTGTCGACGGCGCGAGTGAGCGAGGTCGCCGAAAGGGCACCGAGCGTACATCCGGCCGCGGCCAAAAAGTCACGGCGGGGTACCAAGCGTCGAGCGGTTGGATCGTAGGAGGACGAATTTTGCATCTCTGTGATTTCAAAAAAGCGTGCGAGTTGCTCGTATCGAAGCGGCCGGGTGCTGCATGATACCCGGTGCCTTACGGCCCCCGGTTCACTGAGGTTGTCGAAGACCGGGCTTTATCGAAAAATCGTCAGGACCAACACGCAGCTAAGATACTTTCGGTTTTACCAAGCAGTGGAAGCCGACACACGGTTCTTCGTCTTCGCGTTCGTCTTCGGCGTCTTGCAGGATCTCTTGGACGAGCTTGAGGCGTTCGGGCGATAGGGCTGCGGAGATGACGCGTTGCTTTCCGTCGGGGCCCATCGCCACGGTCGTGATGACGGCGACGGTGTCGGTATGCTGCAACGCACGAATGATGTGTTGGCCGACTTGCTCTTCCGCGTTGCGAATGGTCGTCACGAACTGGGCGATTTGTTTCTCGTCCACTTTGTTGGTGACTTCGTTCGCGTGAATCGTTTGGTTCATCGCGTTCGTTTCGGGGGAATCGTTTTCCGGTTCCGGCGTGTCGTTCATGAAGACTTGGGGTGTAAGAAGCGGGGAGTTAGAGTTGGTCGGCCGAGAGCGTTTCGATGCGTCCGAAGCCGGCGACCAGGTGAGCGTGGTCGACGGTGAATTCGAAAAACGAAAAATCACCGAAGTCAGCATACATCGAAGCCGAGACATGTTTGGCTAAGAAAGTCGACCGAGCGACCGTGTCTTCGCCGCGATCCAGGCGGATTGTCGAGCCGACCAGCGACACGCGGGCGCCCGCCAAAGGGTCACCGCCTTCGCCGCCGGGCTGAACCAGCAGCAACGACGTCTTCGGACTGACTACCAAATTTTTGGTATGAACGGCCAATCCGCTCAGCAGCATCACCATCGTCGTGGGGGTTGTCGCGGCGATGGTCACCAATGATACGAACGGGCCTCCATCGACTGTGACCGTTCCCAGACTGGCGACGGATGCAGATTGAATGATTTCAGAGATTGTTGCGCTGGCTGACATCGCACAGACTTTCGCGAGAATGATCCGGATGAGACGTCATTATAACGCCCGAACGGATCAAGCGGCGCGGCGTCGTTGCGAGCGATGTGCAACGCGATCGTTGATGAAGTGACGCAGCTTTTCGATTTGGTCGGCCGAGTCGAAACCCATCGCTCGCTTGAGCGATTGGCGACTCATGCGATCCGCCAACTCGCGATCCGATACGAGGACTGTCATATCTTTGGCCATGGTTTCCCAGTCGCCTTCATTGCAAAGGTAGCCGTTGTCCCCTTCACCGACTTGATCGACGATCCCGGCATGGCGTGTTGCGATGATTGGAAGGCTGGCGGCCATTGCTTCGGCAATCGAAACGGGCCAACCTTCCATATCGCCGTCGGATGCGGTTCGTGAGTGTTGGGCCAGTGCATTGGCAGTCGCCATTTCTTTGATGACGTTCTTGGGTGACATCGCGCCCAAGAAGGTGATCGCGTTGGCGAAGGCTGGCGATCGGTCGGCGACCCACTGGTGACACTGGGCTTCCAAGGGGCCGGCACCGACAATTCGCAATCGGACTTCGGGGCGTTCCTGCCAGCATCGCTCGAACGAACGAAGCATCGACAGCGGGTCTTTCTTTTCGACAAGTCGGCCGACGAACAGGAATGTGAAAACGTTTCGGTCGATGGGCTGGGATGAACGGATGGTGTCGGCCTGTGCTGCGATCGATCGTGTCGGTGCGCCGCACGGGATCAAGGCAACGGAATCGGGTTCATGTCCGTGTTCGAGCAAGTAGTTTTGTTGGTAGGTCGCGACGACGATCTTGCCGGCAAAATCATGCCAATGAGACTCCAGCGATGTGCGATAGCGTTTTCTTCGCAATCGCGCGCTCAAATCGTGGCCGTGGAAGTGAGCGAAGACGGGGACACCGATCTTGCGGCACGCGACTTCGGCGAGCATTCCGTAGTGACCGAACTGGCCCAACACCGCTTGGGCGCCGCATCCGACCAATTGCCGAGTGAACCATCGATCGAAACGGCTGCCGAACCGAGTGCCGCCGGTGCGGGGGCTGAGCATGGAATCGAGCGTCCGCGGAAGACCTCTCAGTGGGTTCGCGAACGCATCGGGCACGAAGCGAATGTCAGTATCAGGCAATGGAAACTGATCTTCGTTGTGCGATTCCCATGTGAAGATGGTGGTCAGTTGGTCGGCGAGCTGGGCGAACTGGCGGTGCATCCAAACGTTGCTGGTTTGACCGATCCAAGGGGAGATCGCGGCGATTTTCGGATTGGCTTCCATGCGGTCACTCGTGATCCTTCGGGGCGTCGGGACTTTGACTTTACGAGTACGAAAAGCATCGCGCTGACGTCAATTGCAGTGCCTTGGCAGGACTTTGCGATTTCTGAATGTTGGGTGGACGTTTGTTCCTGTGTTTTGGTTGGGGTGTGGGTCAAATTTGGATTGGGACTTGAACGCATTGCCGCTTGATCGCCGCCAGCGGGGTGCAGAGCTTAGAAAGCTGCTGCTTGGGGTTTCCCTGGCCGCTAGGAGCCCGATAATACGTCGCGAGTTCTTGCCAGACCTTTGTTCGACCGGTGTATCGGTTGATGTTGAATTTCTAACCGCGACTGTCCGGAGATTTCGATCATGCGACGATCATCTGTTTCGATGGGTTTCATATTGATGCTTGCGTTTGTGTTCATCGTCGCTCCATCAGCGACCGTTTTGGCCGCCGGTAGCACGCCGGTCGCTGGGCTGAAGCAAGGGGATCCGATCGGCGCATTTCGCGTCACCAAAATCGGTGGTGCAACGAATGACGAAGTCGAACCTGGCGATTTTCTTTGTTATCGTTGCCGCTACGGTTCCAGTCCGATGGTGATGGTGTTCGCGCGGAAAGTGGGGCCGAAGTCGATCGAGTTGGTGAAGAAACTTGACGCGGCGATCGAAACTCACGAGTCGGAAAAGTTGCGTGGGTTGTTTACGTTCATCGGCGCCGACGCGGCGAAGCTGAAAGAACAAGCCGAGGCGTTCGTAATCTCATCGGGTGCAAAGCTGGTACCCATCGTCGTGGCCGAAGACGTGCAAGACGGTCCGATGGATTATCAGATCGGTGCCGATGACGAGGTTACGATTTTGATCGCGCAAGACAGCCAAGTCGTGGCAACGCATGTTTGCGCGGCCGACAAGATCGACGTTGCAACAGTGATGTCCGACGTCGAAGCGATGCTGGAGTAATCGGCTTAGCTGACGATGCTTCGATAGTACTGGATACTCTCGGCCAAGCCTTCCGTCATGGTGACGTCGGGTTCGAATTGCAAGCGGTTGCGGGATTCGGAAACGTCAGCCAATGAGTCGCGAACATCGCCGACTCGCGCCGGTTCGTGAATCGGTTGAATGTCTTGTCCCAAAATTCCGCTGAGCGTTGTCAGCAGTTCCAGCAACGTCGTTCGCTCGCCGCGGGCGATGTTGAACGTGCTTCCCGCAATGTCGGGCACCGTTGCCGCCAACATGTTTGCTTTGGCGATGTCGGTCACATAAACAAAGTCGCGAGACTGTTGCCCGTTGCCGTAAATCGTTGGTGGTTTGCCAGACAAGATCATCGAAACGAACCGAGGAATCACCGCGCTGTATTCGCTCTTAGGATCTTGGCGGGGGCCGAAGACGTTGAAGTATCGCAGGATCACGGTTTCGAGTTCGAATCCATGGTTGAATGCCTTGCAGTACGCTTCGGCGGCCAGCTTCGCAGCCGCGTACGGCGACAGCGGCGCGATCGCGTCGGATTCGCGTTTGGACACGAACGACGAGTCCCCGTAGGCGGCGCTGGTCGACGCCAGCACCAAGCGTTTGACCTTGGATGCGGCGGCGGCGCGCAGCAACTCGACGGTACTTGTGGTGCACCAAGCGTGACAAAGATCGGGTTCCCGCATGCTGCGTGGAACGCTTGCCATGGCGGCTTCATGAAAGATGAAATCGATCCCATCGACACTCTTGCCGACCACGGTCGCGTCGGACGCGTCGCCTTCGACGACTTCGACTCGCTTATCACCCTTGAGATGTTCAAGGTTGTGTCGAAACCCGGTGCTGAAGTTATCGAGCACTCGGACCATCGCACCTCGGGCGAGTAGCGAATCGGTCAAATGCGAACCGATGAAACCGGCGCCGCCGGTAACCAGACAACGAGCGCCCTGAAGCGAGTTGAGGTAGGTGTCAACCATCGACAATGAAACTTCCGTGATGAAGAGGAGCGAAAAAATAAATGGACCGGGTAAAGACCCGATCCATTGTTTGGATAGAAGCAAATTGGAGCGGCTGGCGTCGCCGTCGTCTACCAACCGAGACTATGTCGTCGCTTTGGCTTTGGTCCGCGCTTCCCGTAGACCGCGGCTGAGGATGTCTCGCAGCATCGGCGAATAGTCCTCGTACTTGGACTCGTCGGGGGCACCGTTGGAGAACTGATAGATCGCATCTCGCGGTTTGACGCCCAGGGCGACCAACGTGCTGCTTACCGTCGCATAGTCGCCGTTGCGGACCACCATGCTTGGTCGACCGGGGCCGACCGGGGCGCGAGCGAACACTTTACTTGCAACGGCCAGGAACTTGACCGGCGAATCGAGAGTTTGCAGCGTCAGCAGTCGACGTGCCATTTGTACGCGTTGATCTTCTGGGTCGTTCAAATTCCGCGAACCGATGATATTCAAGCCATCTTTCAATTCGACAACTTCTTGGCGTTCGTCGGCGTGGATGGCGTAACCGTTCTTGGCGTCGGCGATCATGATGTTGCAGCCTTCGTAGCGAGTCTTTGCGAACTCGGTTTCGGCTTTTTCCAGCGCACGTGCCGCCGAACCGCATCGCAACAGATCCAGGCCTAGCAGGCCGCGTGATCGTTGACCGAACAAGGGCATCGTCGTGGCGCGGTTGCAAATCCCGACGAACAAGCCATTTTGGTTCACGCCAAGCCACGTTCCTCCGGCCTTTTGATCGATCCCGCAAAGAACCCGTGGTTTACCAGATTGGATCGATGGCGATAAACTCGGCCTATCGATGTACTCTTCGCGGTTTGCTGCTACCAAGATCGGACTCTCGGGGACCAATCGGTACTGAACAGCCAGTAAGCACATCTCGCAGCTTTCTATTTCAAAGATCAGTGGTTTGTTAAAACGACGAACATCGATCGTCAGCCATTTCCGTTGGCGGCCGATTGAGCGGCGCCAACCGGTTGGATCCAGTCGATGCGGACCAATGTATCTACGGTAAACCGCTACCTACACCCCCTGGCGGGGGGAAACGGCAGAAAAATCGTCTGTCTGATCGTGTTTTCGGCCAATCTGGTCGCAGTCTGGGCAATCTTTGTCGGTCCGACAGACCGATACACCCAAGGGGGATGTCGGTTTGTCCGTCGCCAAACCCTCGGGCGCGTCCCAAAACCACCACATCCTGTGACTTCCTTGTCGCACGAGGCGATTCGATGGCTGATTTGCTTAGCAACTATTCCAAGTCTGTCTTGGCGATCAAAACACCGGTCCAGGTGACGCTGGCACGCAAAATGGTGCCGTGCTCGCGGATCGTTGACCTGGTGCCCGGTTCGATGCTGACCTTTGACTCCCACTGCGACGAACCGTTGACGTTGGAAGCGGGAGGCAGGGCGATCGCAACCGGTGAAACGGTCAAAATCGGAGACAAATTTGGTTTACGAATCCGCGAGATTCTGGTCACGCCGAAAGAAGATTAAACGTAGTTTCGGCCGCCGTGATCGATCCCAACCTGCAGGGCAACACATTTTCGTGGCCCAATTGCTTTAAAAACGGAGTTGCGCCGTCCAAGCCGCTCCGTTACTTCACCTGGTCAACACGCATCTGATAAAAGACGTTGTTGTCAAAATCGGTGACCTTGCCGGCGGCTGGTGTGACCAGGAATTTGCCGGCCAATTTCTTCTTGGTCAGACCCGCTTTGGTCGTTTGGCCCCCACCCAGCGTGATTTCGATCATATCGCTGCTCTTGGGCTGGCCGCCGAAACAGCACGTTCCCAGGTCGGGAACCAGGATAAAGTGCTTCAGCACCCCGCTACCTGAAGAGGGATGGATGTAGCCCTTCAGGAAGATGTCTTGTCCGTGAATATCGACGGCTTTTTCGGTGGGGCGATCTGGACCCGCATCGTCTTGCTGAAGTTCATAGAACTGGACCCGCGTGTATCCGTCGGGCACTTCCGTCATGTAGATGTACGTGTGCATCGTAGCACCACCGACCAACAGGGCGGCGTTCAGGGCCAATCCCAGCATTGCCAGTCCCTTGCCGCTGAATTCGTCGGGAAATCGGCTGATCGAGCGAAACGCCACCAAGGCTGCTCCGATGCCCACGACGGTCAGTCCCAGCATCGGCAGGAACGCAGCCAGCAATCCGGGCGACGCGACAACGGCCAAAATGACGGATACGATCGCCGACCGGCTGATTGCACGGTAGGGAAACGCCGACGACTCATCGGCGAACGACGACATTTGAAGTTCAGCAGACATGGGCGTTGGAAGAGGGTTCGTTGGGATGCTCTACGAAATCGATTCTCGGCCGCCGCCGAGTAACAGGATTTGGACGATCACCACCGTTGCAATCGCGGTCATCAGTACGGAAGCCAATCGCCAAGGGTTCATCGCCGCCACGACCGGTTCTGCCGTCGCCAGCAGTTCCCCGTTTGTCAGCAGTTCCGCAGTGGCAAGCCGATCGGCCATCGCGAGTGGGGCGTTTGCGGCGACGCTGGCCAGAACTTGGCCATTGTGAAACGATGTGATCGCGGGCGAAGCCGGCAATCCGGTTACGACTTGCTTTGCCACCTGGTCCACCGAGGGCCGCGAGACCGACGTCCCATCGCCCGATTTGTCGCGAGCCGGTACCGGGATCGAGAAGAAGGTGTTCGCCCGTTTGACGCTTTCCGGGTCGACTTCTTCCAACTTTTCGAGTGCTTCCTTCGCGTCTTCGTTCGGGCAGGCTCGCAAGTAATTGACGACCGGAACTCGGACCCAATTGTTGTCGGGGTCAGCTTCGATGAACAGCGTCTTCAGTCGTTCGACCTGACTCCAATCGCTCCAACGGGCCAAGTCGGGGATGACCAAATCGGCCAAGTCTTTTCGTTCGAGCACGTGATGCAAGGACTCCACCAACGCGCTGCGCGGGATCACGTCGCCTTCGGTGCCATGAAAACGAATCGCCATGATCGCCGCATAGGTGTCCGCGTAGGGTGCCGATGCGTTGTTCAAGAACAGTTCGTCAACCAACGGCAAACCTTTTTCGCCGGCGAGGGTCAGGTAACACGCGACCAACGCATCGAGTCCCCCGCGAGTGCTTTTTTGCGTGCTGCGAAGCATTTTTTCCAGCATCGGAAGGTCGCCTTCGTTGCCGCAGGCGCCCAACATCGTCAGGTACAACCGCTTGCGGTCGGTGGACGTTTCCGAATCGCTGATCCAAGACACCAAGGCGTCGTGGTCCATTTCCGGCGCCAGTTCTTTAACGACCGGGTACGGCGTGATGGCGAACTCGTCGTAGGCGTCCCGCGACAGCATCGATTCGTCGTCTTGCAGGAAGTCGTAGTAGTACCGCAGTCGCTCGATCGGCGTCGCTTCATCCATCGTGGCAACCTTTTTGACATAGGCTTCCGAGCGTTCGTTGACCGGCAGGCACGACCACTGCAAGTTCGGCGGATCGACGCCCGAGAGCATGAACCGCCGACCGACGCTGACGTCGCCGTAATAGACGGCGCGAACTTCATCGCCAGCGCTGACAAACTTGTCGCCTTTCAAGACGATGTCGACTTTCATCGAAATCTCGCCGGTGTCTTTGTTGCGAGTCAGGTCGCTTTGGGTTGCGGTCGCGATCACGACGGCGTCCATCGCGGCCATTTCCTGACGCAATGTCTGTGAAACTGCGTTACAGAAAGGGCAAGCCAGCGCCGTCTTCATGGCCGACGGTCCGGCGACCAACCAAACGGCAAACGCAATCGTGGCGATCGTACGGAGGCGAGGACGGCAGGGCGAGGAAATCATGAGGCATCCAAAGATCGAACAGTCAAACGCGAGACGGACGCAGAGGCCCGACAAAATGAATCATAGGTGCCAACTGCTCTGGTTGAGAAGTCTGTTCCGCAACTTCTTTCCGTGCCGAAGGTCGTCGGACCAAAAAACTGGTCACCGGCGTGCCGAAGATCGCGCAGATGGAAGGGTTCTGACGATTCTAGGCGAAATCTGGTCCTGAACGACTCAACCGGGCGTGCCGGGCGTGCCGATAGTGACGGTAAGCCGGAGAAGGGTCACAAGCATGGCCCTGTTAAAGCGGCGCAAAACTGCAAAACAGCAAGAAATCAACGTGGACGCGACATTGACGCGTTCGCACGTCTCGAGGGGGGACGCCCTGATGCTTCGCCATCTATTGATCGCCGCGGCGCTGCTTGGAAGCTACGTCGCTACTTCAGATATCGCATCCGCCGACCAACGGGCTTACGGCCAAAATTGGGGCGGCCAAGCCGACACACGCGACTGGAACCGCTTTTATCACTATCCCTACGTTTACTATCCCCAAAACTTCTATGGGCAAGAGTACTTTCGTAGCAGTGACGATATGTACCACCGCTATCCGCAAGAAATGCGGATCCCGGTCTACAACAAAAAGTGGCACAACCCCTACCCCAGCAATCGTCGGTTTCACTCCGGCCACCAATTCATCCTTGACGTGTTTTAAACTGGTGGCATGAACACCGGCACAAAAATACGCATCCTTGGTCGACTCCTCGATTCATCGGATGCGCCGGTGTGGGTGATTGGATCAGACGGACGGCTGGCTTATTTGTCGGCCGGCGCTGCCTCTTGGATGCAATGCGATGTCGAACCGCTTGTCGGTCGTCTTTGTGTTGCCGGTGCGCCGCTATCGGATGATCCGTTGGATCGATTTGCTGCTTCGCTTTCGCCGCCACCGGGTTTGTCGGTGCGCGGCACCGCGTCGCTGCGGATTACCCTAGCGATCGCGTCGAAGCCTGCGCCCTTGGATGTGCGCTTCGTGCGCGTCGGCGTTGGAGCGGAAGCAATCACGATTGCGATTGGTGGCCAGTTCCAAGACCGCGACGTCGACCCCGAATGGAAGGATGCCGCCGCACTGCGCGAGCGTCTGGACCGATGGCGTCGTCGGCACGCATCCATCACGACGATCGCAACCGCCGGCGCGTCGATGGCGGCCAAGCGGCTTCGTCGCCGCCTGCAGGTTGCCGCCGCGACGCGAACCGACATTTGCTTTTTCGGCCCGCCGGGGTCCGCAAGTGAGTCGATCGCGACACGTATTCATCAACTCGCCGCGCCCGCCGAACCCATCGTGATCGTCGACGGATCGTTGATGGACCCCGAGTTGCTCGACGCGACGTTGCTTCCGTTGATCCATCGCTTATCGGATTCATCCAGCGTTTTGGCGACGGCGTTGGTGCGCCAATTGGATGAGATGCCGTTGGATGCCCAGTCGCGTCTGGCCGAACTGCACACGACGTACGGTGGTCGTCTTCGACTGCTCGCGCTCTCGGGAACCCAGCCGGTCGCGCTTGCCGATGACGCGGCCTCGGTTCAAGCCTCGGGCGCTGCGCCGACGATCACGTTAGACGAAGCGCCGTCTCGTGGGATCAGCGATCGACTGATCGAAATTCTCAGCTCGCTTTCGGTCATCATCGAACCGTTGTCGCGACGCGTCGAAGACATCCCGCTGCTGGCAACCGCGCTGCTGGATCATCGACGGGCCGCTGGCGAAGGCGCGGCCGAACGGATCAGCCGCGCGGCGCTGGACGCGTTGGCGACGTATCCTTGGCCGACCAACTTTGTCGAACTTGACGGCGCGATACGTCATGCCATCCGCGCGGCGACAGGCACGTCGATCGCGGTCGAGCAATTGCCGCTTGCCGTTCGTTCGTATCGACCCGGTGGTGATCGAGTCAACAAGAAGTCCCGTACGATCACGCTTGACGATGCGGTCAAGCGATACGAGTTGCGATTGATCGAAGAAGCTGTGGAAGCGTCCGACGGCAATCGCGCCGAAGCGGCGCGGCGTCTGGGGATCAGCCGTTCGCGTTTGCTACGCAAGCTGGATGAAAGTAGTGACGCGACCGACGCGAAACGAGAGACGTCGTGAGCGAGCCGTTCGATCTTTCTTTGTCGGTTCATCGGTGTCACATCCATCCGTGGATCGTGTGCGAGTCGCCGTCGAAGGAAGGGGCACCCGATCGATGGGCGATCGCATCGCGCCAATTCGCGCGCGAGATGGTCGACCCGCCGACGATCTTGGCGATCGAATCGGTCGATGCAATTGGCCAACCCGATCGGGTTCGCGTTAAGCTGGTCGGGCACACCGCCGCAGTTGTGATCTGGGAAGTTCAGCGTGACCATTTGGTGGTGGCCTGCGATCGAATCGCTCAGCTTTCCATCGCTTCCCCCACCGTGCTGCAGGTCGCCGTGGGTCGGGAGATCCCAACGGCCGGCAAGTGGGCTCTTTGGGAGTTCGGTGTGGCGGCGATTCTGCGAAACGTCGAAGATTTGCCCGGCATCACGCCGATGGTGCGACGTTACTTCGCACGAGCCACCCATTACCAGGACCGGCCAAGCACCTAGACTGGAAAGTCAACGCAACTGACATTCCCCCTAGCCCCCTACCGTTCCACCATGAGCAGTCTTTCCGTCGAAGCCGTTCGCACGGCCATTGAAGCGTATCCCGATCCAGAATCAGGTCGACCGATCGGATCCATGGACCAAATTCGCGATGTGGTTGTTTCGGGTGCGTCATCAACCACCATCACGATCGGATTGACGTCGCATTCGATGCCGATCGCCGACGAAGTCGCCGACGCACTTCGATCGCGGATCGTCGCCGCGATCCCGGGTACCGATGTCGATGTTCAAACCGTGCATCACGATCGCGCGCCGGCTCGGTTGGGTCAGATCGGATTGCGTTGCAAGAGTGTCATCGCAGTCGGCAGCGGCAAAGGCGGCGTCGGCAAAAGCACCGTTGCCGCATCGCTTGCCCTGACGCTGCGCCGGATGGGATCGAAAGTCGGCTTGATGGATGCCGACGTCTACGGGCCCAGCATTCCGCACTTGCTCGGATTGTCCGGTCGTCCGGCCATCACCGAAGCGAAACGCATCGAACCGATTCGATGTGGTGACATGCCCGTCATGTCGATGGGTTTCTTGATCGAACCGGACCAAGCGGTGATTTGGCGAGGACCGATGTTGCACGGTTCGATCAATCAATTCCTCGGCGAGACCGATTGGGGTGACCTCGACTACTTGATCATCGATATGCCGCCCGGAACCGGCGACATCGCGCTGACACTCTCGCAAGCGTTGCCGCTGGCCGGATCCGTTGTCGTTTGTACTCCGCAGGAAGTCGCGTTGTTGGACGCCGTCAAAGCGATCAGCATGTTCCGCAAGGTCAACATTCCGATCTTGGGGATGGTTGAAAACATGAGCGGATTTCTTTGTCCCGATTGTGGCAAGACGTACGACATCTTTGGGCGTGGCGGCGCACGCGACAAAGCCGAAGAGTTGGGCGTCGCTTACTTGGGCGGTTTGCCAATCGATATCGAGTTGCGTAAAGCGGGTGATGAAGGCCGGTTGGCCGAAGTGATCGATACCGATGAACGCGCACGTGCGCCATTCGACGCAGTCGCCAAAGCAGTGGTGCGAAATTTGGCGGCAAAAGCAGCCGCGGCGCCACCAAAGGCCAGCCTGCCAACATTGTAGGGAATCGCCCACTACGGTCATTTTGAGCGGTCTGAGGCGGTCTGAGCGGGGCAATCCAAGCTGCCCAACGAAAAAAGCCGTACCAGAGAAGTCTCTGGTACGGCTTAGGTGCGATTCCTTGGGCCCAAAGGCCGTCGGTCATGCGGTTTTAGCGACGCTTCTTAGCAGCTTTCTTCTTTGTTGCTTTTTTCTTGGTCGCTTTTTTCTTCGTAGCTTTCTTCTTAGCAGCCTTTTTCTTGGTTGCTTTCTTCTTCGTCGCCTTCTTCTTAGCAGCCTTCTTCTTGGTTGCCTTCTTCTTCGTCGCCTTCTTCACTGCCTTCTTCTTGGTTGCCTTCTTAGCGACCTTCTTCTTGGTCGCTTTCTTCTTCGTTGCTTTCTTCTTGGCCATGTTCTTTTCTCCGCTGAGAAATGAACGCTGATGAGAGTTCGAGACTTCAAAAGCAAGCTCTTGAAGTCACCGGCCACGCCCCATCGAGCGTTAAGGTGTGATTGAACTTCAAAGCCATGGTGTCCAACACCGCAGCGGCTTTTGTTCAACCTGTAAAAACTGCGCGTAACTTTACGCGCTTCTCCAGATTCCGCAACATCTTTTTTTAAAAAAAGTGGTTGCACATCAAAAATATTTTGTTAACGGGCGACACGCAAACTCATCGCGAAGTCGTTTTTGTGTTGCCGTTCGTCGATGCGCAAGTGCATCGCGCTGTGATCGACGCGTGTCAAAGTCGGTGATGATGCGCCACGAAAAAATTGTCTACGTGAGTGCGCATCGAATCCGTTTTCGTCTCTGTTTGGATCGCGATGAAGGACTTTGCGATTGACGCGCGCCCTTAAAAACGCCCGTTCATTTGTTGCAGTTGTTGAAAGCTGGTGATGCCTAAGATCATGAACATGATCCCCATGTACTGTTGCCCGCCACTGAATCCGTACAGCGCCACGATCGCCGCCGCGATCACGCTGATCCACAGCGCTGTTTGTGCTGTTCCGCCACGCATCTCCACGATCGAGCGCGTGATCTGGCCTCCGTCGAGCGGCAAAACGGGAACCAAATTTAAGATCGCCCAAAACACGCTCGGAAAAAGATAAAAATCGATCAGGGCGTACAACCCAACGCTCTGCGTGATCATCGATTCGCCTTCACTAGCCCCGATCAAGCGAAGTATCCCTTCGGGCAACCGAATGATCGTGTCGAATTGATCCAAACGAAACCCCGACATCTTCACCAACGCGATCACGATCAACGCGGAAGCGAATTGCATCAAGGGTCCGGCGAATGAAATCCAAAGCGTTTGTTGTGGACCCAAAGTCGCGTACCGCGAACCCCCGCGTGGGATCGCCAAGCCGCCGAAGTGGTAAAGGACGATTTCGGCGTCGATGTGGTTTTGGCGAAATGCCAGAGCGTGACCCAGTTCGTGAATCAAAATCGAAACGAAGATGCACAGGGTCCAGAGCGCCAACAGCGGCATGATGCCGGGGCTGAGGTCGCGCAGCATCAGGTCCAGTCCCTGCACCCACGAATACCCAAACACGATCGCCATCAACCAGAATCCCCAGGCGATTCGAATCGGAAACCCGAGCAATCGGAATCGCAAATCGTAGGGCGAGTGACTCGGTTCTTGCAGCATGGGGTTCGCAGTGACTTCACGGACGGTCGTTGATAACCCGCCAAACGATCTAACGGGCACCGCTCAGTTTACCATCGCGTCGCGAAGTGCGGGTGCAGTCACTTCTTATCCGATGATCCGGTCGGCATCGTGATCCAATCGGATAGCGAAATTCGCAAGTCGTCTCGCCGTTTGTGGATCGACTTGTTCAGTTTCGAAACCAACTTTTCGTCCTGTTTGTTGACGAATCGTTCCACCAGAACCTCCTGCATGATCTCGCCCCAAGCTTCGGCGACGTCGCCGCCGACATGGCTGACCCGATCGACTTCGAACGATTGCAGTTCAAGCTTTGCTTCGTTGATGATCGGATCGATGACCAAGTCCGGTGGAATCTTTCGATAGTCGGGATAGAAACCGATCGACGCCGATGACGTCAAACGAACTTTCATCTTTCCCGATACCGTCACGCTGAATAGCTTGACGCCCAAGTTGTGCCGCTGAATTCGCGCGCTGAATTCCATCGGCGCGATCACGGTTGAATGGATCTTCCAACGTTCTTGGCCGGTCACCGGATCGATGACGCGATTCACATTGTCCACGTTGACGTCAACGTTGCGATCCGCATGAGGCTGGGGCACCGTGACTTCGTAGCGAACCCACCGACCATGGTCGACGTCGCGAAACTTGCGATGCGTTTTCAGTTTCAAACCGTCCATCTTCATGCTGACGCCGGCCCAAACCTTTTTTGTGTTGCCCCAATCTTTATCGCCATCGAATGTGCGTGGAAGCACCGTCAACGCTCGATCGACCAGCCA
This sequence comes from Rubripirellula tenax, assembly GCF_007860125.1. Lineage (NCBI taxonomy): Bacteria > Pseudomonadati > Planctomycetota > Planctomycetia > Pirellulales > Pirellulaceae > Rubripirellula > Rubripirellula tenax. The sequence continues at coordinate 60,099 of NZ_SJPW01000002.1, forward strand.
TTGGACGGATGCTTTTGCACCGGCTTCGTCGATTGCCATCGACGGCGGTGTTGGCGCGGGTGTTGCCTGCGGCGTAGACGAAGGCGCGGCCGGCGATTGGGCCGCCGATCGCAATCCCGAATGGGCAAAAAGAAACGCGACGACGATCACCCAAGGACCGCCGACGCGTTGCACAAATTTCAAGGAACGATTGCTTAGCGATACACCACTGCTTAGCGATACACCACTGCGAAGTAGACGCCGTCGCGTCCGGTGGCCATCGCAGCACCGGCGTACTGCATTCTGGTGTCGCTGGTGAAGCATGCCGACACTCCCGACGGCGAATAAGAACTGGACCAACCCACGCCTTCGTAGGTCCCCGGGGAAAACGACCCCGGCGGATGGCTCTTCAATCCCATCGAAGCCATCTGTTGTGCCCGCCGCTCGGCGACGGCTTGCAACGAACCATCGTATCGCAGGCCACCGATGCCCTGTCGAGATCGTTGTGCGTTGAGCGCCGGCAAGACGTTGCGGACTCCGCCGGTCGCTCGCAATGACGATGTGTTCGCCACAGGTGCGGTGTTCGCCACAGGTGCCGATGTGGCGGGCGAGTTATACGACACCTGACCGATATTCGACGTTGGCGTCGACACGGATGTCGAAAATCCTGTCGAGGCGGGGCTTGGATGGACCTTGCCACACTTGGGGCAAACGTAGCTGGAGCCGGACGATACCGGTGAGGAAACGATTGTGGTTTGGGCCTGTGTGTGGCTTCCCGCCGTCGAAATCCATCCGGCCAATAATAAGGCCGTGAACCAAGCGAACTTTTGCATCGAGTTTCTCCAACACATCAAGAATAGGGATCCGTCGCCATCAAGATCGCAACGACGGCTAACTGCGTCGAAAGGATCGAGAAGTTGCCGGATAGGTAAAGGGGGTTTTTGCGGCAAATTAGAAAGAAGGCGTCGACTTTTGTGATTGGCACGTTCGGTAAACGTGTGCCCACCACAACTTAGGGTCGACGCCATTGGGTCGACAGAAATTTACCCGAAATGAAACCTTGGGAATCCTGGGGGGCTTAGGCGGTCTATGATTTGCCCGTGTTCAGGCAGTACGCCCATCGATGTGTGGCAGACGGCGCGTCGCCGTTCCCCGCTTCGGCGACCACTCGAGTCGCATCATCCGCTAGCGACTCGATAGCACCGTGTAATGCGCTGAGTGTCACGTCGCCGGTCAATCGATAGGTGCTCGCCAGCAACCCCGCTTCGCCCGGGCAACGGCAGGCCAAGTCGAACTTCAGGCCTGGATTTTCGAGCGAATCGAGGGCTTCGACGCTGATCGACCAATGTCCTCGCCCGGCCGCTCCGACGCCCAGGATTGCTGGCTTTCCGCCGATGTTTTCCAGCGATAGCTGCTGGATTGGCGGTGACGGGGGCCAGTCCATCTCTCCGTCGCCGTCGGTGCTGTGGCCGACCTCGATTTCGTCGACGAAAACGCGATGAACGAATCGGTCGCGGATCCACCGAAACTCAACACTCATTCGCCCATCCGGCGTGGTCATCGAAACGTTGGCGGGTTTGTTCTCGGTCGCACTCATTGAATTGAACCTTCGGTGGTGGCCGCAATCTTGTTGAAGGCGGCCAACAGTTTCAGCCCATCGGCTTGGCTTTTTTCGGGGTGAAACTGAGTTGCCATCAGGTTGCCGCGGCGGACGGCGGCACAAAACGAGCCACCGTAATCGCACGTCATGGCAACGATCGACGGGTCTGTGGGACGAACGAAATACGAGTGGACGAAGTAAAAGTGGCTGCCATCGGCAATTTCGTCCAGGATCGGGCCTTGGGTCGTCTTGGTAATCGTGTTCCAGCCCATGTGGGGCACTTTCATCGTCCGCGGCAACTCGAATCGAACGACGTCGCCTCCCAAGATCCCCAGCCCTTCGTGTTCGCCGTGTTCAAAACCCCGTTCAAACAGCAGTTGCAGCCCCAGACAGATGCCCAAAAACGGCCGTTCCGTGGCGACAAAATCGGCGATCGCCGTCACCAGATCCCGTCGCCGCAGTTCGGTCATCGCATCGCCAAACGCCCCCACCCCCGGCAAAACCAGCTTTTCAGCCGTTGCGATCTCTCGCGGATCCGAACTGATCCGGGCCTCGCCGCCGACCCGTTCGATCGCCTTTTGAACGCTGCGGAGATTGCCCATCTGGTAGTCAACGATGGTGATCATGGGGAAAGCAAGTTTGGGGTGTTTCGGGCGGAGACCAAGTGACGATTCAGACACGCCAAGTTACCCGAAGGAAAGCACAAAAGAAGCCCAGCCGCCCACTGTCCTATTCCTTTCTGAACGGTCGGTTTAACTTGTGGGCTAACGTTAGCTCGAAAGCTTGCAGGAAAATCGATGTCTTCCCCGCCCAATCCGCACCCACTTGATCCGCTCGTTCGGTTGATGGAAACGCTGGCCGAGCGATCCCAAACGCGTCCGGCCGGTTCGTACACGACCAAGTTGCTCGACGGTGGACCCGCCAAAATCGGTGGGAAGATCCGCGAAGAAGCCGACGAAATGATCGAAGCGGCCGACGAAGCGGGCGATGAAGGACGGGCCCACTTTGTTTACGAAGCCGGCGACCTGATCTATCACGCGATGGTCTTGATGGCGTGGCGCGGCGTTGACGTGGGCGAAGTCGCGGCCGAACTGGCTCGCCGCGAAGGCACGTCCGGGCTCGTCGAGAAAGCCAATCGACCCGCCAATAATCACGAAACAACTTAGACGGAATCAAACAGTACGATGGGCTCTCAGCGAAATTTGCGAATCGGCATCCCCAGCAAAGGGCGGCTCAGTGAAGTAGCAAGCGAGTTGTTGGAAGCGGCCGGATTAAGTTTTCGTCGCCAATCACGCGGGTTGTTCGCGCGCGTCAGCGGTTTGCCGATCGACATCATTTTCTTGCGCACCGACGACATCCCGACGTTGTGCAACGAAGGTGCCATCGATATGGGTATCACGGGTAGCGACTTGGTCGAAGAAGCGGCCTGCGATGTCAAAACGCGCATGAAGCTCGGTGTCGGCCGTTGTCGCTTAGCGATCTGTGTGCCCGATGATTCCGACTATCGATCGGCCGCCGATCTGGACAAGAAACGCATCGCGACCAGTTTTCCAACGGTGACGCGTACGTACTTGGCCGCGCACAGTGCGACCGCGCATTTGGTCGCACTTTCGGGCAGCGTCGAGGTCATGATCCAGCTGGGCGTCGCCGATGCGATCGTCGACTTGGTCGAAACGGGCAGCACGCTGGCGGCCAATCGTTTGCGAGTCCTCGAAGACATCGGTCACTATGAAACGGTGCTGATTCAAAACGGTCGTGGTCACGATCCTGAAACTGCCGATCGTGTTGTCCGTCGACTCGAAGGCGTGGTCATCGCTCGCGATTATTCGTCGCTTGAATACAACGTGCCGCGAAGCAAGTTAGCGCAATGCGAAAAAATCACACCGGGATACGATTCGCCGACGATCAATTCGTTGGAAGACCCTAAGTGGTGCAGTGTCCGAGTGATGGTCCGTCGCAAAGATATCATCGACACGATGGAAGCACTCGAGGCCGAGGGTGCATCGGCGATCATCGAAACTCCGATTCTGAATTGTCGTCTTTAGGAACAATCATGAACCAACCCGCCGACCTGCCGCTGGAAATCGACGTCGCCACCTTGGCAGCGATGAAGCAACGTGGCGACGAATTTTTGTTGCTCGATGTTCGTGAGCAAGATGAATATGACTTTGCGAAAATCGATGGCAGCCGATTGCTGCCGATGAGCGAGTTGCCCCAGCGAATGGAAGAGCTGCAACCGCATAAGGACGACCACATCGTCGTCCAGTGTCACCACGGGGGTCGCAGTCTGCATGTGACGCGAGTCCTGCAAGCCGCCGGCTTCACGCGAGTGCAAAACCTGGCCGGTGGTATCGACGACTGGAGCGAACAAGTCGATCCCACAGTGCCTCGCTACTAGGCGTCTGTGCCGACGCGTCACCGGCACCGACCCGGGTTCTTCGCTGGCGGATGAGTTAGGATGGCGGCATTGGTCCACCCGATTCACCTTCCCAACGCACGCCAAAGCCCGACGATGACGCACCTGTCGAAACTGCTGTTACTGATCATTCTCGCAGCGCTGATCACCGGTGGTGCACGGGCGAGTGGGCAAGACGCTGCTCGTCCCAACGTCATCGTCATCTTCATTGACGACATGGGATACGGAGACGTCGGTTTCAACGGCGCGATCATTCCGCAAACGCCGAACCTCGATCAACTGGCAAACGAGGGAATGAAGTTCACCGACTTCTACGTCGGATGTGCCGTTTGTTCCGGGTCACGAACGTCACTGTTGACCGGTTGTCACTACCAACGACTCGGCATGAACCCGGTGCTGTTTCCTCATAGCGACAAGGGACTGCATCCGGACGAAGTCACGCTTGCCGATATGTTCAAGGACGCCGGCTATCGCACCGCGTGCATCGGCAAGTGGCATCTTGGGCACCTGCCGCCGTGTTTGCCGACGTACCAAGGTTTCGAATATTACTGGGGCATCCCCTACAGCAACGACATGTGGATCGATCCCGCCAACAAATTGGCCGACGACATCACGCTTCGCAGCGGCGTCACGCTTGCGGATTTGAAAGCCGGTAAAAAGATCAAGAACGAAGTGCCCATTCTTCGCGGCGAAGAAGTCGTCGAATATCCTGCGGATCAAACGACGATCACGAAGCGTTACACCGAAGAATCGATTCGCTTCATCAACGAGAACAAAGGCTCGCCGTTCTTTCTGTATCTGCCCCATACGATGGTGCATCGCCCGCTGGCGGTTTCCAAAGCCTTTGACAATCCAGACAAAGAACCGATCACCAACGCCATCGAAGAAGTGGATTGGTCCGTTGGCGAAATCGTGAAGACGCTCAAGCAAGCTGGGATCGCCGAGAACACACTGGTCGTCTTTACAAGCGACAATGGTGCGGCCGTCGGATCGTCGGTGCCCCTGCGAGGCAAGAAAGCGAGCGTCTATGACGGCGGCATTCGTGAGCCCACCGTGATGTGGTGGCCCAGCAAGATTCCCGCGGGATCGGTTTGTCGCGAAGTGGCCGCGTCGATCGACCTGATGCCGACGTTTGCAAAACTTTGCGGCGGCAAACCGCCAACCAGCAAGATCGACGGCAAGAACATTTGGCCGTTGATCAGCGGACAGAGCAACGCCGTCAGCCCCCACGAAGCGTACGTGTTGATGCATGGACCGGGGACCGTTCGCAGCGGCAAGTGGAAGTTCTATCCTTGGCCCGAAGGCAAGGGATCCAAGCAGGGCAAGGGATCGAACCGAGGCAAGCCAACGCCCGATTCAACTGCCGTGCCAGTGCAGCTCTACGACACCGTCGCGGATATCGGTGAAACCAAGAACGTCGCGGTGATGCATCCCGAAGTGATCGATCGTTTGCAAGCGGCATACGACGGGCACGTTGCCGAAATCAATGCGAACCGACGTCCGACCGCAACGATGCTGCGACCGGCCGACGCGAAATCATCTGCCCGACCCGAAGCGTCCGATGCTCCGAATAAAAAACAGCCTAAGAAGAAAGCACTGATCAAGTAGACGATGCACCGTCTCAGCATCGGTAGCAACCACCGTCGGTCCGATCCGTCCACCGCGTTCACTTGGCGGCGGTTATCATGAAAGGGTCTGGTGGCTCGTGTTCCTTAGATCAGATTGGATCGGATCAAACGGTTTTTTTAATGCAAACTATTATCTTCGTTCGACGCTCCTTTGTGGTCCGAGCCCTTTGCATCCTTGCGTTTGCATTGTTGGTCGCGTCCGCAAACGGTTGTTCGTCGAAAGACAACCAGCGTCGGTCCAACACCGATGATCCGGTGGCGGAAAGGAAATCTAAGCCGGCCCCGATCATCACGCCGCCCAAGAACACCGCCGGCCCCGAACCGGGACACGCGGCGATGGTGAAACGGTTGGCTCGGCTGCACGAAAAAGTTGCAGACTTGGAGTATTTCGGCGACAGCGCCAAGCGTGCAGCAGCGAAACGAGTGGATGCTTCGACCAAGGATGGCGACTTCTTCGGGCGACTGCAAAGCCTGTTTGAACTGGGGTCCGAGCAAACGTTGACTGGGGAAGCCGATGCGGCGCTGGCAACACTGGCGCTAACCGATCCGATGTTGATCGAGTTCGCCGAGAAAACGCCATCGGGTGTGCCGAACGATCTGCAAACGGCAATCTACTTTGCCAAAGCTCTCGCAGCGATGCGAAAAGCAGAGAACGAGAACTGTGTGTTCTGCCAGGAAGGCGAAGGATGCTTGTTTCCGATTCGCGGCAAGGGCGTTCACTTGCAAACCGAAGGCGCGACGATTGCGATTGAGAACTTGAATGCCGCGTTGGAACTTGCTCCCAACGATGTCGCGTGCCGATGGCTATTGTGCGTGGCCCACATGACGTTGGGGACATATCCCGATGGTGTTCCCGAGCGGTTTCGGATTCCGGCGGATCGGTTGGTATCGGACGAACCCGATTTTCCTCGATTCCGAAACATCGCCACGGCCGTCGGCGTCGACACGCTTTCGCTTGCCGGTGGCGTCGCGGTCGAAGACTTCAACGGCGACCATTGGTTGGACATCATCGTTTCGTGTTGGAACACCGACGGCCAACTTCGCATGTTCCAAAACATGGGCAACGGGGAATTCAAGGAAACGACTGAGCAAGCGAATCTTGTTGGTATCTTCGGCGGGTTGAATATCAACCAAGCCGACTACGACGGCGACGGTGACGTCGACATCCTGGTCCTACGCGGTGCATGGCTTCGGGATTCGGGTCGACATCCCAATTCACTGCTTCGCAACGACGGCACCGGCCGATTCGACGACGTGACCGTCGAAGCTGGTTTGGCCGACGAAAACTATCCGACGCAAACGGCTGCGTGGAGCGACTTTGACAACGACGGCGATCTTGACGTTTACATCGGAAACGAACTGCACGCCAACCAACTTTTCCAAAACGACGGCGACGGTCACTTCGTCGACATCGCCAAGGCGGCCGGTGTCGATAATCGCGACTTCACGAAAGGCGTTGCGTGGGGTGACTACGACGCGGACGGGCTGCCCGATTTGTACGTGTCCAACAACACCCAACCCAATGTGCTGTACCACAACGACGGCGACGGGCGATTCACGGATGTGACCAAGTCGGCTGGTGTGGCGGGGCCATTGCCAAGTTTTTCGGCGTGGTTTTGGGACTTCAACAACGACGGAAAGCTAGACCTGTTCGCGCCTCATTACCAAGAGGGCATTGAGTTTGTTGCGCTGGACTATTTCGGCTTGCCTAGCGAAGCGCCGCCGGACGCACTTTACCAAGGCGACGGCGCGGGCGGATTTACCGATGTGACGCGCGACGTCGGCCTGGGCAACATCACCGTCACGATGGGATCCAACTACGGCGACTTGGACAACGACGGTTTCTTGGACTTCTATTTGGGGACCGGCTATCCCGGTTTCGAGGGATTGATGCCCAACGTGATGTATCACAATCGCGGTGGAAAGCGGTTTACCGACGTGTCGATCCCGGGCGGTTTTTCGCACCTTCAAAAAGGTCACGCGGTCGCCTTTGCTGACTTCGATCACGACGGCGATCAAGACGTGTTCACTGAATTGGGTGGTGCGTATACCGGCGATGCGTTTCGAAACGCTCTGTTCATGAATCCGGGTTTCGGTAACGAATGGATCAAGCTGCGGTTGGTTGGTAAACAGTCCATTCGTTCGGCGGTCGGTGCTCACATTCATTTGAGCTTCAGAGACGACGGCGAAACTCGCCACATTCATCGGTGGGTCAACACCGGCAGCAGTTTCGGCGGCAATCCGCTGCGACAAGACATCGGCGTCGGCAAAGCCAAAGTGATCGACACGATCGAAATCGATTGGCCGGCTTCCGGGACACATCAAACGTTTCATGATGTCCCGACGGGCCAGTTCTTGATCATCGAAGAGTTTTCGGAAACGCCACAGCCCGTTGAATGCAAGCCGTTTTTTTTCGACGTCGAATAGCCTGGCTTGGCTTTCCGGAAACGTGCATCTAAAACTCTTTTCCCTCCGCTACACCCGCCCACCTCCATTGGACCGAGTCGATTGATGTCTCAAGACGAAACTGCATCCGTACCGCCACGTCGAAGCACTTTGTCAGAGATGACGACGTCCGAAGATTGGTGGGCGATTTGGTGCGGCGGTTTTCTGTTGGCAGTTTCGTTTGCGGCGGTTTGGTTGGGTCGCCCGTCGGATTGGAACAATCTTGTTTCCGCGGGCAGTGCAATCGAACTGTCGCATCCGCTGGGTGACTGGTTCGGTAAACCGGGTTCGTGGAAACAGAATCCACTCGATGCGATCGGCGCCGGCGCATTGATCGGAACTTTGGGGTCGTTTTTGGTCATTGGTATTCTGTTCGCCGCAGCGATGGCGGCGCGAGGAAAGTCGGCGGGGAGATTCATCGCGGCTTTTCCGGTTGTATTTCTGTTGGCGACGTTCGCGTACGTCTTGTCGGGTCAGAGTGTTGTCAAAGCCTATAACCTCGAATACGCGTTATGGGCATTGTTGGTCGGGTTGATCATCAGCAACACGATCGGGATGCCTAAGTTTTTGGAGCCCGCGGTGCAGACGGAGTTCTATATCAAGACTGGATTGGTGCTGTTGGGCGCCGAAGTCTTGATGAGCCGTTTGCTGGTGCTCGGGTTGCCGGGCATCTTCGTCGCCTGGGTGGTCACGCCGATCGTTTTGATCAGCACGTTCATCTTCGGACAAAAGGTACTGAAAATCCAATCACCGTCACTCAACATGGTGATCTCGGCCGATATGTCGGTGTGTGGCGTATCGGCGGCAATCGCAACCGCGGCGGCCTGCAAAGCCAAAAAAGAAGAGCTGTCACTCGCGATCGGAATGTCACTGTCCTTCACCGTCATCATGATGATCGTGATGCCCGCCTTCATCAAAGCGGTCGGCATGGACGAAGTCCTCGGCGGCGCCTGGTTGGGTGGAACGATCGACGCAACCGGCGCCGTTGCCGCGGCAGGTGCGGTGCTGGGTGACCGGGCGCTCGAAGTGGCGGCAACGGTCAAGATGATCCAGAACATTCTGATCGGTGTGACCGCTTTCGGTGTCGCGATCTATTGGGTCACGTGCGTCGAAAAAGATGCATCCGGCGCAAGACCGAACGCGATGGAAATATGGTATCGATTTCCCAAGTTCGTACTCGGCTTTGTGGCGGCGTCCGTCGTGTTTTCGATTCTGTACAGCAACTTGGCCGGCGGTCCCGAGTTGGTTGACGCGACCATCGGCGGATCGACGAAAACGATTCGCGGTTGGCTATTCTGTTTGGCGTTCGTCAGCATTGGGTTACAGACGAACTTTCGCGAACTTGCCCCATACTTGAAGGGCGGCAAGCCGTTGGTGTTGTACGCCTGCGGGCAAACGCTCAACTTGGTGTTAACCTTGGCGATGGCGTGGCTGATGTTCCGCGTCGTCTTCAAGGACCAAATCGATCAGTACCTGCCATGAACGTTGTCTGCCATGACCACTGACCAACAGAATCGTCGCCCGGTAATGATGCTGTGTGCATCGCTGGCCGCGATCGCCATCCTATGGCTGGCGGTCCTACCCTGGATCGCCGAACGCCCGGTCGTTAACGATCGCATCGAATGGCTCGCCCACAAAGGCATCGATCCGGCAGCGATGTACTACACCGAATTGGATGCGATGAAACCCATCATCGACAAGTTGGAACGCCGGAACTCTAGATGAGCTTCGTGGCCCGAAAATCGCAGTGCTGACAAGCCGTTAATTCAGTGCCCGGAACAAATCGTTCGCGAACACGACCACCATCAACGCCAACAGCGATAGCAGACCGGCGATCGTGAGCCGAAATTCCAGTTGCTCATTCGCACGTTTGCCGACGATCAATTCGTACAACAGAAACATCATGTGTCCGCCATCGAGTGCGGGAATGGGTAAAAAGTTTAGAATCGCCAAGTTCATGCTCAACATCGTCAAGAACATCAGTTGTGGCGAGATGCCACGTTCCGCTTCGCTCTTGGCCATGCCGACGATTGCCAAGGGGCCACCGACGTGTTTCAACCCGATGCGTCCCTGTGGCAGCATTTTTAAAAACCGGACGACGTCCTGGAGTCGGCGCTGACCTTCTCGCAAGCCCAGCGACAATGCATCGCCGATCGATTCGGCTTTGTGGACGGCTTCCCGAGGCGGGAAGACCAAGCCGCGATCGAATACATATCGATCGTCCTGTTGGACCGCCAACATCGACGAGATGATCTTACCATCGGCGCCACGCGTCGCTTTGACTTCTACTTTTGCGCCGATTGGCAAGTATTGCAGCGTGTCGATGAACGTGTTCAACGATGTCGACGAAGAAAACTCTTGTCCCTCACGCATTGCGGTCAACACGGGTTCGTAACGTTCGTCTTGTAACCACTGGGGCAACTCGGAATCTTCGATCACCAAGCGAACTTCTTGCAATTTGTCGCCCAATTGCAGCGGTTCCATGCCAGCTTCGTCCGTTGCTCCCGCGGGTGCGGCGGAGACTGCCGCGACAACGGGCATCGGTTTGTACGCAAATCCCAGGACGTTGATGCCGATGTCGCCAGACAAAACCGCGGTCGGTGACAATGTTTGCGGCGAACGAACAGGCGTGATTTCGATGGACACCTGCTCCGGTGCATCATCAGGTCCTCTGCGGACAATCAGCGTAACGGGGCGATCACGACCGACCAATTGAGTCGGCAGGCTGTAGGCGTCGATCGATTTGTTGTCATCGACCGATTCGATCACGTCACCGATCTTCATTCCGGCGCGTTCAGCCGGGCCTCCCTTGACCAACGCAACAACTGGACCAACGGCGTACCGGATCCCGATCGACTTTGCCGTCTGTGGTGGCAAGGTCACTTTGGTTTCGCTGTTGTCTGCCCGCATTAAAGTCAATTCGATCGACTCGGACGGGTGCGTATACAAGTAGTCGAAAAAGTTGGTTCCGGGCACGATCGAGCTCTCGTCGATGGGCGTGCCGTTAAATGCGGTGATGGTTGCGCCCGCATCGGCGTCGGTCAGTACTTCGGCGGCGATACTCTCCGGCCGTGCATATGTCGACTTGTCCAACGTCACCGATTCGGGGATCGCCACCCCGATCATTCGGTAATCGGTGTTCTGTGGAACGGACTCAGGCAGCAATTGGAAATTGCGGACACCGTCGTCGTACTGGATCGCAACGTCCAGCGGTTGATCGGGCTTTTCAAAGCCCTGCGTCAGGATCTCCATCCGCATTTCACGGAAGTGCATTTTGTCGTCTTGCAACGATCCGATCGAAATCACTTTGCCACCCGGTTCGATTCCGGCTTGCCAAGCGGGGCCGCCGGGCGTGACGCCGCCCACGATGGCGGGGCTGTACGTGACACCAAATCCGAATGCCAGCGCCGCGAATAGGACACCGGTGATGACGTTCACAACGACACCGGCGCTGATGATGATCATGCGTTGCCAAACTGGTTTGGCGGGGAAGCTTCGCGGATCCAACGTCGGTTGGTCGACCGCGTCGCTATCAACGGTGATGCGTTTGTTCTCTTCTTCTAACTTACGAGGGTCGTCATCCTGGCCCAGCATCTTCACGTATCCGCCAAGCGGGATGATGCCGATGCCATATTCCGTTTCACCGTAAGTGAATTTGCCCAACGTGCGCGGAAACTTGATCGGGCCGATTTTGATCGGCACGTCGAATCCGACGTAGAACTTTTCGCATTTCACGCCGAACGATTTGGCGGCGACAAAGTGACCCAACTCGTGAACAAAAATCACCAAGCCGATTCCCAGCGCGACGCGTCCCCAAAGCATGATGTTGGTCAACAACGCTTCGATGAATCCGGGTTCATCGGTTGCTGCGAGCAGGAAAGTCGCCAACATCGAAATCGAATTCATGATGAATGAGGGGGTAACCGCGATCGAGTCAATCAACATCTTCTATCGTGCCTAGTAGGTTTTTATTGTTCGTCGCGGAAGCGCGTATCTTGATGATTACAGTTGAAAACGGTTTCGGGTTTCTTTCCGGGCCCAGATGTCCAGCTCCAACAACCGGCTCAGCGGCGGATCAGATTCGTGAGTGTGGTTCTGGAATACATCGCGGCATCCCGAAACGATGTCAGTAAACCGAATTTGACCGTTTAGGAACAGGCCGACCGCTTCTTCGTTTGCCGCGTTGACCACCGCGCCGGCCGTGCCGCCGGCCGCCGCCACCTCAAATCCTAACGCCAAACCCGGAAAACGGTCGTGGTCGGCGACTTCCAGGCTCAAATCCCATCGTCGGCTGCGATCCAGCCCCGGCGACTCGCATTCCAGTCTTCGAGGGTACGTCAACGCGTACTGAATCGGCAACTTCATATCCGGAGGACTCATCTGGGCAATCACCGAGCCGTCGTCGAATTCGACCATCGAGTGGATGATCGACTGGGGGTGAACCACCACTTCGATGGCGTCGGCGGGCAGATCGAACAGCCAGCGCGCCTCGATGATTTCCAGCGATTTGTTCATCATCGTCGCTGAATCGATGCTGATTTTGGCACCCATATTCCAGGTCGGATGGGCCAAAGCCGATTCGACCGTGGCGGCTTGCATCTGTTCTTTTGTCCAGGTGCGAAAGGGGCCGCCGCTGGCCGTCAGGATCAGTTTTTTGGGTTTCGGCGGTGGCTGGGTGGTGCTGGGCGAGGCGGATGTGCCCATGCACTGAAAGATCGCCGAATGTTCGCTATCGACGGGCAAGATTTCGGCGCCGCTGGCCACCATGGCTCGGCGAACCAAAGGTCCGGCCACCACCAACGTTTCTTTATTGGCAAGTGCCACCCGCTTACCCGCTTCGACGGCCGCCAGGGTACTTTCGAGTCCCGCTCGGCCCACGATTGCCGCGACCACGATGTCCACCTCGGGCGACTGGGCCACTTCGACCAACGCATCGGGACCATACGTGATCGACATCCCAGGCCGGACCGTGGCAATTTGCCGGGCACGGTCGGAGTCTGCGAAGGTGGGGTCAGATAGCACCGCTCGATGCGGGGCTGGGTCCGCGGCGGACACGATTTGGGCCAAACGTTCGAGATTGCGGTGCCCCGATGCTGCCCACATTCGCCATTTTAACTGTGTGTCGACGCGGTTCAGGTGGGCGATGACTTCGGCGGTTGCCGTACCAATGCTGCCAGTGGCCCCAAACACGGCAACGTTCAGCGTCCGATTGGCATCGACTTCGTTGATCGGTTCCCTTTCGCGGTGGTTTTCGGTGGAAGCCATAGGTCACGAAGGGGCAAACGAAGATAAGGGGGTGGGTGTCCAAGCGTTTTGCGACACCCGGCGGAGCGCCATGATGGTCGATCCCGACCTACGTGACGACCCGGTTCCCAGCTTTCGCATTGAATTGGCTTCCCAGCAACCAACATTCGTCAACAGCCCGAATTGGAGTAAGATTCACTTCCCAGGCGGCCGTCTAGCATTTCAAAATCCTTCACTTCGGAAAAGCGGTATTCGATAGCCCATGAGCGACAACTCACAACGCGGCAACGATCCCAAGTCGGGCGGAAACGTCTGGCTGGTTCTGGTACTGGTCACCGCAGCTGTCTTGGTCAGCGCATTTTTGTTCGGAAGCAACGACCGACGCCTACGATACCCCGATCTGATGGCGCTGTTAAAAATGACTGCGGATGCACGGGCTGAAGCGTCCAACGCCGATGCAGTCGCCAGCGATGTCGCCAAACCCGTCGCCACGCCAATTACCGCCGAAGACCTTGTAGACGTCGCCATGTCGGGTGAAGAACCGGTGAATGGCGCGCAGCCGAATTCGGCCAACAGCCAATCACCACAGCTGGACGTCGCAAGCACGTCGGTGTTCGAATCGAGTCAATCCAGAACGCCAATTTTGGTCGTGACATCGACAAAAAATCCCGACATCAAGATCGAGTACACCGATCCGCAAAACATCCAAGTCTCGGACGAATCTATCACCGGCACGGTCATGTATCGCTCGCTGGGCAGCGATGGAAAAACGTCGAAAGAATCGTTTAAGCAAGTCGAATTTCAAACCATACGTGACACGTACAACGAAGCCGAACATGAACGGTTGGTCGCCTATCTCGATGCGGCAGGCGTGACGTGGGACAACGCCCGACCGAGTCGATTGTTGCAAGACCATTGGCCAGAGTTGTTGATGATCGGCATTCTGGTTTGCTTGGGCATCATGATGCTGCGACGGATCGGCGGCGTCGGTTCACCGATGTCGTTCTCGCGCAGCCGAGGCAAACTCTATAGCCAGGAAGAACTCGCGTTGACGTTCGACGACGCCGCCGGCATCGACGAAGCGGTCGAAGAAGTCCGCGAGATCGTCGACTTCCTCAAAAACAGCGACAAGTACCAAGCCCTCGGCGGACGCATCCCCAAAGGTGTGTTGTTGGTCGGACCGCCCGGAACGGGCAAGACGTTGCTTGCCAAAGCGATCGCAGGCGAGGCCGGTGTGCCGTTCTTCAGTCTTTCGGGCAGCGACTTTGTCGAAATGTACGTTGGCGTCGGTGCCGCTCGCGTGCGTGACATGTTTCAACAAGCCACCAACCGCGCCCCTTGCATCATCTTCATTGACGAACTGGATGCGTTGGGCAAAAGCCGAAGCGGATCGACCGTCGGCGGTCATGACGAACGCGAACAGACGCTCAACGCTTTGTTGGTCGAAATGGACGGATTCGTTTCCAACTCGGGCGTCATCGTCATCGCGGCAACCAACCGTCCCGAAACGCTCGATCCGGCACTGCTTCGCCCCGGTCGTTTCGATCGTCACGTTTTGGTCGATCGGCCCGATGTTGGTGGTCGTGAAGCGATTTTGAAAGTCCACGTCAAGAACGTCAAATTGGACGAAAAGGTCGACTTGAAAGAAATCGCGTCGATCACGCCTGGTTTCGTCGGGGCCGACTTAGCCAACTTGGTCAACGAAGCGGCGTTGTTGGCCGCGCGAGCCGAAAAGAACACCGTCGGTACCGATCAATTCAATGACGCAGTCGAACGTGTCACGGCCGGACTGGAAAAGAAGAACCGCGTGATGAACGAGGATGAAAAAATCCGCGTCGCCTATCACGAAGCCGGACACGCGATCGTCGCAGCGGCCTTGCCAAATACCGATCCGGTTCACAAAGTCAGCATCATCCCGCGAGGATTGGCGGCGCTGGGTTACACGATGCAGCGTCCCGAATCGGAACGCTATCTGATGACCAAGACCGAATTGGAAAGCAACATGAAAGTGTTGTTGGCCGGCACGTTGACCGAAGAGATGACGTTTCAAGACATCAGCACCGGTGCTCAGAACGATCTTGAACGATGCACCGAAATCGCCCGCAGCATGGTGATGGACTACGGCATGAGCCGGCTCGGTCGCGTCAACCTGCGTCGCAGTAATCGGTCGGCATTCTTGGCCGGCGGTGGCGAAAGTTATCAATCCGCGCACAGCGAGGAGATGGCCAAGTTGATCGACAAAGAAGTCACACGCATCATCGACGACGCACTGGCCCAGACTCGCGAAATTTTGGAACAGCGTCGCGACGTCCTCGAAGCCGTGACACAGCGTTTGCTCGAAGTCGAAGCCATCGACAATGAAGAACTGATGCGGCTGATCCGCGAACACAGCCGCGGCCCGTGGCTGGTACCGGGAACCGTTAACGAAAAACCGCTCGCCAAACTTCGCCCGGACGATCGCTCGAAAACGTCCAAAGATGTTGCTGATCGGTAGACGCACTTGTTTTTCCGCTTCTGCAATTTGCGAATTCACATCCCGGCTGCGTTCCACTACGTGTTGGTTCCCTACCCTCTTTTGAACATCCCATCATGACCATCGATCGTCGTCAATTTATCGGTACCACCTCCGCCTTGGCCGCCGCGGCAACGTTCGGCGTGCATCAATCGTCCGCAGCCGATCCGAAGACAACCGTCAACTTCGCGCTCGTCGGTTTGGGGTCGCTCGCGACCAACCAAATCGCACCGGCTCTGCAAAAAACGAAGCACGCCAAGTTGGTGGGCGTGGTCACCGGAACGCCGTCGAAAGAGAAAGTGTGGGCGGACAAGTACGGGATCGCAAAACAGAACATCTATAACTACGAAAACTTCGACAAGCTGGCCGAAAACGGAGACATCGATGTGGTCTACATCGTGTTACCCAACGGAATGCACAAAGAGTTCACCGTTCGCGGCGCTCAAGCGGGCAAGCATGTGCTGTGCGAAAAACCGATGGCGAACAACAGCGACGATTGCCGCGCTATGATCGACGCCTGTAACACCGCGGATCGTAAGCTTGCCATCGGTTATCGATGTCATTTTGAACCCCACCACCAGCACTGTATCGAGTTGGCGCGAAGCGAAAAGTTCGGTGAACTCAAAGCGATCGAAGCCGGTTTTGGATTCAAGATCGGGGACCCCAATCAATGGCGTTTGAAGGGCGATTTGGCCGGCGGCGGAGCGATGATGGACGTGGGGGTCTATGCGTTGCAGGCGTGTCGCTATTTGACCGGCGAGGAGCCCGCCGAAATCACGGCTCAAGAAACCAAAACCGACATGAAAAAGTTCGCAGAGGTTGATGAGACGATCACGTGGGCGATGAAAATGCCCAGCGGCGTGATGTGCTATTGCAGCACGTCCTACGCCTTCAACGGAATCAATCGTTTCAATGCCTACGGCGAAAAGGGTTCCTTCGGTCTGGATCCCGCTTTCGGTTATGGCGGCATCAAGGGAAAGAGTTCGGCGGGACCGATCGAGTTTGAAAACGTCGATCAGTTCGCCGCCGAAATGGACGCCTTTGCGAAGTGCATTCTCGAGGACCGCCAAAGCACGGTCTCAGGCGAGGAAGGATTGAGAGATCTATTGGCCGTCGAAGCGATCTACGAAAGCATCCGAACGGGCCAACGAACCAAGGTCGGTTCGGTCTAGCCATGGCCTTCGCGGTTCACTCTTTCGAACCCAACGAAGTCGCGGAATTCGGTATCCCGATGCGCGGTAGGACGCAACGTGCGACTCGTTCCGAAAGCAGAATCATTTGCGTAACTCACTCGAGTTAGGCTCGGTGTCGTCTGCGCCAGATCGCAAGTCCCGCAACGCAACTCACAAGGACGAACGAGCTTGGCTCCGGAACCGCTGAAACGTTGATGGTGAGAGACCCCGCACCCGCAAAAACTGCGGCGTCATTTTCTCCAGCATCATTGCCAAAAACCCAATCATCGAAAGGGTTCGGATCTACGAGTGTCAGCATCGTCGACCCTGAAGACAGGCCGGTGAAACTATACGTGCCGAGAATGAGCGAAGTTGGATCCGTGTTGAGAGCGAACGCAGGAATGAAATTGTTCACTAACGCGCTCTCGATAAACAATTCGGTTTCAGTGCTGGGTGTGATGATACTATCACTAAAACTTGGTCCGACCGTGACAAGCATACTTGAGGCCACGGTCGGCCGGCTGCTTACTAGACGCATCCCGGCGAAAAACAGGCCGTCTTGCCCGCTGCGAATATCGCCGCCAGGTATCAGATTTCCGTTGTCCGTTTGAGTAGCGATAATGTCGACGGAAAAGGTTTGTCCGACCGCGACATTCTCTTCAACGGAGCCGAAGCTCAAAACCAAATCGGCCTGAGCTACGGAAGGGAGGATGACGCAGACTGCCACTAAACTTGCGGAAAAGAATCGCATTTCGTTATGCCTTTAATATCAATTGGAGTGTTGTAACGTTGAGTCTCTGATTGTTCGTTTCAGCAATGACTTTGGTCCCCAGACCGGGTCGCTGAACGGAGGACGAGTGCGGTAGCGAAACTCGCCTCGTTGTTTCCTGATCCGCCTGGGTCTTTACGACCTCAGCTACTTAGGATCTTTTGAAACCGCAGTCGGAATCGGAGGAAATCGCGAGCATCGACGTCACCGTCGCCATCGAAATCGAATGCAGCATTGAATGCTGAGTTGCCAGCCATTTTTTGGAACGCACGTCGGAATTGGAGGAAGTCGCGTGCATCCACATCCCGATCGCCATCGAAGTCACCGAAGTGGCGGAAGAACGTATCGGTCGCGTTATCACCGCTAGTGCCATCACCATTCGCGTCGAAATGATTGCCCGTCGCGTCCGTCACAGCCGATGCCAAGGTCGTCAGCGTGTAGTTGCCATCGGCTAGTGATCCGCCCGTAATCCCCGATCCGCTGAAGGTAAAGGTCGCAACCGTTTTTCCATTGAGTTCTTGCGTTGTTACCGAGGGGATGACTTGGGTGTTGGTCGTGGTGTTCATCAAGATGAACGCATTCGTATCGACTCCGTTGACAACTTCGCTGAAGGTGACGCTCAGGCTGTTCACCATGCTGCGCTGGGCACTTCCATTGTTGACGACGACTGATTCGATTTGCGGTCCAGTCATGTCGATCATGAACTGGTCTATCGCATTGGAATCCAGTGCGTTGCCAACCGCGTCCTGAATGCCGCTGCCGCTACTGCCCAGCGATAATTCATAGATGCCATCGGCTTCGGTGACGCTCGACAAGTCGATCGTGTACTGGCTCGGCGAGATTTGCGTCAAAGCCAATCCACTGATGTCGACCGGAGTTCCATCACGCGTGAGAGTCAAATCACTGATGTCGACACCGGTGACGTCTTCGTCAAAGTTGATCGTGACGACTCCTGCATTCGTATTCCTGGGATCAGGCGATACATCGACAATGTCGACAGTAGGAGCCGTTTGATCTGGCGAAGTGGATACGAAGTCAAGATAGCCCAGTCCCATCCAATTGCCGATGATCTCGATTCGGATGACGCGATCGCTACCAGCCCACGGACTCAGATCAATGTTTGTAAGCGTGACTAGCTCATTGTTATCGCCAGTCTGGAAATCGAATTCGCCCAACTGGGTGAAAGTCGTGGCAGAATTCGAATCAGCGATAAACAGCTTCACGCCGTTGCTATCGCCACCCCAAATCTTCTCCAACGTTACGTCGTAGGTGCCTGCCTGCACGTTGGTGGTGTACTCCAGCCACTCGCCGTCGAAAACTTTGCCGCCCACCCCACCTTCGTTGGCGTCGACATCTTCATCGGTTCGGAAAGTATCACTTGAATCGTTGCCGGCTATGTTGAAAGTTTCGGACTGACCGTCAATCACTTCAGGTGTGTCGTCATAGTACGCGGCGCCTTGGCCACCGACGTCGTATTCCTCCAGTTCAATTTTTGTCGTTGCAAAACCGGATCGAATCGTACGACCCGCCACATAAGACGTCTGGGTGGCTGGGGCGAACGTGAACGAATCAAGCTCGACGCTCTCGAAGTCACCACCTTCGAACGCAATGCGGATGACCGAATTGTTACCCGCAGCAAACGTCAGGTCGACTCCTTCGAGCCAGACGGTCTCGACTTGTCCTTGGGTGTTGGGTACATCAACGGTGCCGAAGTCTCTCAGGTATCCGGCTGAATTGTTGAGGCCGGCAAGAACACGGATTTTCCCGCCCGGACTCGTCGAAGAAACGTTGATGCCGACGTTGTAGGCGTTGCCGACGATTCCGGTTGTGTACTCCAGCCATTCTCCATCAGCAATATTGCCGACCGTCGTGGAAGTCGCATCGACGCCAGCATCAGCTCGGAAAGATCCGAGTGTGTTCGTTGCATCCGTATCGTGATAAGCGATCCCGTCGATGCCGTTGTCGAATTGTTCGGCCTGGATCGTGGTGCCGTACTCAATCGTTCGTGACGGGACTGGTCTCGCTTCAAAAGTGGTTTGCAGCGGCGTGCCGGGTGTGAATTTAATCGCTGGCTGAGAGTCTTTGATGCCCGAGTTGATGTATAGATTTTCCTCGCCGTCACGGAAGTAGACGACACCGCTTGTCGCAGATCGTAATTCGTTATCGCTGAATACTTCGGTACCTAAGTTCGGTGTAAAGTTCGCGGCACCGACCAGCTTCACAACGATTCTCGCTGCGTCGACTTTCGCCTGAATCGCAGGACTAAGCGATGGCCGATTCCCGTCCTGGTTCTTTGTGTTGAGATCAAAAACGGTCGTAGGCAAGCCGTTCTTCATGAACTCGACTTCGAACGTGCCCTCGACGAATCCGTCACCATCGGTCTTCGCGCCCACTTGAATCCAGGCGGCGTTGCCGTTTCTTTGTCCCGAGGTGCCGTCGATGATGTCACCATCGCGGGCGGTGAATCGCAGCACCGGTTCCCTGAGGCTACTGGCCGCGAACAGATCCGTACCGTTGTTGGCATTGCCGACCTTGACCCGAGTGTAGATGTCCTCGCTCAACCACGCGTCCCAACCGGTGGGCTGCACATCGGTATCCTCGACCAGGAAGGCGACGTTCGGCACGATGCTGTAGCCGATTCCGCCACCGACGCCACCGGTCAGAGTGCCGTCAAGATCGATCGCCGCTTTGCTCCACTGGTGCGGCTGCCCAAGGTCATGATTGGTTCGGTACTCACCCTTGGGGCCCCTTGAAAAGTCAGACACCGCATGCGAGATCTTGTCAAACGTTCCATCGTCCTCGAATGAGGTCCCCTGAAACGCGTGATACATCGTGGGGCCAAACGAGCTGCCTTCAACCTGGAAGACGTGGGCGTTGTCACCTTCAAATCCGGCGAAGTGTGTGTTGGTGTAGAGCCCAGCGCCATCGTACAAACGGGGCCCACCCACCAAGGCATTTTCATCGGCGTTGCCTTTGCTGTGTCCGACAAACAAGCTGTTGTCGTACTTGTTTTCCGAGACTGCCCAGGCGGCGCTCCGGGTGTCGGCGATCCGCAAACCATCGAACAAAATCGTCTCAGCTTGGCCGCGGTGATACACGCCCGCATCGGATGCTTTGTAGTTCGTGAATCCGTGAATGACGTTCGTGGTCGAAGTGTTGGGATCGCTGGCATCGGTACGAGGAGAGTAGTTGTTTTCATTGTCATTGGTGCGAAGTTCGCCAGCGAAGTTCGCATCCTCGATGTCTTCGCCGCGATCAAAGTTCAGCCCGATGGCGGTCGAGTGAGAGGTGTTGAAATCGAACTGACCGAATTCGGCGTAGACCGGAATAACATTGTCGTAGATGGAATTCTCGCCGGATGCACCGAGCACCGTCCGCGGAATCGCGTACCAAAAACCGGTTCCCGATGGCCCTTTTTCAGCCCAGTCATCGATTCGGGCGTCGCCGGCACCCGCTGCAATGTTGCCGACAAATGTATTGGTGGGATTCGTGATCCAGAATGCCGCCGAGCTTTTAAAACGCGAGCTTGATTCCGTCACGCTGTCGTGCGTGTCGACAACGAAGGGATCCTTTCCGGCAGGATTGGAAAAGTCTTTGTCATTGCCGCCGACTGTATGAATGCCCAAAGCGAGATTGCCGACCAAGACGTTTCCGGTTTCGACGGCATCTTCAAAGAAGAACCCGTGTCCGTGGACGTCATGCAGTACGACGCCTTCAACCAAAAGATCGGAAGTGCCGTGGATGGTCACGCCGCGGTTGTTGGAATTCGTGATCGACGAGTTCTTCAAGAAATCATTCGGCCGACTGTCACCAAGGTGCCAGTGGATCGGGTAGCGACCCTTCTGGCTGGCTTGTCCCATACGATCCAATTGCACGCCGTCGATCTCGATCTGTCCCGAGTTCGGCATGATCATGATGTGACCGCCGACACCGTTTGCGACTTGCGTGGGTGGAGCCTTCGCGGCTTCTGCGTCACTCAGTCCGCCGGCGCGGACGCGTGGTTCCGTAATCACATTCGCTCTGTCACCAAATTTGACATCGGTGTCTTGCGATGCGAGTCCCTGGATTTTGACATTGCGGCTAAGCAATGCTACTTCCGCCCGTATGTCGATCTGATACGTGCGTGTGGCCTCGCCGTTTTCAGTCGCATTGCTATAAGATTCAATCTCGCCGTAATGGCCATGGCTGAGCGGTTGATCCAGCGTGATTTTGGCGGTCTTGTCGCTATGGTTCAGATCGATCGCGGTGATCGTGCGGACGTCCTCTTCGGTGTAGTTGTAAGAGGAGCTGGCAATGACGATCTGATCGCCAACTTCCCAATTGACTTCTCCGTCGTCCACCGCCGAAGTTGTAAATCCATTTCCGTCCGAGACGCCTTCGGTAAAGTTGCGCTCAATCACTTTCTCAACGATGATCTCGTTAGAGTTTGCCACGGCGGAAGCGGCGAGCTTGGTGAAGCTCAATTTGTCTTCGCCGTAGAACTGGACACGGCCGCCCATCGCAGTCATCAGGAAGCCGTCATTGTCCGTCACGTTCATGGTGCCGGGCATCATTCCGCCCATGTTGGTTTCGATCACATGGTCGGCGTAGACATCGGTGCCGGTGAGATTGAGCGTGAAGTTACCTTCGTCGTAGCGATTGTTTTCGGTACCAACGATAAACTGACCGCCACTGTTGACGTGAATCCATCGCGTCGTCAGCGTCTTTTCGGGCTGGCTAACGTCCTCGGGGACGACCAAGTTCCCAAGTACAACGACCTCTTTGGCAGCGTGATGCGATCCGTTGAGCTGAACGGTTACCCCGTGACCAATGATGGCTCGCGATTCTGCCGACGGGATGACACCATTGTCCCACGTTTGCGTATCAAACCAGTCTCCGTTCATGACCGCAGTGGTCAAGAGCTTGCGGCTTTCCAGAGTCTCTAAAAGCAAAGCCCTGCGTTGTTGACCTCTTCGCGATCGACCGCTGCGATTGGCCTGGCGACGCGTGATGGATTTCAGCGAGTCGATGAGTGACGGCATTTTCAGGATTCCGTTGTCAGAAAAGTGGCGAGAAGAGAGGAGTGGTCGGAAAACCGATCTCCCTTCCTTTCGCGTCAAAATCTGCTTTTCCCTTCACGTATCACCTGAGAATCTTTAAGGTGTAAAGCAGAAGAGCTGGAACTCAGTTGCTGAGCGTGCAAAGTCGAGCTCAGCCTGAGGGTTCGGGATTCAAGCAGGCCCTGAAGTCGTCTAATCGCGGTGCCCCTCAGTTGGTCGATGTGCGCAAAGATGCTCTTGGCAAAAGCTCAACAGAATTTCCGGCCGCCGGGGATACGTGTGCCACCCGACGGAATTCGTTCAGGGTCGGAACGATCCTTGCAGCGGGAAGAAATCGTCTTCAACCGATTGCGGTTCGTTCGGCAAACGAAACTCGATTTCGCCGAGCATGTTCCAGCCTCCTTGCAGCTTCCAGCCTTCCTGTGGCGTTTCGCTTTCCTTCCATTGACCGTCCATGACTTTGACGTCGTTGGCGAGTACGACATACACGTTGCGAGCGTCGAGCTTCCACGGACTCGCTTTGAATTCATCCGCATCGGTTTGGAGAATGCGCAGTCCGATCTGATATTCTTCTCGGGGATCGAGCGTTGCGATGCAGGAACCGGCTAGGGTGATCGAATCACCAGGCCCCATCAACCGAAGATCCGTATCGGTTTCGACAAGTCCGACGACATTCAACGTCTTAGCGTTCAGGACGGCCAACTGTACCGACCACTTTTTATAGAACGGCGCGATGCCCGTGTTGTGCAGATCCACTTCAATGTGGGCCAATCCGGAATCGTCCGCGGAAACGAGGTGTCGGACGGCTGTGGCTTGGAAGTTGTAGCCCATCAGACGATGCATCTTCATGAATTGTCTGTCTTGGTTCCAACTTGGAAGCTTCTCCGCAATCTCCTTAGGCTCGGGAGGTAGCAGGGTGCTGTAGCGCGCTGTTCGGATAAAGCGTTCGCCTTCGTCGGTTTGGAAGAATCGCTCCCAAAGGTTCAGCTCGACGTTGGGAGGCCACTCGCCACCGACCGGGCCGTTCTTCCACAACTTGCGTCTCTCGATCGCATCGCCGAATTCGTAACCGTGATCGGATAGCGTTGCAGTCCCATTGGTGTATCCCATTCCTTTCCGAGGAAAACAAATGGGATCGTCGGGATAGCGCACTTGGGTCAAGCCATCCTTACCGATGTCGTTCAAATAGGTATTCAGAATCACCTGTTTCGTCGATGCGGTTGGCGACCAATCCTCGCGAGGAAAAGTGTGCCACTCTCCCCAGAAACCGAGAACTCCCACCTGGATGACGAAGGTGCGAGGATCATCTTTGTAGTGATCGCACAACGCTCCAATCGCTTCGATTGCCTCTTCGATGAAGACCGGGTCGTTGTACGGTGTTGCCCTCATTTGTCGACTTTTGGAGTCCTTTGGATCGGCGATCCCGCTCACTTCGCCCACCATCTCACGTAACCAGGCTGGTCCGAGATAGTTCGAATCAACGGGCTCTCGGTAGTCCCAGTCGACGACAAATTGCAAGATCATGTGACGTCCACGAGTGCCTTCTCGAGCGAGCACCTCTTTCTCGACGTAGTCCCAGTCGAAAAGGTCATCCTGCGGTTCCAGCTTCCCCCACTCGATGTACTGGAACCCGACGGAAGCGTAGTTTTCGTTTCTCCACCAACCCGTGTTGAAGCCCTTCAACGGATTGATATCGGGACCATCCGTAGCCACCGGGTTAACGGTAACGATGTCGTCGATTGCCCCGGCCGAAAACGTGATGTAGTCAACGTTGACTCCTTGCGAAACGTTTTCGAAACGCAGTCGATGCAAGCCTGACGGAAGCGAAACGGCGACGTCGCGAGTCGTTTGGTAATCCGTGTACGACCCACTGCCAGGCACGTCGATCGTGGCAAGCGAAATCGCTTTGCCTGCTCCATCGACCCGCTGAACTTCAATTTGCGTGCCTTTGTCCGACGCTGCTCGAAGCGACATGCGATAGTTCAGCATGCGTGGAGTTTCTATCTCCAACTCGAACCACGAGTTGGCCCAGAAGTACTCGAGGTTACTGTTTCCGCTACATCTTTCCGAAGGCTCGATTTTTGGCGGGACTTCGCTGACCGCCAAATAGCTCTCTGCTTCAACCAAGGTCGTGCCGCGATCGCGAACCTGATGCGTTTCGGCGGACGCATCCTGCACTGTGCCGCCGGCAAGGAAAGCGGCAACGACCAAGCCCGAAGTCCAAACAGGATGCCAAACGGAGTTCACTTGGAATGGCTTCGCTTTACTGTTCATAATCGTTTTCAGCATTGTCGAGGAATCAAACGTCATCGGACCTTTCCATATTCGGAAACCATCTCGTCCTTGCTCTCTGACCTCGAATGTCGATGACCGAAAGTCGGACAATCCTGTGATCGCGAACGACTTCCGCCCATGGACGGAAGTCTTCTCAACATACATTGAAGTCCGCTGGGCGAGTCCCTAAACAGCCTTGCAGCGTCCCTCGCTCCTTCGGCGACGTCGAAAGATGACGCCAGCCAATCCGGTGCAAGCCACGAGAGCCAATGAAGATGGCTCGGGAACGGCCGTCACTGAGGCAAGAGCAAAGCCATTGAATGCTCCATTAGATGAGCCCTCTGGTCCGAACGTAAAATCAAGCGTGAACCCGCTCAAATCCGACCCGGTGGTGAAATCGTAAGTCACAAAGTGACCTGCGTTATCAGCGGTACCTAAAATCGTCGGGGAAGTGGATTTCGAGACGCCATCGAATACGAATGTCGTATTCTGGTCGTTATTGTCTCCTGATCCGAAGAGGTAAAGTTCGTATTTTTGATTCGCCTGAAGGGTGAACGTGTTCCCACCCACGCCTGCAAAAGTACCTGATGTTGTGAGAGTATTTGCAACGCCACCTGTTTCAAAACCACCCACCGACACCGCAATCGTCTCAAATGTAAATGCGTATCCATTAAGCATGTCATTGCCTGGGTAGTTACTTCCCAAGAAGCCACCGTAGGCGCCCGTCGTCGACATCGTCAAACCACCGGAAATGTTGAAAATGGCGCCGTTGTAGTTGAACGCGGCAGCATTCGTCAAATCTTCGGAAAACCCGGCACTGGTCCAGCCGGCCGTCGTCGTCGGGTCAACTCCAGCGAACATATCCATCAGCAAAATATCGGCTTGGGCATTCGTGGCAAACAAGGCCATCGTCAAGCCGAAAGCGGCAATACGGCTAACGTGCCGTAGTTTTGTTCCCGCGAAACTTGCGCTCGCTCTGAACTCTTTCATCTTCCACAGCTGTAGCATCATTCACCTCCGCATTCATGGTGCGAAATCGATATTCCACGTTCGGATGCCACAAGCGTCATGACACCATTTCAAATGGCCGAAATCATCAGCGGTGAACGCAAGGGTCTGCAATGTTCTGCAGAAAAGTCGCGTTACCTGCGCATCGGATCGCGGTCGCCCCTGCCCCGAACATGGGGGATAGAGCATTGGCTAATTCCCTACGCGACAGAAGAAGCCTCAAACCTTCACCGGAAATGCGATTTTGTAGAAAGAAATTTGGAACGAGCGGTTTCAAGCCCCCAAGGAATTTTCACAGCCTCCGAGTAGCGTATGCAAAAAGCAACGGCTGGCTTGATCGGCCTCCGCGCGAAACCGCGTCACGCGACCGAGCTTTTGACGTGTGTTCAAGAACGAGTTCTCGATCGCCTTGGCGGGGATGATCAGCGTAAGTCAAAAGGCAGACAAAACATCGCTCGAAGAATCGGTGCGACGGAAGGACTGTGATCGCATTTCAGTCGTTTCAATGTGATAGCCCAGCGAACGATTCGAGTTGCGATCACCTGTACCATTCGACCTTGCCGGCGATGTAACGCACCCGAATTTTGCATCCACTTCCCGCCGCTCCCGTCAGCTTTCCAACATCAATTCCGAATTTTCGAGCGAAACGACGACGAAGCGAGGCTTCGTGATGCCGGTTTTGATGCTGTTTGACGTCCGGATAGACTATCATCGCTCGTCTAAGTCACACGCGGCAAGATTCGGAGTTTGAAGTTGATGAAGGCGGAACGCAGCGACGAATCAGACCGAGAAAATGAATCGGAAAAAGACGACGTTACTCGACTGCTTCGGGACTTCCCAAATCGGCAAGACGAGCTCTATGAATTCGTCTACAACCACCTCAAGGCGATCGCGCACAACCGACTCGCGTCGGAGAACCGCGATAAAAGCCTGCAAACGACCGCTCTGGTGCATGAAGCTTATATGAAGCTGACACGGCAGAGCACGTCGTGGCGAGACCGCAAACACTTCTATGGCGTTGCTGCTGAAGCGATGCGGCGCATTCTGATTGATGCTGCACGAAACCGAAAACGAGCCAAGCGCGGAGGTGATGTTGCTCATCTACCTTTGACGGGAATTTCCCTGCCCGAGTGCGAATGGGAGGCTGATTTACTTGGAATGGACGAAGCTCTACAGGAATTGGAGCTTCAATCTCCTGAGAACGCGGAAATTGTCCGGCTTCGATTCTTCTCAGGACTGACGAACGAAGAGTGCGCAGAAGTGCTTGAAGTGAGTCTCTCGACTGTCGAAAGACGATGGCGATTCGCGAGAGCTTGGCTGCGGACGAAAATGCAGGAACAAGCGTGAAGGTAATGTCCTTGATTTGTCGCGTAAGCCTTGCTGCCGACAAAGTGATCGCCCGCCTGCATTCGCCTTTTGAATCGAAGTTCCCGTGACAGATCCAAGCATGCCGAATGACGATGTGAACCCTTGCCAACTTTCCAGCATAGATGAGTTGTCGCGAATCTTTTCACAGGTCGTCGATATGCCAAGAGACCGACAAGAAACGCTGCTTGACGAACTATGTCCCGACCACCAAGTGAGGCAACAGTTACGCGCGATGCTTCAAGCGGATTCTTCCGAAGATCCGCTGCTGGACCACTCGCTGGTTCCCAAGCCCGTCGAGGTTTGTGTTGGCGAAAAGATTGACGGCTACGAATTGCTTCAGGAGCTTGCCCGTGGCGGTATGGGTGTCGTTTTTTTAGCGGAGCAAATCGAGCCTGTACGCAGAAAGGTTGCCCTCAAGGTCATCAAGCCAGGGGTCGACACTCGTGAGGTGATCGCCCGATTTGATGCGGAACGTCACGCATTGTCATTGATGGACCATCCGAACATTGCCAAGGTCCTTGATGCTGGTACCACGGACGCCGGGCGCCCCTATTTCGTAATGGAACTGGTCAAGGGGCAACCGATCACGACCTACTGCGACCACAAGCAGATGTCGGCCAAAGAACGACTCGAACTATTCCTTTCCGTATGTCGCGCGATCCAGCACGCACACCAGAAAGGAATCATTCATCGCGACATCAAGCCGTCGAACGTGCTGGTCGCCGAATACGACGGCCGCCCGGTTGCAAAAGTGATCGACTTCGGTGTTGCGAAAGCGATCAACCAGTCACTGACCGACATGACCATGCAAACAGGATTCGGCCAAATCATTGGCACATTCGAATACATGAGTCCCGAGCAATCTCGCGTCAACCAACTGGACGTGGATACGCGCAGCGACATCTACTCTTTGGGCGTTTTGCTTTATGAATTGTTAACCGGTTGTCCGCCCTTCGACAAGAAACGACTACGTAGCGTCACGTGGGACGAGATGCTTAGGATCATTCGGGAAGAGGATCCACCCAAGCCAAGCGTGCGTCTGTCGGAAATCACCGAGACTGATGCCAACGGGAAACGCGATCCTGGTAGTCCCGCAAGCCTCGGCAATCTGGTGCGCAATGAGTTGGACTGGATCGTGATGAAGGCGATGGAGAAGGACCGGACTCGACGCTACGAAACGCCAAGCTCACTTGCGAACGACATTGAGCGATTTCTACGCGGAGACGCCGTGGCGGCTTGTCCGCCATCGGCGGCGTATCTGTTTCGGAAATTTGCGAGGCGGAACAAGGTTGTGTTGGCCACGTCAGCCATCGTAGCGGCCTCGCTGGTTCTGGGATTGATTGGCACAACTTGGCAGGCCGTTCGCGCGGGACGGGCAGAACGCGTTGCTGAGGCGAGCCGCGATGCCGTCGCAGCGAGCCGTGATGAAGCTGAAACGATCATTGCGTTTCTGAAGGAACATTTGCTCAGCCTCGCGGGTACCGAATCACAGGTCTCGGTCGGTACCGGCCTCGATCCCAACGTGCGCGATCCCAACAATCGTTCGGTCACTCTGGATCGCGTTCGGACTCAAGTGGACCAGCGTTTCGCCGACCAACCTGAACTGCAAGCAAAGTTGAAAGACACGCTGGCAAGTTCGTTCAATAGCATCGGTCGCTACGACGTGGAAGCTTCCCTTTATAAAGACGTGTTGAAGTACCTCGATTCGGACGAATCTCGCACGCGCGAAGACCGAATTCGCGTGATGAGGCAATTGGGAAGGGCTTACCTCAACCAGTCCCAGCTTGCCGCCGCAGAGCCGTTGTTCGCAGAAGCCCTCGACTGCAGTCGGCAACAGTTGGGCAACGAACACGAGTTGACTCTTTTGATTCGCAACGACACAGCGATCTTGCGTCAGCAACAAGGACGTTACCAAGAAGCCGAGGCAGAGTATCAAGAGTGTCTTTCGTTGAGCCGCCAATTGCGAGGCGACGATCACCCCGATACGCTCGATTCACAAAGTAACCTCGCGATTTTGTATGTGGTTCAGGGCCGATTGGATGAAGCCGAAGAATTGCACAAGCGAGTTCTGGACGTCCAACAAAAAAATCGGCCGCCCAACAGTGCTCGCATTGCCGCGTCGTCTAGCAATTTGGGCCGATGTTACTTACAGCGAGGTAGGCGGGACGGAGGCAGGGGCTCGTTCGAAGCGGCTGCCTCGCACCTCGAAAAAGGCTTGGCACTCTATCGCGAAGCTAGGCCGTTGGATCACCCTGAAACGCTCGAAGCTCAATGGACGCTGGCGCAAGTGTATTGCGAACAGGACAGATTCGAGGATGCTGTGCCACTGCTTGAAGATCTGGTCGAACGGCTCAAGCGTTTGCGAGGCTCCGAATACTCCACCACGCTCGATGCAATGAATGCACTGGGTTGGGCGTGTATGCATCAAGGTCGGTTTGTGGACGCAGAGAACGTTCTTGCCGAGGCCGTGACGACTCGTCGACGATTGTCACTGCGAGATTCGCCTACGGTACGGGTGATGGGCAATTTGGCAATCGTTTATCAACGAATGGGGAAGCTCGAAAAATCGATCGAGCAGGATACCGAGACGTTCGAATTGGCTATGGATGTAGTAGGACCATCCCATCCGGAAACGCTGTCTTGCTTGGTACGGCTAGGGCTAAGCTTTCTTGATGGGGGCCGGATCGATGAGGGGCAAGTTCAACTCGAGAAAGCACTTGACGCCAGCAAGTCACTTCCCGGCGCGTTCAAGATCGCGGGGGTTTTGGCGACAAGCTGGAAGGACGCGGGCGACTCGGTCAAAGCCCGTTCGTGGACTGACCGGCAAGCCCAGATCGCACGGAACAACTCTGTCGCCGGCGGCTCAAAACTCTCGGTGGTTTTGGCCGAATGTGGGACCCGCCTTCTAGCCATGCGTTTTTTCAATGACGCAGAACAATATTTGAGGGAATCTATCGGCGATCGAGAAGCCGATGCCCCCAAGGATTGGACAACCTACGACACTCAATCCAAGCTTGGCGAAGCCCTTTTTGGGCAACAGAGATACGGCGAGGCCGAGCCTTTGTTGCTAGAAGCTTTCGAGGGCCTGAAACAACACTCCGAAGGGACAGGCGATGGTAGGAAGGCGGACCTTGGTCCGGCACTACTACGGGCGATCAACCGATTAATCGCTTTCTACGAAGCCATCGAGAATGCCGATGAAGCGACTCGGTGGCGCCAGAAAATGGCCGATCACACGGTTTCTTCGAAAGCAGTCGCCGGACTACATTAGCAGCCTGTTGAAAAAGGGGTCTGACCCTTTGGAGACGTTGCTGAAACATTGTGAATTCGAAACGTCGGAGAGGGTCAGACCCCTTTTTCAACACAGACTCCTTTTTCAACAGGCTGTTAGTCCTTCATTCGTGAGATCATGTTTCTGCATTCTGCTTGCCTGTCGAGTTTCAACGGGACGCAACCTGAAGATTTTTTGAACGTGATTTCATTGAAAGCGAAGTTCAAGACAGTGGGACATGTTGGGTGCGACGGTTCGCATTCGACCAACTCATTGTTCAAGCGGCGAAACAAACCCCGGAAAGACCATCCAGCATGAACCTGTTGCTTTCGAAATCTGCTCGTGTTTCTGAGATGCCTCGCTATCGTCGAGTCTCCTTTCGCCGTCCGTTGGGTCGATGCTTGGCATTCAGTTTTGTGAAATGGGCAATACTGACCACCGTGCTGCTCGATGCGGCGTCACTGAGTGCCGATTCGCCGTCGCGACCGAACATCATCTTTATCTTGACCGACGATCTTGGTTATGGTGACTTGGGTTGCTATGGCCAAAAGTTGATCGCGACGCCGCGGCTGGACCGAATGGCGGCGGAGGGAATTCGTTTCACCGATTTCTATGCGGGGAACTCCGTGTGCGCGCCGTCGCGTAGTGTGCTGATGACGGGACAACACACCGGTCACACACACGTTCGCGGCAACGCCAGCGGACCAGACATGTCTAGCCAAACGCTGCGTGACGAAGATGTCACCGTTGCCGAAGTCTTACACGACGCGGGATACACGACGGCGCTGAGCGGTAAATGGGGTTTGGGCGACCAGGCGCCGGGCGGACGGTCGGGATTGCCTCGACGGCAAGGATTCGATTTTGCTTACGGCTATCTGAATCAAGTTCACGCTCACAATTACTTCCCCGAATTTTTGTGGCGGAACGAAGATCAAGAAAAGCTAAGGAACGTCGTTGAGAAGGTGGAACGTCCCTACGGAGGTTTCGTCGGCGGTTGGGCGACCACGAAGGTCGACTACAGCCACGATTTGATCGCGACCGAGGCGATCAACTTTGTCAAACGAGAAGGTGCAAAGAAAGAAGGTGGCAAGCCGTTCTTTTTGTATCTGTCGATGACCATTCCGCACGCCAATAACGAGGCCACCAAGGGTGTCGGCGATGGGCAGGAAGTGCCAGATTACGGTGCTTATGCGGACATGGATTGGAGCAATCCCAACAAGGGACAAGCGGCCATGATTTCGCGGATGGATGCCGATGTCGGTCGCCTGATGGACTTACTTGATGAGCTCGGCATCGCTGAAAACACTGTCGTCATGTTTTCCAGCGACAACGGTCCTCACGACGAAGGCGGGCATGATCCGGAAATGTTTGATCCGGCGGGGCCGCTACGGGGAATCAAGCGAGCCCTTTACGAAGGCGGCATCCGTGTGCCCTTGATCGTGCGATGGCCGGGAACCACGCCTGCGGGTGTTACGTCCAATCACATCGGATACTTCGGTGACTTGATGGCGACGGTATCCGACCTTGCCGGAACCGAATGCCCGGACGGTCTCGATTCGATCAGTTTCGCGCCGACTATCCTGGGCAAGCCTGACCAACAACGGCAGCACGACTACTTGTACTGGGAATTTTACGAACAAGGCGGCCGGCAAGCCGTTCGCGACGGAAACTGGAAGGCCGTTCGGATGCCGTGGATGACAGGGCCGACGCAATTGTTTGACTTGAGCATCGATTTGGGTGAACAGGACGACGTCGCCGACGCAAATCCCGATGTCGTCAAGCGAATGGAAGCGATCATGGGCGAGGCGCATGTCGCGCATCCGAACTGGACCGTGAGGGGACGTTGAAAATGGGACCGTTTACTTTCGACAAAGCCGTCGGCGTACTTGCCGCTTCGATCTTTCTGATTGCACTCCATTCAGCAGCGGACGCGGACGAAGTCGCCACCAAGCCGAACGTTTTGTTCATTGCTGTGGATGACTTGAATGACTGGATCGGTTGCCTGGGCGGACATCCGCAAACGATCACTCCCAATTTTGATCGGCTCGCGGCCAGCGGCGTGCTGTTCACCAATGCACACTGCGCCGCGCCGGCTTGTAACCCCTGCCGATCGGCGATCTTTACCGGGCGAGCGCCCAACGTTTCGGGCATGTACGACAATCGTCAACAAATGCGAGAAGTCATGCCAGATGACGTTTTGATTCCCACCTACTTTCACGATCATGGGTACCACAGCGCGGGTTCGGGAAAGTTGCTGCACTACTTTATCGATGGCGATTCGTGGGACGATTACTTCCCCGATCGACAAACCGAGAATCCGTTGCCAACGACGTTCTATCCTGAAAAACGCCCGGTCAATCTGAGTCGCGGTGGTCCGTGGCAGTATGTCGAAACCGATTGGGCGCCACTGGATGTGACCGATGAACAATTCGGCGGCGATTGGTCGGTCAGCCAATGGATCGGCGATCAACTTGGGAAGAAACACGACAAGCCGTTCTTCCTAAGCTGCGGTTTGTATCGACCTCACGAGCCATGGTTCGTTCCGAAGAAATACTTCGAGCCGTTTCCTTTGGAATCGATTGAGTTGCCGCCAGGCTATTTGGCAAACGATCTCGATGATGTTCCCATGGCGGGCGTGCGTGCGGCGAAAAACCGTTATTTCGCCCACATACAAGATCAGGGCCAATGGCGCCGCGGGATTCAAGGTTACTTGGCATCGATTCATTTTGCCGACGCGATGCTCGGCCGCGTGCTGGATGCATTGGAATCGGGACCCAACGCGGATAACACGATCGTTGTTCTTTGGTCGGACCATGGTTGGCAGTTGGGTGAAAAAGAACACTGGCAAAAGTACACCGGATGGCGAGCCGTGACGCGAGTGCCGTTGATGGTTCGTATTCCTGCCTCGGTTTCGCCGGCGGTCAGCGAAGGTACGGTTCCAGGCACGGTTTGCGATGCACCGGTCAACACGCTCAGCCTCTATCCGACACTGATCGAACTCTGCGGCCTGCCAGCGAAACCGGAATGTGACGGACCGAGTATCGTGCCGCTGCTTCGTGACGCGAAGGCGGCCTGGCCCCATTCATCCGTAACATTCTTGGCCGCGCCCGGTTCGTTCAGCGTCAGCGGGAAAACGCATCGCTACATTCACTATGCCGACGGTGGCGAAGAATTGTACGACGTGAAGGCGGATCCCTTCGAGTGGCATAACTTGGCCAACGATCCGAGTCACAATCCGGACACGGTCAATCAGCTTGCGCATCTGCGCGGTGCCGCACCCGATTCGTTTGCAAAGCGAGTCGAACCGTCGGTCGACTCGCTGGTGGAATTGACGTGGCATGCCGTGAAGGACGGCGTGGCGCCGCCATCGAAACCGGATGGGAATCCCTTTCCGGTTCACTTTCGTAACTCGCGTTCATCCGAAATCGAATTGTTTTGGATGGACACGAATGGGAAGCCTCGCTCCTACGGCAAGATCGAGCCACAAGGCACAAAAACCCAATCGACTCGGCCGGGGGCTGTTTGGATGGTTCAAGACGTCCTTACGCAATCGCCGCTGGGGCACTTCGTCGTCGACGATCGAACGGCAAAAGCCGTGATTCCCGACGGCACGGAGTAAATACGGCGTTGGCGGACTAAAAAACTGACGCAACGCTTGCGTCGTTGGATCGCCGGTTTTACCCGCCGATCACCGAAGTCACACTCTCGCCAAGCAAACTGAAGAGTCAACCTGATCCACCCTTCTTGCCTAGGGTGCTTGTCTTGCCGGGCCAGTTGTGACAAACCAATGGCTCTTGTGCCGCGTTTTCGGCGGCGATCAACAGGGCTAAATGGGAAAATCAGCGATGAAACGGCGCATGCGGCTGCTTCGAGAGTCACTCGTTCGTCAAATCTGGGCGAATTCGACGCCACCGAGCGCCCGGTTTCGGCCACGATTCGAAGCACTCGAAGACCGCCGTTTGTTGGTCGCCGCGACGGACTTGGCTGACATCACCGGCCGCGTTTTCGCTGACTTCTCGGGCAACGGATTTGATGCGGGCGAGCAAGTCGTGGGTGCGTCGTTGACCGTTTATCGCGACGACGGCGACAGCGTCTTTGAACCGGGCGCGGGCGACGTGGAAGTCCAATCGGCGACGACCGATGCGAACGGCAACTACACGTTCACGCGTTTGACGGCCGGCAACTACTTCGTCTTGCAGCCCGCGCAAACGGTCTCGGGACGAAGCCTCTCACGATCGGTTTCGCCGCTGATCACGGTGACGGCGGAAGACGTCAAAGGCCGTATCACCACGAACATCGACTCCTTTGACCAAACCGTCCAAGTGGCGCGCGATGAAACCGCCGGCGATGGCCCCGTCATCGCGATCGCAGTCACGCCAACGGCCGAGGCCATCGGTGGCGAACGCGAATTGATCGTGGAAAAGACCAGCGTCAACGGTGCGGTTCAATTGAGTATCGATGATCCGCTGTTGCCGAACCAATTGAGTTTCGATTCGGTGGCGACCGGCCAAGGTCCGCGGCGGATCGTTTGGGACGGGCCGGACAACGACGCGGCGGTCATTGATGACACCGGACTGGGCGGCATCAACCTGACCACGAACGCGGCCGGGGTTCAGTTTCAAATTCGCGCCGACTTGGCGGGCGGCACGGCAACGATTCGTGTCTACAGCAGCGACGGCGCCGACGGAACCGCGAATCGATTCAGCACGACGACGCTTCCGATACCTGCAACGTCGGGCGGATTTTTGTCAGCCGAGTTCATTCCGTTTTCTCAGTTCACCGCCGGCGGCAGCGGTGGCGGCGCGGACTTCGCAAGTGTCGGCGCGATCGAGTTGGAAATCAACGGCGCGGCCGACGTCAACGGTGCGGCCGAAGTGATCGGCGCGGTCGGGACCATCATCAAAACGGCACCCGACTTTGCTAACTTTGAACAAGCCGACCTGAGTTTGACCAAGACCGTCGACGATGCTTCGCCCAATTTGAATCAAGAAGTCGTCTACACCATCACGGTCACCAACGCGGGTCCGTCAACCGCCACCGGCGTCGTCGTGACGGACATGTTGCCCACCGGAGTCACGTTCGTCCGGTCGTCGACCGCCACCGGCGGCTACGACCAAACCAACGGGTTGTGGACCATCGGATCGGTCGCAATGGGGACTCCGGTGACCCTTGCGATCACCGGCCGGGTTACCACCGTCGGACCGAAAACGAACACCGCCCAGGTGACGGCCTCGAACGTCTTCGACCCGGACAGCACCCCCAACAACAACATCGACGCCGAGGATGACCAAGCATCCATCGCCGTGTCGGCCGAAACGATCGACTTGTCTTTGACCAAAACGATTAGCAACGCGGCTCCGAATGTCGGCGAAACGGTCGTCTTCACGGTCGAAGTGTTCAACGATGGCCCCAGCGTCGCGACAGGGGTTTCGATCCGTGACGTTCTGCCCGCCGGGTTAACGTTGGTGACGGCGACTCCCACGCGGGGTAACTACAACACGACGACAGGGATCTGGACGATTCCGACGATCGCAGACAACGAACGGCTGACGCTTGCCCTTTCCGCCGTGGTCAATCAAACCGGCACGATCACCAACACGGCCGAAGTCACTGCGGCCGATCAATCCGACATCGACAGCTCGCCGAACAACAGCGTGGCAAGCGAAGATGATCAAGCATCAGTCACTTTG
This sequence comes from Rubripirellula tenax, assembly GCF_007860125.1. Classification (NCBI taxonomy): domain Bacteria; kingdom Pseudomonadati; phylum Planctomycetota; class Planctomycetia; order Pirellulales; family Pirellulaceae; genus Rubripirellula; species Rubripirellula tenax. The sequence continues at coordinate 96,514 of NZ_SJPW01000002.1, forward strand.
ACCACTCCAATCGCCGATCTGCGGCTGACCAAAACCGTCGACAATGCTCGGCCCAACGTCGGTGACGAAATCGCGTTCACAGTTATCGTCAACAACGTGGGACCCGACGCGGCCACAGGAGTGGTGGTGACGGATTTGTTGCCGTTGGGCTTCACATCGATCAGCTCGATCGTCAACGCCGGTACCTATGACGATGCGACTGGTCGCTGGACGATCGGAAACGTTGCCATCGCCGATACGCCGACGTTGACGATTCGCGCGCGAGTCAACTCGTCCGCGGCAACCACAAACACGGCGCAGATCACGGCGGCGGACCAATTCGATCCCAACAGCACGCCGAACAACAACGTCGCGACCGAAGACGATCAGGCATCGGTGACGGTCGATCCACCGTCGATCGACTTGTCGCTGACCAAAACGATTGACGTTCAACGTCCCAACGTGGGCGATGAAGTCGTCTATACCGTCACGCTGACCAATTCGGGCGACGACCAGGCGACCGGCGTCGTGGTCCGCGACGTGCTTCCCGCCGGAGTGACGTTGATCGCCGCGACCGAGAGCGCTGGCATCTACACACCCGCCAATGGGAATTGGTCCGTCGCCACACTGGATCGCAATGCGTCGGCAACGTTGTCGCTGCGTGTGCGAGTCGATTCGGCAGCGGCGACCAACACGGCGGAAGTGATCGTTGCGAACGAGTTCGATTCCGATAGCACGCCCGGCAACAACGTGCCCGCCGAAGATGATCAAGCCACGGTCGGGTTTTCGCTTGCCAGTTCCGATCTGTCGCTGACCAAGACGGTCAACAACGCGTCGCCGAACATTGGCGAGGACGTGACGTTTACGGTCGTTGTTTCCAATGCTGGACCCGACACGGCAACGGGCGTGCAAGTCCGCGACGTATTGCCAGCGGGAACCACGTTCGTTTCGTCGAATCCGTCGGTCGGCAGCTACGATCAAACGACCGGGTTGTGGGCGGTTCCTTCGATTGCTTTGGGCACATCGGCGACGCTCACAATCACGGCAACTGCCACCACGAACACGGTCACGACGAACACGGCTGAAATCATCGCCACCGATCAATCGGACCCCGACTCGACGCCCGGCAACGGCGCCGCCGGCGAAGACGACATCGCGTCCACATCGATCCAAGGGCAACAGGTTGACTTATCGCTGACCAAGACGATCAGCAATCCGCGGCCGAACGTCGGGGATGAAGTCACGTTCGTCATCACGGTCACCAACGCGGGTCCTAACGAAGCCACCGGCGTCAACGTGACCGATCGTTTGCCGGCTGGACTGACGCTGCTTCGCGCGACGCCCAGCCAAGGCAGTTTCAACACGACCAATCGTGTTTGGACCGTCGGAACCGTGTCGACGACTGAGTCGCCGTCGATTGAATTGGTGGCCCGGGTTGATCAAGTCGTGACCGACGCGATCAACGTGGCCGAGATTACCGCCGCCGTCCAACCGGACGTCGATTCGACTCCCGGTAACGACGTTGCTACCGAAGACGATCAAGCATCTGTCACGTTCAGCACTCCCGTCGCCGACCTGTCACTGGTCAAATCGGTCAGCAACGATTCGCCGAACGTGGGCGACGTGATCACGTTCCAGGTTCTGGTCACCAACGACGGCCCGCAAGCGGCCTCGGGCGTGCAAGTCACGGATCTATTGCCAGCGGGTTTGCAGTTCAATTCGACCACGTTGAGCGAGGGAACTTACGACGCGACCACCGGTATTTGGGACATCGGTTCGATCCCCATCGGCGGCACCGTCACCCTCGGCATCAATGCTACCGTGACGACGCAAGGTGCAAAGACGAACACGGCGCGGATCACCGCGGCCGGTCAGTTCGACCCCGACTCGACACCCGGCAACAACGTCGAAACCGAAGACGATCAAGACTCTGTCACGGTCACGCCGCCAGTCGTCGATTTGTCGCTAGAGAAAACGGTGTCCGAAAGTCGCCCACGGTTGGGGGATGCCGTCACGTTCACGATCACGACTCGCAATGCCGGTCCCTCCGACGCCACCGGCGTCGTGGTGACCGACGTGTTGCCCGATGGGTTCACATTCGTTGACAGCACGCCGTCGACGGGCAACTACAACGCGACCACTGGTCGCTGGAACGTCGGCGATCTAGCTTCGGGCACATCGGCGACGTTGCAGTTGATCGCAACGGTCAATCGTTTCGACACGCTGACCAACATCGCCGAGATCACGTCAACGGGGCAGTTTGATTCCGATAGCACGCCGGGCAACGGCGATGTCAGCGAAGACGACTACGCCGCCGTTTCGGTCACACCCGCTAGCGCCGACTTGTCGCTAACAAAAACCACGGACAACGTGACGCCCAACGTTGGCGACGACGTGACTTTCACGCTGACGATTGCCAACGCGGGTCCCGATACGACGACGGGGGTAACCGTGCGAGATGTTTTGCCGGCCGGCTTGAACTTTGTTTCTTCATCGCCCAGCGTCGGTACCTACAACGCGGCAACGGGCATCTGGTCGATCGATTCACTGGCCAGCGGTGCAACGTCGCGTCTGGAGATTCGGGCTACCGTTGATGCGCAAACGGATCGCACAAATACGGCCGAGATCATCACCAGCAATCAGTTCGATCCCGACAGCACGCCGGGCAATGGTGTCGTGGGCGAAGATGATCAAGCAAGCGTCTCGCTGACGCCACAGTTGGTCGACTTGGCGCTGATGAAAGTCATCGACGACGCGACTCCCAACGTAGGCGATTCGATCGCGTACACGCTGACGCTTTCCAATGCCGGTCCGTCCGCTGCAACGGGTGTCGCGGTGACCGATCGGTTGCCCGATGGATTGACGTTTGCGGATTTCGTGGCCAGCCAAGGCAGTTACAACTCGGCAAGCGGCGTGTGGAACGTCGGATCGGTTGCCACCGGCGTCACGCCCACACTGACCATCAACGCGACCGTTGGCAACACACGCGGCGTGACCAACACGGCCGAGATCACCGCCTCGGATCAAGTCGACCGGGACAGCACACCCGGAAACGGCGTGGCCGGCGAAGACGATCAGGCGACCGCGACATTCACAACGCAGGTCGCCGATTTGTCGCTGACCAAGTCCGTCAATAATCCTTCGCCGACGCAAGATGAAGTGATCAGCTTCACGTTGACGCTCGCCAACGCCGGACCCAACATCGCGACCAATGTCAGCGTCAAGGATTTGCTGCCGACGGGGCTGACTTTTGTTTCGGCAAACCCATCGGTGGGAGCCTATGATTCCGTCACGGGTTTCTGGGCGATTCCCAATGTTCCGTCCGCTTCGGCAGTCACGATCCAAATCGATGCTCGCGCGACATCACCGATGCCATCGACTAACGTGGCCGAGGTCATGGCCGTCCGCCAGTTCGATCCGGACAGCACGCCCGGCAACGCAGTGGCCGGTGAAGACGACATCGCAAGCGTGCAAGTCTCGCCCGTCGTCATCGACCTGAACGTGCGAGCCACGGTCGATAACGAAGAACCGGTCGAAGGCGATGAAATCGAGTTGTCGTTCTTCACCGACAACAGCGGCAACACGGCGGCAACGGGTGTGGTCACATCGGTGGTCATTCCCGCCGGCTTGACAATCGTCTCGGCAACACCAAGCGTCGGCACCTACGACGCGGCGACCGGCCGTTGGGAGATCGGAACACTCGGTCTGGGCCAAACCGCATCACTGGTCGTCCGCGCGGTGGTCGACACGCGAGGTTTCAAGACGATTCCGGTTCAAGTCATCGAAGCGGACCAGTTCGACCTCGACAGCACGCCGGGCAACAACGTGCCCGGCGAAGATGACCAAACCGATCTCGAAATCCGTGGACCAAGATTGCTGTCGAAGCGATTGTTCTTGGCGCGTTAGGGCTCCCAATTCTCAACGCGAGACAATTGGCGAGCGCCGGGTTGAAACTGGCTAAGCGTTGGTCACCACGTCGGCCGAATCGGCGACGTTGACCCAGACGTGAACGTGCGGCGCACCTCGATAGTGCCACACGAACGACGGGCCTTCCAATCGCCAGTTGTCCCAAACGCCGTCCTTGCCCAAATCGTTATCTGTATAGAACGACAACTTACAAGCGTCCAAACCGCCTTGGGTCTTCAAGCACTGCATCGCTTCGTCTTGATCGGACGGACGATACATTTCGACAAGCGTGCCAAGCACTTTCTGCAGGTGCTCGCGTTGGTCCGATGACATGTCCGACACCGGCAATCCCGTGATGTCGTTGCTGACGCCCCGAAAGCCGACCGATTGTTCGCGCGGCGTCTTTGCGACGAGCGACTGTTTCTGTTGGCGACCATCCAGCATCTTGTACAAGTCGTTCGCGGCGACCGCTTGATGCCAAAACACGTTGTCCGTGTGATTGGGGTTTTCGTTGAACTCGGGGGCGTGGCCGTAAAACACGGGGCCACCAAACGCGACGTGATCGGCCGAGTTTCCGTCACAGCGAATCGTCATGTGCCGACCGGTGATGACCAACTCGAATTTCTCGCCCGAGCCGTCGGGCGTTGGCTTGCCGAAGATCGCAATCGATTGTTCGTTACCGAAACCGCCGGCGTCATCTTCGAGCTGTTTGTAATACCGATCGTGCCAATCGGGGTGGATGATCGACTTGAAGACTTGTTCGATCAAGTCCCGTTGTTGGTCGCTGTAGAAGTCGTCGTTGATTTCCGGTTCGGTGATATTCCAATTGGCAGACACAAACGTTCTTAGCAAGCCACGTTTCTTGTCGACGTGGTCCCAATCGAAACAGACTTCTTTCTTCTGTTTGTCATCCAGCGTCTGAAAGAGTTGGCCGATCAAGGTTTCGGCGCTGGTCGATGTGACTGTCGAATCGGCACGCAGTGGCAGGTTCGACAGTCCGCCGCCCACTAGCGAACCGGCGGCGATGGTGGCAGCGCTGCCTTCCAGAAATGTGCGTCGGTTGATTGATTTCGATGGACTCATGGCCAAACTGCTTTCGAACGAGGTGAGACTGAACTGCGCTCCATCGTCGAATTGTACCCGACCGTCCGATGTCGGGACTGCAAAAATTGGGACTGCAAAATCAAGAGAGTTCGATCGATACCGATCGGCTGGAATCGCTTTCCAGGTGATAGCGATCGCCATGTGGCCCGGCCAGAACCTGCAGATGGGGACGCCGTACCATTTGCAAACTGGATTGATGCGACGTGTCCGTGCGGGCGATGACCTGGCGGTCGGCGTGGGTACCGAATGCTCGCAAACGCCGGATCAACTCGGGCGACGCGGGTTCGGCTGCACTTTCGGCCCGGGCCGCGATCACGGTCGGGTCATCGCTCATTTTCAACAGCCGTCGAAGGTCATCGATTCGGAGATCGGCGTCGGATTCTTGAATGAAGATCAAGTCGCCGGTCGCACGTTCGAGGCCCGTCTGTCCGGCCGCCTCCATCCCACGAGGCCGCGGGTGCCGCATCACACGGACGCGTGAAAACCGTGTGCACAAATTGTCCAAAATCCGGGGCGTCGCATCGCTGCTTCCGTCATCGACGATCACAATCTCGGCGCCACCGATTCCCAATTCCGCAAGTGCAACCAAAACTTTCTCCAGACGACGCTCGATCCGGTTCTGGCCGTTTCGTACCGGCAGCACGATCGAGAGTTTTGTGGATGAAGTCATGGCTGTAAGTCAAAGGCGGGGGATCAGGTCGGATCAGTGCAAACATCGTCTGGCTTGAGTCGATGCCGTGATCATCATCGCTCGGTTTTGGTTTGTGCCCGTCGTTCCGCTGGTAACGATTGCACCTACAATACGACCCTCGTCTCCCTATACCGCACCTAACCCGACTGATCCGAACCGATGGCATCGATCCCTGATTTTTCCAAAGGCCAACCGTGCGAAGGCACCTCCGGCGTCTTACCCGCGATCGCACAAGACGCGGCCAGTGGTCGCGTCTTGATGATGGCTTGGATGGATCAAGTTGCATTCGACGAAACTTTGTCGACCGGCCAAGCCGTGTACTTCAGCCGAAGTCGTGGCCGGCTTTGGCGGAAAGGCGAAACCAGCGGCCATCGTCAACGCGTCACCGAAATTCGCATCGATTGTGATGCCGATGCGATCCTGTTGCAGGTCGAACAAGTCGGTGCCGCCTGCCACGAAGGCTACGCAAGTTGCTTCTTTCGCGTCGTCGGAAACGATGGCGGCGCGACGATCGCCGACCAGCGATTGGTGGACCCCGCATCCGTGTACGGCAAAGCTTGAATCGATCACGCGATCAGATCGTTGATGACGTTGCCGTGGACGTCCGTCAATCGAAAGTCGCGACCGGCATGCTGAAACGTCAACCGCTCGTGGTCGATGCCCATTTGATGCAAAATCGTCGCGTGTAGGTCATGCACCTCGACGGGCGAATCCACCGGGTACTTGCCGATTTCGTCGGTCTGGCCGTGGACGTGTCCACCTTTGAAACCGCCGCCGGCCAACCACACGCTGAAGCAATCGCGGTGATGTCCTCGTCCGTTCTTGCCTTCTTTCGTGGGCGTTCGACCAAACTCCGTGGCCCACACCACCAACGTCTCGTCCAGCATGCCCTGCTGTTTCAAATCGGTGATCAGCGCCGCGGTGGGTTGGTCGACGTTCAGTGCCAGGTCGGCGTGCTCCTGCATGTCGGTGTGTGAATCCCAGTTCGGGCGTGATCCCGTATCGATCAGTTCAATGAACCGCACGCCACGCTGGGCCAAACGCCGCGCCACCAAACACTGCCATGCAAAATCGGCGCCGGGGCCTTTCGTTTTGCGATCGATACCGTATAGCCGACGCACATGTTCGGGTTCGTCGCTGAAGTCAAACGCCTCCGGTGCAGACTGTTGCATCGCAAATGCCGTTTCAAAAGACTTCATTCGGGCGGCCAAGGCCGAATCATGCGGCCGAGCGTCCAGGTGCTTGCGATTGAGCCGATGGACGAGGTCGATTTCCAAGTCCTGTAACTTGCTTCCCACGCCGGGCGATTGCAGGTTGGCGATCGGGTTATCGCCGGGCAACACGCGAGTGCCTTGATGAAAAGCCGGCAGGAAATCGCTCGCATAGACTTGTGTGCCGCCGTATGGCAGATGCGGCGCGATCACGATGAAGCTTGGTAGATTCTCGTTCTCACTGCCCAGTCCGTAGCTGATCCAAGATCCCATGCTAGGTCGCGTGAACGTGGGTGACCCGGTATGCATCCCCAGCGTCGCTTCGGAATGGTCAAAGTGCGATGCCTTCATCGATCGGATCAAGCAAACGTTGTCCATGACGTCGCGAACATGGGGAAACAAGTCGCTGACCTCGACGTCGCATTTCGCGTTGCGTCCCGATCCGAACAGGTTGCCCATCAAACGGTCACCCTTGCTGCCGTCGCGACCGTCCTTGTTGGATTTGGGGTCGAAGGTATCGATGTGCGAAACGCCGCCGGTCGCGTAGATCAAAATCACGCTCTTGGCCTTGGCGGGAAAGTGTGGCCGCCGCGGTGCCAATGGGTTATCGGTTCGGTTGCCCGCGCCCGCCGATTGGTCAGCCGATTCGCCCGCCAATAACTGCGACACGATGCCCGGCATCAACAACGAACTTGCGGCCATTGACCGATGGGACGCGGATGCAAGCCACGAACGGCGATTCAGTTTGGAAGCACTCATGGTCGTCGCCTCAATCCAGATAAATGAATTCGTTAAGTTGCAGCAGGCTGAGCGTCAGGCTGGACCACGCTTGGTTTTCCAGGTTCGAAGAATCTGCGAATCGTTTCCGCACGGATTGGAGGTGCTGCCGCATCCAATCGGACTCTTGATCGCTCGGGTGCCGCCCAAGGATCGTCGAAACTAGCGCCGCCACTCGCTGGCGTTCATCATCGGCGCTTGCGACCACGCGACCAGCAATCTTGGCGGCCTGGTCGTGAAGGAATTCGTCGTTCATGAAGTACAGTGCCTGCAGCGCCGTGACCGACTGGTCTCGCTTGCTGGTACAGACATTCGGATCGGCGCCATCGAAGGTTTGCATGTACGTTGCTGCCGTCAAACGCTTCGTCATCTGGTAAACGCTGCGGCGATTCGATTCGTATGTCGCGTTAAACGGATGGTGCTGGGTGAACGTCCAATCCGAACGCGGCGGAAACGGGTACGGTTGGTCTTGCGGGGTCGGATCCAGGTCGCCGCTAAGCATCAACAATGTGTCGCGAATCGATTCCGCATCCAGTCGTTGGCGATTGAACTTCCAGTACACATGATTCTCGGGATCGGCCGCAAGGTTTTCGTCCGTATTCTGGCTGGACAATTGGTAGGTCTGCGACGACAGAATCCGGCGGTGCAGATGTTTCAGTGACCAACCGTGGCGAATGAAATCGGTCGCTAACCAATCCAACAGTTCGGGATGAGTCGGCAGTTGGCCTCGCAAACCGAAATCGCTGGTGCTGGAAACCAGGCCGACGCCAAAGTGCCGCTGCCAGATGCGATTGACGATCACACGAGCCGTCAACGGATTGTTGGGGCTGGTGATCCAAGCGGCTAACTGCAATCGCCCGCTTCCCGTACCGGCGACGTCATCGGGCAGAGTTTGACCGCCCAGCACATCTAGAAACTTTCGTGGCGCGATCGTGCCGGGACGATCGGGTTCGCCCTTGATTTGAATGTTGGCATTCGCGGGGCGATTGTCGGCCACAGCATACGCCATCGGTAATTCGGGAATCTCCTTCAAGTACTTTGCCAAGGCCACGCCGGCGCCGCGCGCACGCCCAAGCATGCCGTCCAGTTCGTCGTGCATCTTTCGCTGTTGGTCCAACGTCGCCGTCGATTCTTTTTCGGCGTTCTCGATCGACTTGATTCGGCACGCGGCAAGTTGCTTTGCCAGTTCGGATTCGAGCTTCGCTTTCTTATCGGCGAACGGACCTTGCACCTTGGTGACTTCTGCGTCATCGACAAGCGGTACCAAGTCGTGCTGGACTTGGAATAACTCGAGGCCGGGAACGGGATACCGAGTGCTTGCGAAGATGCCGTACAAGCCGTAGTAGTCCCGAGTCGAAATGGGGTCGAACTTGTGATCGTGGCACCGAGCGCAGGCGATCGTGATTCCCATCATCGTGCGCCCGACGTTGTCGATCGTGTCTTCGATCGTCAAGTGCCACGGGTACCGTTCGACCAGCGAACCGAATCGCCTAGCCATCGCCAAGTAACCTGTCGCAATGGTTTGTCGGTTGTGTTGGTCCTGTGAATCCGAGGGCAGCAGATCACCTGCCAACTGCTGCGTCAAGAAAAGATCGTACGGAAGATCGTTGTTCATCGAGTCGATGATGTAGTTGCGATACAGATACGCCTGTGGGATCGGGAAGTCCGAATTATCACCCGCCGTGTCGGCGTACCGAACCCAATCCATCCAGTGACGCCCCCACCGTTGTCCGTACGTCGGCCGCGCCAGTAGATCGTCCACCAACTCGGTAAACGCTGCGTCGGTTCCAAGCGGGCCTGTCGATCGAGCAACGAACGCATCCACTTCGTCCGTCGTTGGTGGCAGTCCCGTCAATCCATAGGTGGCTCGCTGAATCAGCGACGCGGCGTTCGCGGGTGGCACGCTGTGCAATCCGGCCATGCTCCGCCGCGCGACGATGAATCCATCGATCGGGTTGTTTCCCGTCGCCGCATCGAGTGGCAACGAATCGGGCGGTAACGGATGGGCGATCGGTTGAAATGCCCAGTGGTCGCGGCCGGGCTCCGGTGCAACTGTGTGCATGGCGTCTGTGTCTTGGCTCGAAACCTTCCACTCGGCGCCCGCGTCAATCCATCGTCGCAACGTGTCGATCTGATCGGACGTCAATCGCTCGCCGTCGGGCGGCATTCGATCATCTTCACGCGTCGATATGACCCGCGAGATCAACTCACTCTCGGACGACTTGCCGGCCACGATCGAGTGCTTTCCCGAGTCACCAATCTTTGACGCGTCCGCTCGATCGAAACGCAGCCCACCGTTCTGGTCATCGGGGCCGTGGCATTCGAGACAACGGTCTCGCAAAATCGGCTCAACATCACGAACGAAGTCGATCGGCTGGTCTGCCAAAAGACTGGCGAAACTCAAAATCGTGAAGATCAATATCAGCGATGGTAATCGGCGCGACATAGACGAATCCGAATCGGTTGGCAAACTTCGGCAAACGCCGACCCTGGATTCTAGCTCAATTCGATGACTCGCATCTTGTTTTCAATGAAGTCTTAAACTCCCAACCACCAAGCACCCAAGGCCAGCCAAACGGGAATTAACACAATGCCGGCAAGCGAAGTGGACAGAACGACCCGCAGCGCCGTTTCGCTGTCTTGGTCGTACAGACGCACCAACACGATCGGGAATACGGCTGCCGGCATGGCGGCTTGCAACATCATGACTTGTTTCATGTCGACGCTGACGCCCAGTGCGACCGTCAATCCCAGCATCATGACCGGGATCAGCAGTTGTCGGATCCCGATCGCCGACAGCACCGTTCTTGCCGAGCCCTTCCAGTTGGCTCCACGCAAAAAGTCGACGATGATGGCGCCGCTGAGCATCAATCCCATCGGCACGGCGCACCCACCCAGTTTCCCCAGCACCGTCACCACCGGAGTCGGGATCTGCGTATCGACGCCGATCTGGCGCACGACCGAGGCGATGATGACGGCCATGAAGGGCGGGCTAAAGATAGCCCGTTTCCATTGACCGTCGCCTGCCGAGCCGCTGATGATGGCCAGTCCGATGCTCCACAGCGCCAAGTCGACGCCGACGTTGTGCAGGATCAGCTCGATGACGGCATCGGGATACGCCGACTCGGCAAGTGGTAACGGGATGTACCCGTAGTTGCAGATACCCGCGCACAACGCAAACGCTCGCTGTTTCGCGTCGGTTTCCAGCCCAACGAAGCGGCCCAACAGCCGTGCAAACGTGAACGAGACGGCGAATCCCATGGCCGTCATGCCGAATCCGATGAAGGGCGGCGTCCATGCGGCGGCGGCCGAGTCAAACTGGGGACTGGTAAGAATCCGATTCGCGAAATAGGCCGGCAGCATCACGTTCGCGGTCAGGTTGGCGAGCGACCGATCCGCTTCGGGTGTCAGCCAGTCACGCCGTCGACAGAACGCGCCGGTGCCCATCAGCAAGAACACCCCCACCACGCTGACTACCGTCGGGATAAAGTCTTGCATCAAAGTCAGTACGGGGAAGCGGTTGCGTTAGAGCTGCGGACCAGCCCCAATCGTAAACCAAGCCGCCGGCCACCCCCAGGGTCCAGTAACTCGCCCAGTAACGCGGCCAGTAACGCGGCCAGCTAAACCGAGTCCATCCGCCGTCGAGTGACTGTCCAGATCGTGGTGATTCGAGCTGTGTTTCGTGCGGTTTCGCCGAATCAAGACGCTGAATCCCCATAAACTCGATCCGCCTTTGACTATCTGGCAGAAGACAATAAAATAAGAGCTCGACGCGGACGCGAGTGCTTCCGCCCTGTCCCCCCCGACCATCGGTTCTGGAGGTGATCAGCCGACGTTCCATTCCGGCTGATTGATCTTCCCGCTTTCGCCGGTCTTGAGTCTGGGGTCGTTGTAGACCCTTTTTTGCGAGAGAGAACGATGATTGTGAATCGATTGACCGACAGCATGGCGGACCCCGTCTTCGCGTTCGGCGCCCCGGGCCCGTTGGAGTTGGCGATCATCGCCGGCATCATTTTGTTGCTTTTCGGATCGTCCAAGCTGCCCACGCTGATGCGAAACCTGGGACGCAGCACCAACGAGTTCAAGCGTGGGATGAGCGAGTCGGTGGACGAAGACGAGCCGTCCAAGCCGCGCGACGATCGGGCGTAATCCATGTTCGGACTCGGACCATTTGAGATGGTGGTCATCGGCGTGATCGCGGTCGTCCTGTTCGGCGGCAACCTTCCCGAGGTAGCCAGAAAACTGGGCGGCAGCTACCGCGAATTCCGTCGAGGACTGAACGAGGTCCAGCAGCAGTTCCGGTTGGCCGAACACGAAGCCAAAAAGAACCTCTCCGTCGACGACTCAAAGTCTTCCAAGACAACCGAAGTCGACGACGAAGAAGAGGAACCCGCCGGACCGAAAGCGCCCAAGTTCAAACCACCATCCTGACCCGGCAAACGGCATTGCCGCAGGACAAACATCCGGAAGGCGGGCTCCGTCAAGTGATTGCGACCAACGCACCATCATCCGAGGCCCGCCGACCTTGCCCGCCCACCGGGCGAACGCTACTTTAGAACGGATAGTACCGGGCGATTAGCTCAGCTGGTTAGAGCGCTACGTTCACACCGTAGAGGTCACAGATTCGAATTCTGTATCGCCCACTAAATGCCCTTGTCCCAAGTGGACAGCAGAGGGCGGAGTTGGAATCGAGCCTGCGTTTAGCAGGCTTTTCTTTTGCACTTCCTCGTGCGGTCCACTCGAGGTCGCTACGGCTTGCTTCTTCCTTTCAGTCGGAACCGTCCAACAGCAAGCCCGGTGAGTTTCAGCTCATCGGGCTTGTTTTCTTTGCGGCTTGCTTGCCACAAATCGTCGCGATTGCTTCCGAGCAAATCATCCTGAATCGGCGTCGTGACTTTTCAGTCGAACGTCGCTCGCGACAAACACGATGCTACCGACAAGATCGTCTGCGTCCGGCAACTAGACCCAAGAAACTCTGACCCTCATCGTTCCGCTTGCCACTCCGTTCCACTGGGTTCCATTCGGTGCACCACCTTGCAACCCAAGAAAGTTTTGCGGCAATTTTGGATTGTCTCGGACATCGTTGACACGTTCGGTCGCGACCGAAATCGGAATTGTCCGAAAAAGATTCAGCAAGTTTTTTGGCCACTCAAGTCAACACGATTCACACCGAGTCCGCAGCAGTCACCAACTGCGTTTGACCTCAGGAAAAACGATGCTTGAACATCAGCGAAATGCTCGCATCCTACGTGTAGTCATAGTTGCTCACACGGAGGTTTTTGAATGTGTCGCACCATCACTGCTGTTTTCGTTGTCGTCTTCACCGCTGCTGCTGCAGTCGCCGATACAGTCTTGCCCGATTCGAATACCGTCAAAGAAATCGACAGCGTCTTGCGGGTCTCCTGTCGCATTTTCGCGGGCAATGCCCGAGGCAGTGGAGTCATTTTCGATGCCGACGAGGACAGCTACCGCGTTCTGACAAACGCACACGTTGTCGGCAGAACCGGCAACCGCGTGAGTCTTGAGTTTGAGCATTCGGGTTATCGGTCCGGGCCGATCCCAGGTCGCCCGAAACAGAGATGGAACGTTCGCACATCGCCCGCAACTCTTCAATTGATTTGGCGATTGTCGAACTTCCGCGATCAGCTTTCCCTGGACCAATGCCCGCTGTGCCGCTTGCAGTAGGTGGCGCCAAGGATGGCGAAACCGTGCTGACGGTTGGTGCCCATGGAGGGGCCGCCGTCAGCCTGCAACGCGGTCACGTCGTTCGTCGCACTCGCGGCTTGATCTACTGTTACCTGGTCGATCCGGCTCGCCGTTGTTCAACGACGACGGCTCTCGCGTGATCGGCCTAGTCGCGTGGCGAACCGGCGATGGTCACTGACTCGCGATGAACGCCGCCGCCGTTCGGTCATTCGTTCGCGGCGAAGTCTCAGACGTTGATACCGAGCTGCCCGAAGATGCGATTCCGCTTTGGCAATCTCGCGTGCGATTGGTTCTCGTCACCGCCGCTGGATGCCAACCATGCGAACTGCAAAAGCGCTCGATGCCCGACGATGTTCGATACGAGACATTCGACATCGAGAAGGTAAACGAGGCAGGCTATAAGATACGCACGACGCCAACGCTGATGGTATTCGTCGATGGCAAACTTGAGGACACATCGAGCGGCCTGCTTCGCGGCGACCGCTTGCGAGCGTTCTTGGACCGCTGGGGATTCACTGACAACGAAACCCAGCCCGACGATGCAGATCGCACCGACGACAACTTCAATCCCTGGAGCAATCCACGACGCTGGAATCGCGGGCCAATCCGCGACCGCATCGACGAGGCAAAAGACCGTTTCGCACGGTGGCTGATCGGAAAATGGCTCGGCTTCGCGGGCAGCGGAGCGGCAGTGCTGTTTCCGTGGCTGTTCTTTATCTATCGAGCGTTACGCAAGCTGCATAGTACGGATGCCGAAGGTTGCGTTGTTAACAAACGCCCGTCGCGAAACCAGCAACCGAGAACGACTATCGCTGGTAAACGACGGCCATCCCCAAAACGATAAACATTTCGCTGCCTATTGCTTCTCATATAGTTTTAGGCAGCTAAGAAAGCAGACAACCGCCAACAGTCTTTTCTCGAGTTGCAATGAACTTTTGTTGCTTTGAGTCGAGGTAGCGATACTGCTGGGGCGGTTGAAAACCATCCCATCGCTTGCGAAGCTCTCTGAGAGAAACCGGTTCTTTGAAAACAGCGATGTTCGACAGGTGAATGCCGACCGCCTTATCGGCACCATCGAAATAGTCGTTGAACGCTTGTGCTGAAACCGCAGTTAGTTTTCCGCAATTTCGCCAAATCGTCTTAGGTTTGCCAACTTGAATTGCTTCAACGGTGGCGACCGCAACCGCCTCGCACGTCGGCATTGTCGCATAGATGACGACCGCGAAACCGGGGTCAACGCTTGGTTGGCGTTTGCGAAGCTCGACCGTTTTTCGGCCTTCAACGATCGCCTTAACGTGTTCAGGATGAATAGACAAAAACAGCATAACTCAAGACTCACGTTGTGTGGATCGCGAATAGATTTCGTGAAAAGCGGCGTCCGGAATTGCGACGGCGGAAATGAACTGCTGACGCCTCATTCCGTGAGATTCTAAAACATCATTTACGTCGTCAAAAGTAATCGGGTTCTCGAATAACTCCGTGCTGGTGAATTCAATTGCCAAGCCTTGGGCGTCGGCGCCTTTAAAATGTTCCATCAGATGGCGCCATTCGTAGACACCAAACCGTTGAAATTCGCCAAACAAATTCTTGACAGTCCCCGTGACACGTTTGGTCAATGCCGAACAAGCCCGAACCCGACCACCGCCCTTTCGTTTGTCCCCGCTGACGTACCACAGAATCCGGCCAAATTGCGAGTTAGGACCCTGCAGTGGACTTTTGTAGTACGCGGAGTCCGGGTTGATGACGAGCGATGTTTCAGGATTAAAAAGTGGCATATCCCAGAGCCGGAAGTCGAAGAGTTCCTGTGCCCATCGTGGTTGTATCGGTATCACCCAAGTTGGAAGTTGACCGAAAGTGACCTTACCCGGATGAATCAAACACTCAAGTCGCTGCGTTTCAACCTCATTTCCCATGCAACCATGATCTAAGTCTACGGTTTGGGAAATTTGCCTTGCAAGCTCCATTGGGACGACTCCCGAGTCTCTCATCGCCGAAAGTTCGGCGTTTAGGCTGCCTTGGTTCCACACTCCGGGTAACGAGAGCCTCCACAGCGACCCGTCGGCCTGACACCAGCCCCGCCGGGTACACGCTTCCACGACAAGCGGCGTCGGTAAGCGATCTGAAATCGTAATCGTTCTACGTTGTCCGCTTCTCCATGCGCCAAGCGGTTGATCCGCGAAATATTCGGCAAGGATGCGTCCGAAGCGGGTGCCTACAAGTCGCCGGTTCAATCGAAGTCGATGAATTTCTCGGCCGCCGTCGTTCAAGACTCGAATCGCGAACAAGGCAATACACTCGTTGGTTCGAGAGCAAACACGATAAATCTCCCACTCTCGTGGATCGGCAAGCATCGCATTGAGCTCAGCACGGAACACTTTCAGAGTCTCGCCGCCCGCTGAGTCGATAAACAATTTCAAGTCAAAATCGGCGATCGAAACAACTCGATGTCGCTCGATTCCCGATCGAGTCAGTTCGCGGTACTGATATCCGTCGGCGATATCGGATTCAGCATCGCTGCTGATTTGAACGATCATTGGCCTAGCTTAAGCAATCGTGCTTTGGCATCCGCCCACGTCGAAACCGATGCTTCGCCATTTTCCAAGCGTTGTGTCCGCTCCTTTAGCACTTGCTGATGCCACTCCGGCGATTGCACATCGCCGGGATTTTGGCACAGGCTCGACCAAACCGTTTCAAGAACTTGCATTTTTTCCGAAACGGACATCGAATCGAGTGGAAGATCAACGGACATACGAAAGGCTCCGAAACGGAAGTGAAAAACGACGCACTTATTCTAACCGGCGGAAGCACAACGAGGAAATCCTAACGCTGGAAGATGGAAACGATGATCTGCTTTGCTTCGTCGCTCAGCGTGGACCAGAGTCGCACCAACTCGCGTAGGGTGGAATCTGTGGCAAGTGCTTCGCACTCTGCTTCGCCTATACCGGGGATCATGCTGATTCCCCGCGTTTCGGGCGAATGTTCTGATCCTGTATCGCCCATCCCGTCGCTTTGCTTCAGGTTGAGCAAAGGGGGAAGAAGTGGAAACAAGCCTTCGTTGCGCGGGCTTTTTTTGCACTTCCTCGTGCGGTCCACTCGAGGTCGCTACGGCTTGCTTCGCCGTTGTTCAACGACGACGGCTCTCGCGTGATCGGCCTAGTCGCGTGGCGAACCGGCGATGGTCACTGACTCGCGATGAACGCCGCCGCCGTTCGCTCGTTCGTTGGCGGCGAAGTCTCTGCCGTTGATACCGAGCTGCCCGAAGATGCGATTCAGCTTTGGCAATCTCGCGTGCGTTTGGTTCTCGTCACGTCGGCAGGTTGCCGCCCGTGCGAACTGCAAAAGCGCTCGATGCCCGATGATGTTCGCTACGAAACGATCGACATCGCGAAGGCAAACGCGAAGGGCTACAACATCCGCACGACACCAACGTTGATGGTCTTCGTCGACGGCAGGCTTGAACACACATCGAGCGGCTTGCTTCGCGGCGACCGCCTGACCGCGTTCTTGGATCGCTGGGGTTTCGGCAGCAGGGATCTACACCCCGAAGAATTGGAGCCCGCCGATGACGACTTCAACCCATGGACAAATAACCGCCGCTGGAACCGAGGCCCCGTCCGAGACCGAATCGACAACGCGAAAGACAAGTTCGCGTGGTGGTTGCTTGGCAAATGGCTCGGCTTCGCGGGCGGCGGAGTCGCGATCGTGTTTCCGTGGCTGTTCCTTATCTTTCGAGATCTTTCGAGATCTTTCGAGATCTTTCGAGCGTTACGCAAACTGCGTAGGTCTGAAGGTGCAGGATGCCCAGCAAAAAAATCGCCTTCGCGGCGACGATCGTCTCAACGACCGCGAAAGCCCGTCCAGAAGCGTAGAACACAGAAAAGCGGATGCTCTGCTTGTGGGGATCCTCGGTTCGATCCGAAACTAATCTTGCTTTCTATGCGGCCTCGCCGTACACTTGGTAGATGAATGGCGACGAACTTCTCTATTTCGTGTACCTCGACGAGTTCCAGGATGATTGGAAGTCGATCTGCTCGAGTGACAACGATGAGTCGAGCCTCTGGACACTCGAAATGCTCATCATGAGTGATCCGGAAGGGCCGCCGATCATCGCGGGAACGGGTGGATTGCGAAAGGTCCGATTCGCAATCGCAGGCAGCGACCAGGGGAAGAGCGGCGGCGTTCGTGTGTGTTACGCGTACTTCGCCGAGTACCACATCGTCTTGATGATGATGGCGTACCCGAAGAATCGAAAAGACAATTTGTCCGCGAGCGAAAAGGCTGGAATCAAGAAGTACATTGCGATCACGGACAAGTGGTTGAAGGAGAACTCACGGTGAAAAACCCCGAGGTTGAACATGAACAAGAAAACTGAAAAGACAGTCGGCAGCGAACTGGTGGAGCGTCTCGAACGCTTCGCCAAGAAACTCGAAGCGGTCGATAGCGTCGATGATCTATCGACGTTCTTAACTGTTCGCAAAGTGAAGTTGAGTTTAAGCCCAGCAACCTTTAGCGGCGAGCAAGTCAAAGCAGTTAGAGAGTCGTTGCAAGTGAGCCAGGCCGTGTTCGCTGACTTTCTTGGCGTGTCCGTGGGGGCGGTTCGCGATTGGGAACAAGGGATCAACGAACCGATCGGTCCGGTGTGTCGAATCATGGAAGAAATCACAAACGACCTGAAATCGTGGTCGCGACGGATTCGTGAACTCGCCAATGTCACTGCTAGTTGCTGAAGCAGCATTGAAGATTTAAGGATGACCAACATGGAGCCAAGCGGGCAAGAATTCAACCCGAACGACGTGCCTGGCTCGGCACCTTCTCGTTTAACGAACCTCGTTGATGAATACTCGGCTTTGGTTTCAGACTCTCAAAATCCAAGTTGGGAGTTGATTGAGGCTAAGCTGATCGACGTTCACGACTGGACACCGGACGCTGCCCACGCACTTGTGAAAATGGCTAAGCAATACGGTTGGTTCTTTTTGCGAAATGCAACGGCCCTAGCGATTGCGTGTGACCAAGAAGATGGTGATATGAGAATCTGATCGCCAAGCGGTCAAAGCTCATCTATTCCGATCGACTTTAGGTGCTGATAGGTCGAGTCATAGAATTCGGGCGCCCGTGTTGGATCTTTGGCATCGCCATCGGGAACGCAGATTACCATTCCGTGCCTTGCCCGCGTTAACAGCACTCGATACGCGTTCTTCAGGTATGACTGACGTTCTGCTTTGTTGATCTTTTGCCATTTGTTTCCTCGAAACGAACAGTAAATCCATCCATCATCAGCATGCCGAAAGTCCGCATCCCAGGTGACGCAGGCCCAATCGAGTTCGAGGCCTTGGAGCTGGTCAGAATCTCATCGAACATTGAAGAACTCATTGAAAACGCGAATGCAGAGATTCGATGCGTCGCTTCAACGGAAGGTGTAACTATTCAGCCGCGTGAGATTGGTGTTGGCTGATTTTGGCGGATTCGTTCTGATTTGCAAACCATGGACGAAGCCACCACCACCGCCCCGACGATCGATTCGAGTTTGCTCGATAAGCTGCTCAGCAACCAGCTCAGCGAAGCCGACGCCCGCAGCTTTGCTCTGGGTGATCCCGAGTGCTTGGTTTTCACGCTGCTGGCGATTCAGCAGCGTTTGGCGAATACCTCGCAAACCATTGGCCCCAACACACCTTCCGCTGCGATCTCCCCCTTCGCTGTCACTGGGCGATTGAGAAGGGACCACCTGTGGGCGCCTCTGGTCCCTTTTGAAATTGGTGGTTTGGGATCGGGCGGTTTCGCCTGATCTACTTATCTTTTTCGGCTTCCGAGCCGGTGGGCGCTTTGGTCCCTTTTGAACTTTTCTCGGCATTTTTCAGACGGTAGCTACGGCCTGTGAGCTTCATGATCTCCGCCGATTGCAGGAACCGATCCAGGATCGCACTGGCGCTGGGTACGTCGCCGATCAGTTTGCCCCAGTCTTCCAGCGGGCGGTTCGTCGTCATGATCGTGCTGCGAACTTCGTGACGACGCATGATGATCTCGAATAGGTATTCGCCGCTGCGTTTGGGCAACTGCTTCATCCCCATGTCGTCGATGATTAACAGGTCAGGTTTGAGGTAACGCGCCAGCACTTTCTCTTCACCGCCCATCGCTTCGTCGTGCAAGAAGTCACGCACCACATCAAAGATGCTGCGGTAATAGACCATCGCGCCTGATCGTATCACTGCGTGACCGATCGCTTGAGCGAGGTGACTCTTGCCCGTTCCGGGCGGGCCACACATCAGCACGTCTTTGGCACCGCGAAGGAAGTGTCCGCTGGCTAAGTCAAAGACTTTCGCGCGGTCGATGCTTCGGTTGAAAGAGAAGTCAAAGTCTTCCAATCGGCGCACATCGCGAAAGCCTGCGCGACGGACACCGCGGTCGATCTTGCGATCGTTTCTAACCAGCGATTCATCGGCCAGCACCAGTTCCAAGAACTCCAGGTGAGTTAGCTTGCTTGCGGTGGCTTCTTGAAGTCGAACCTCGAGCGTTTCGGCCATGCCGCCCAGACGCAGTTCGCGCAGAGTTCGTGAGAGTGATTCATTCATTGATCGTTTCCTCCATGAAACGTTTTGGGAAAGAGTTAAGAAGTCAATTGGTTCTGAACGCACTCGTGAACGAAGCGTTCGTAATCCGCCAGCGGTCGGATCAGTTCGTGGTCTTCCAGGAACGGCATCAGTTCCTGAACCGGACCGCCACGCTGGATCAACTTGCGAATCGTCCGCAAGTGAAAGTCACCATGACGCCACGCGATCTCACACGCCTGTTCGATCTGGTCGCAGCGATACTGATTCGTCAACGACAGCAGTCCTTGTAGAACGCGGGTGCCAGCGATGCCACGCTGCCGCAGCATCGACTGACTCCAACGAGTGCTGTGAACCCCGATAAACGCGGTCTTTTTGAGTAGATACGCACTGCCTCGTTCGACAGAGTTGATCTTTTCACTGGCGATGTGCTGAGTCTTGGTGTTGAACTTGCCCTGTTCGCTGCGGGCGAACACGGCGATGGTTTTCAAATCATCATCGAGCAGACGCACCGTGCGAGCGTCCCACCGCGCCCACACATTGCGGCCGACATACTCCGGAGGCGCGCTGTAAAACGCTCGATCGATCGCAACGTGTCCATCGCGGTTGACCTTGCGGCGAGCTTCACTGAAGTTTGCGAACCGCTCGGTGGGAAGCGGCAGCAGTGTATCCTTCTCAGCAGCCTCAAAGTGACTGCCCACTTGCTTGCGAGTCGTTCCGTGAATTCGCAAGTCGGCAACGGTCGCTTCCCAGTGTGTGAGAAAATCATTCTGCTCCAAAAGTGTTGCGAACGAGCGACCACGTAGTGCATTCTCTTGAACGTAGTCGACGCCACGTTCGACCTTGCCTTTATGACGAGGCGTGTACGGCCGCGTCGGCAGAATCGTAATGCCGTAGTGTTGCTCAAAGGCGCGCAGCTTCGGAACCAGTTCGGGGTCGTACCAGTCGGGGTTCTTCACTGCGGCGCGAAGGTTATCAATGACGACGGTTTTGGGAACGCCACCGAAATGCCAAAACGCATTCTCCAACGCCGCAATGAAGTCATCAGTGGTCTGCCTGAACACAACTTCGGCGTAACCCTTGCGAGAGTGACTCAGGACGACTCGAAGCACATGGGTGCGTCTTCGCTTGCCGTCCTTGCCGACGACCGGCGCGCCGGTGCCGAAGTCGACTTGAGCTTCCCAGCCTGGCGCGACTTCGATGCGCCGGAAGGCTTGTGGGTTTTCAGTGCGGAGCTTCTTGACGAACCGACGCACGCTCCAGTACTTGCCCTGGTAGTCACGCTCGAGCTGCAAGTCTTGGAAGATCCGCTGAGCGTGAAGCCCTTGGTCGAGTTTGTCTTGGATCAGTTGCCGAAACGGCTCGCACTGACTGGCCGACGTGACCGCTTGGGAGACCGGCGGCGGATCATCCGAGCCGGTGGGCGCCCCGGTCCCTTTTGAATCGGCGGCGGCGTACTGAGCCGGTTCCTGGTTCTGCAAATGCCGCCGAACGGTCTTTCGATCGACGCTGAGAGCCTCAGCGATCTGATGCTGGGACTGGCCTTGCTGATGTAACTTCTTGATCGCATTGGACTTGGTCACGCTTAAATGATTGGCCACAGTCTCCCGTTCTCGGTTTCGCTGTTTGCAAAACGAACAACAGTAATTCGGCCAACCCCCTCACTATGTGGAGGACTTTCAGGCGCCCATCACTGGTCCCTTTTCAGCGCCCCGTGACACTTCGCCAAACCGCCTGCCAAGCCGAAGCGTCTGTTGAAGTACGGCAATGAGTTGTTGACGTTTTTGTGGCACGATGATGTTCCGTCGGACAACAATGCCGGGGAGCGAGCGATTCGTCCGGCCGTAATGATTCGCAAGAACAGCTATTGCAACCACAGTGAACGCGGTGCGTTGACTCAGTCGGTGTTGATGACGGTATTTCGCACGCTTCGGCTTCGTGGACGTGAACCATTAGCGACGATCCTCGATGCCCTCGCTATCGACGCGGCAACCGGAAACATGCCACCGATGCCACAGAAGGCTGAATAGTTACGGCCAATACGAGCAGGATACGTCGCTCTACATCAACAAAGACACTGGTCAGTATTTCATCGTCGAAAGTGAGGAGTTTGTAAGCGGACCCGATGTCAGGTGTTCTCATCAAGTCAAGCCGCTCACACAGCAAGAACTCGAAGCACTTGTTTCTACGGACGCTGAATTGGCAAAGAAATGTCAACAAATGACGGCGGAGTCACCCTGATTTATTCCGACTTTGCCGAGAATCCGTAACAAGCACTACGCCGTCGGGTTCAGGCTTCTGGCGGGAACAAGTCAAACAGACGTTCGGCTTGGCGTATCTTCTGGCGACGCTCGTCGTTCAGATGCAAAGCGTCGATCGTTGCAATGCCGATCGGCGTTTTGCCCGCGATTGCATACTCGTCCCACTCGAAGTGGTCCAACCAGAGATGGGATCGCGGATTGAACAACGCGATCGGTTCGGACCAGCCAAGTGAGGCGACCGCCACGCGATCGGACTTGTGAAGATTGCAGCTCGGGCAGGCCAACGCCAAGTTTTCGGCGTCGTCGGAACCGCCTGCCGAACGTGGGAAAACATGCTCGACGTGAAACGTCGCACCCTGCAACGAATGGTGCATTCGGCAGTATTCACATCGACCGCCTGCTCGGGCGATCTCGATTTGTCGTGTCTCGGTGGAAACCACGATGCTAGGAAGGCTTGCGACCGAGAAGATGGAGTGCTTCGGCGCGTACTAGTGAAAGACGCTCACTCAGTTCGGCGAGTGCCGCCAAGTCAGCCCGCTCTTGATCGGTAAGTTGACCCTCGTTGTTGCGATCCATCAAATTTTGCAAACGCTGGTCGGCTTGCTCTGGCAAGCGGAGCATTGTGATGCTCTCGACCCATTGCAATGGTGCGTCAACTCTCGTGTCCATCGGCCAATCTCCGTGTGGGGTATGTCCGTCCATTGTACCCGCCGCCGTTCAACCCTGCGAAGCCCGACTTTGGCCAATCGTCAAGATTGCGAGTTGGACACTTGGGTCCAGAGTGGACCACAGCAACACCAACTCGCGTAGGGTGGAATCTGTGGCAGAGTGCTTCGCACTCTGCTTCGCCTATACCGGGGATCATGCTGATTCCCCGCGTTTCGGGCGATTGCGCTGATCCTGTATCGCCCATCTTGGGTTGGGTCACTTGGCCTGAGTGGCAAGCAAAGCGATCGCGTTGCCCATCTCGGGCGAGACGCCCTCCCAAGCGTCGATCACTTCGCGAAGCGAGGCATCGCTTTGCACGATTGCTCCCACACGCAGTTGCTCGCGTGTCGCCGCATCTGCGTGCGTCTCCGATGCCACTGCACCGAGAATCGCACCACCACATAGGCAAACCTCCGATCTCCCTAGTGTTTGCGACTCTCGTCCAATGATCTTTTGGATACAATTGATTCAGCCTCCTTGGGCGGCGATCTAGCTCATTTGTTTCGTTTCAGCTGCACCGATAAAATGATTTCCCCGCAACCACTCGATCCAATTCGTTCTCGGGTTGCTCAGGCCGCAACCACGTTGCCGGAGCAGCGAGTGCTTGCTGGACTGGAGCATTCCGAGCTTGCCATTCGCGTGGTCGAGGATGGCATTCGCGATCAGAATCCGCTTGCTGATGATGCGACGATCACACGGTTGCTGGCCGAGCGGATTGAGCTGATGCGTCGCATCCAAGATCGTACGTTGGCGAAAAAGTGAAGCTGCAAGAAGCGGTATCGCGAATCATCGTCGCACTGAATGATGCTAGGCTTGAATTCATGCTCGTGGGATCGTTCTCCAGCATGTACTACTCGTTTCCCCGTTCCACGACGGATGCCGACTTTGTCATCGGAACGTCGGACTGGGATGTGCAAGCACTCGCCAAGTCGCTCGGGAACGAATTTAAGTTTGATCCGCAGTTCTCGTTCGAGACCTTTGGCGGTTCGATGAAGAACGAGATTCAGATCGAAGGCACTCCGTTCCGAATCGAGTTGTTTGGGTTGACCGATCAGCCCTTCGATCGAGCACGTTTTGATCGTCGCCGAAAGGTCGCACTAGGCGGTGACGAGGTTTGGATCCCAACACCGGAAGACGTGATCTTGCAAAAGCTGACTTGGTCCCGCCCCAAAGACCAGGAAGACATTTTGGGCGTGATCGCAGTAAATCATGAGACTCTCACCGCGTCCGGTGATAACGATCACTTCGGTTCCATCGTCATCCAGCGTCTCGACTGCAACTCTGGCTTCTAGTATGAGCCGTCGGTTGGTAACCTCTAGATCCGCTTGGTCCGCAATCGCTTTTTTGTAGAAGCCCCGAAACGCCTCAACTTGACTTTGCACGTCTTCAATGCGTTGACCTTCATTCGGGGCGATCACGATTCGCACATTTGCGGTACGGATTCTGGCATCAAAATCCAATCCAACTGCAACGGCCTGACACGACTGTAGCAATTTGAGCAATCCGCTCTTGTCCGCTTCGGCACTTCCCTTTGTTTGAAAACTCGCATCTACCCGCCAGACAGCACCTACCGTTCCGCCGTCGATGCGTTTCCACAACCGTCGCGAAAGCTCTGGATTGACCGGGGTTGGCAGTGTTCCGCCGAGAGCCAAGTCAAGCACTTTGCTTTCACCGATGTTCAATACGTCGGCACGCATACGCTTCGTCAACTCGCTCTCAGGTGACCCAAGCCATTCCCAGTCGAGAGCCTTCGCAATTGACGCCCACTGAATGGGTTGGTCGAAACGAATGTGGAACTTCTCAAAGGTTTGCGTCAATTGCCACTCGTGGCCTTGATCGTTGGGTTGCGCCAGCCTCTTCGTCGCCATGTGCAGATCTGATTGAAAGACCTGCACGCTGTCCGCCAGCAGTCCTCTACTGAATCCGTCTTTTTCCTTGACGAACGCGCCTTCGATTTCTTTCAGTGACTGCAAGACTTCATCTCTTACTTTCAGTTCTGCGAGATCCATTCGCAGATAGCTGTCACTTGGCCCAATCACTTCCCATGGACGGCTTGCCGGCCGCTGGAACGATCGTTCGGCTGGCGTCTGGCTCGACTTCGCCAACGATGCGATCCTCAGAGCGTCGTCTGCTGTCGAGACCAGTGCTACGGAGGTGAGGGCCGATGCCATCACAAAGACAGCTGATGCTTTCTGCCACTTTGGAAGCGGCGACGATACAGAGCTCAACATTTTGATCCTCCTGATCAAGTCGTTGGTAGAAACAGAAACCCCGAAAGTTGGTCGGGTCGAGGTGGCCCGAGAGTCGATTCGCAAAGCAAGACTTGCAAGGCCCGCTTGGTAGTTGTTTTGATTGTCCATCAGCGCCATCGCACCGTGATCGGTCGCCAGCTCCTGAGCCAATACGATTTGCTTTCGCAAGACGTACGACAATGGATGAAAGCAAGCGGCGATATGCAATACATCAACGCACAGTCGCAGCAGTGCATCGTGTCGAAGAATATGCTGCATCTCGTGCGCCAGCGTTGTCCTTTGATCGTTCCACGACCATTCCATAAAGTCGTCCGGTACCAAGACCGTCCCGCGACGCAGCCAAGTCACGCACGGTGAGGGAACCGACGGACAAATCCGAACTTCGATCGGATTCGTGATCCGCAGCTGGTCGCGCCATGTCGCAATGGTCGAATCAATTTTTCGATTGCATAGTCTCTTGCTGCCCTTTTCAGCGATGGCTACCGCATAAGTGCCGATAAGGATGCGGCAAAACATCGCCAGTGACAGGCAGAATCCGACGTACCATAAGGTGGTGCGAGCCATTTGATTCATCGCGGCCGTCGAATCAGAGTGTGAAATGCGATTCAATGAATCTAAGATCGCTCGCCATTGGAAATTCGCTGCGGGTTGAGCTTGGGCCATGGTTTCGGTTGCTTCTACTCTTCCGAGGTTGATGTCCTGGGAACGAGAAACGGACGCACCGTCTGACCCAAGAATCATGGACGTTGTGAAGGGTCTTGGAATGTCAGCCAAGACGATCAGAACCAAGAGGGCCGAGCCCAACATCCCGGTCACACCCATTTCGGCCGCCAGCGCCGGGGCACGCTGCAACAACAACCGCGACAACATCAGGGCTACGGCCAGGACCAGGGTGACCTGAAGAGCGCAGAGCAAGAAGACGCTCATTTCTTTCCTCCCTGCTTTTCCAGTACTTCGATCAGGTACTCGCGTTCTTTTGCGGTTAGCTTTCGCTGGTCGATGAGGTGGACGAGCATCGCTTCGCGTGAGCCGGCGAAGAGACGTTTGACCAAGTCGCCGACCAAGCCTTTTGAGACGTCGTCGAATGATCGAATCGCCTTGTACTGGAATGGCCGAGCGTCGTTGATTTGCTTCAAGAATCCTTTGTCCGCGAGAGCGCGAACCACGTTGGCTACCGTGACATAGGCAAGTGATTCACCGGACGATTCGAGAAAGCTTCGGGCGTCCTCTGCCGTTGCTGAGTCGTCCTGCCAAAATAGTTGCATCACAGCCAGTTCGCGTGATGTCAGTTCCTTCGTTTTGGGCCGAGCCATCAATTTTCCCTTGCTACGCCGCTTGATGTTTGTGAAACCAAATTTGGTTAGCCGAAACTTAGTCCAGGCGGAATCGTGGCGTCAACGCCAGTTTTGGGTAACCAAATTTGCAGTGTCGGAAGATGGCGTTTATCACCTTGATGAACGATTCGCTACGGTTTCCGTTTCCGTTGAAACTTGAAACAAGACGTGTTCAAGGCTTCACGGCAAGTTCGGTCGCAGTTGGAGCCATCAAGTGGCTTCGCTGGTTGATCAAAATCCGATCTTGGTGACGATCACGTCGCCTGCAAAACAACCGCCTTGGTAACAAAGTTCCTTGCCGCCACCCCCGCCGGCAAACTCTTTTTGAGCCGCGTGAACGATTGGCCAACCGGATCCATTGGTGGATCCAACCACGTAGAAGAAACCGTTCTTATCCAAGAAGCGAGATCGCCCGTCATCGTAACTTTTCCCGCCGAGATAACTCGCAAAACTCAATTGAGAGAAGTCACTGCTTAATCTAACGATGATCGCGTCATTCTCCCCTGATTTCTGATTCTGAAGGGCATCTTCGGTCGTTGGCAAGTCAACCGATGATGTTGTCCCGGTAAAGAAATCCTCACCACGGGAGTTAACATGGGCACCGTCGAGATCATCATTGCCACTGCCGCCCAGATAGGTGCACCGTAACAATGCACCGGTTGGAGAGAACTTGGTTGCGACGATATCGTGACCGCCGCCCCGACGATTTTGAAAGACCCCCGGCGTAACGGGCATGTCGTCTCGGTCAGACGAGGTTATCAAGTGCGCATTCCCGAGCCCATCAATCGCCAAGTTGTGGGTGCTGTTTCCGTACTCATCGCCCGATCCACCAAAGTACGTGCCATAAATCAATCGCGAACCATCGGGACTCAGTTTCGCGATGTAAGCATCCTTGCCACCGTTGTATGTACGATCACGGACTCCGGATGTGGCTGGCAAGTCCTTTGATTCGGTCGTCAGATTTAGAAAGACGTTCTTTTGAGAATCAATCCGAATGCCGGTGTTGGGTACTTCTAGGCCAGTCCCGCCAAGCCATGTTGCCCAGACAACGTGACGGCCGTCCGAGGTGACTTTCAGTGCTCCGGTATCTGCATTGCCGCCCGGGCTTGGTTGAAAGGTTCCCTTGAACCAAGAACTCGGCGGAAGCAGACCTTTGCCTGGATGGCTCATGGGAAGGTAGACGTCCCCCGCATCGTCTAGGGCAACGTCCCTGTAGAGTAATCCGACTCCAACATAAGACGCCCACACGACCGCCGTACCTTGCGGGTTGATCTTGGCGACGAATCCGTTCTGCATGCCATAGATGCCTGCGTCAGCACCCTGGAACGTCGGCTGGACTGCGTTTTCGGAAACTGGGAACCCCGGTCCGGCTCACCCAGCGACGTAGACGTAGCCTTGGCTATCGACCTCAACGGCATACGCTCGGTCGTAGTTTGGACCACCAAGCAGCGTCGACCAAATCAGTCGCCCGCCCGAATCGAACTTGGAAACAAACGCATCGCAATAGCCTCCAGCTCCAATCTCGGTGCCCGTCTTGTCATGCTTGGTTTGGAATGCGTCGCCTGTTGTGGGGAAGTCATCGGATCGAGTTCCTCCGACGACATAGACGAAACCGGCGTCGTCAACGTAGGCGTCACGCGCGTGTTCCCATTCCGACCCGCCCAAGAAAGTAGAAAACGAAATTTCCGCAGCGCCCGCCGAGGTGCTCGCGTAAGCACTGGCAGCTATCACCACGATGATCATTTGCCACCGACGTACTGCTTTTCCAACGAACATCGCTTCTCCAAAAAAGTTTCATACATTCACTTGGTCACGATTCACGCTCGCCTCGCCTGGATGGCGAAGACGTGCGTGGCGTGGTTTGCTGCACCAAACATGTATGAGCAACGCCAACGATGGAGAACTTTATAGTCTGTATCAAAGGACATCGCTGGTAGGTTCGCTTGAGCGTGTTGATTGCTACCCGACGATCGAGCTACAAAACGCCCAGGCCAGGTCGGCAATACGAGCTCAAGGGGATCGACGCATGGCGAAAGAGAACACCACGTCGCTGGCCGAGGCGCAGCGTGAGATCATGGACGTCGTTTGAAATCAGGAGGAGGGCACCGTCACGCAGGTGCGAGACTAGTTGACTGAGCGACGTGAAGTCGCTCGCAATACGATTCATGCCATGATCGTCCGACTCGAAGGGCGTCCTGCCAAGCCGATGTAAGTCTATCTGCCCAGAGATGGATAAGGAGACGGACACCGCGACAATGTCGCGGTGTCCTTGAATCTGTGAGGCTAAGAATGTCTCGCCTACACGGCGGATCACATATTGATCTCGAAACCTTTTCGCGATTCTCGCGACAAGAACGCGTTGGCTTCATCGTCGCCAATGATTTCACGTTTGGTCGGATCCCACTTCAATTCGCGGCCCATTCGGATCGAAATGTTTGCAAGGTGACAGGTCTCAAGCATCCGGTTGTGTGACCACACGTCCGAGATCGGTTGCTCGCGAGAAACCATCGACTCGATAAAGTTAGCCGAGTGATTTTGGCTAACCGGTCCGCCGTAGACTGCTTCTACTGCGCCTTCGGGTAACGGATTGGTTTCCAGATCCTCGACGGGTTTGCCCGCCAGTTTGCCGCGGTTGACGAAGAAGCGAGCCTTGGTTCCTTCGAACAGGATGCCGTTGTCTCCCTCGCTGGTGATGACCATCGGAATGTCACCGGGCATGTTGGCATGGATTTCAAATTTGGTCGGCGAATTGTATTGGTCGCCGACGGTTGGATAGCCATCTTTGTAATCGACGGGCAACGAAAAGCTGACCGGCGTGATCTTGTTGGGTCCGGTATCGCCCGCGCCCAACGCCCAAGTCGCAATGTCAACATGGTGGGCGCCCCAGTCGTTCATCTGACCACCGGAATACTCATACCAGTTCCGCCACGCGTAGTGACAGTTGGTGTAGAGCGGCACGCCGCCCCCGTAACCTTCACGCATCTCTGGCAGGGCCCGGTAGTCAACCTTCTGGGCTGGGCCGAGCCACATGTCCCAATCGAGGCCTTCGGGAGCATCAATCGCTGGGATCACTGGCGAGCCTGTGGCGCCGTTGATTCCACAGGTGACCTTGGTGATCTCGCCGATACGACCGTCTCGGATCAAAGCGATTGCTTTGAGAAAGCGATGGTCCATTTCCGTTCGCTGCATCGTCCCAACCTGACAGATTCGGCCGGTTTGCTTGACAATCTTCTCGATCAGTTTTCCTTCGTCGATGGTCAACGTCAAAGGCTTTTCGCAGTAGACGTCCTTGCCGGCCAACATGGCTTCGACGGAGATCTTTGTGTGCCAATGATCTGGCGTCGCAATCATGACCGCATCGATGTCGTCGCGATCGAGTACCTCGCGGTAATCGTTGTAGCCTTGCGCCTTCTGGCCAGATTCTTTCTCGAGCTTTTCGATGTGAGCGCCCAGCACATTGGCGTCGACGTCAGCAAAGGCGGCAAAGTCCGCGAACTTGGTCGTCTTGCTCGTAATCGTCCAGCCCTGGTTTCTCAGCCCGATGGTGGCGAAGACAGGTCGCTCGTTCGGTGAGTCTTGGGCGCGTGTGACGGCGCTCGTGCCCATGAAGAAGCCAGCAGCGGTCGCCCCGCCGGTCGTCTGCAGAAAATCACGTCGGGTGAAATTACGTTTTGAAATCATTGTGAATCGTCTTGGGGAAATTCGGGTAACGTTTTAGACAGAATAGGCTAAAGCGGAATGCTGATTCTAGTCGCTTTCGTCCTTCCATCGTACGGCGGGCTGAAAACGGTTTCAGATACTGAATGGGGGTTCCATGCTAGGCACAGCCTCTTTTCCCCGCAGCGATGGCTCGGCTTGGTGTCTCAGACGCTTAAGCATCCATGAAAAAGCCCACCCGAATCGAATTTTAGCGGCTGTGAGCCAATTTTTCTTTCTGGAAACGGCTCCGTCAGAAGTGGGCGAAAAAGCCCATCGCGAGAACAAATCGAGCTGGTTGGAACGGAGGCGTAAGCCGTTTTGAACGGGGTCTTTCCCGTCGATGGGTTCCCCTCCTAGATCCCCTGTCCGTCGCAGAAAAGTTGCATGCGATGGAAATACGCTGGTCGGGTCATTGCCAAAAGTGTGGTGATGTTCCGCCGCTCAAGCAGCAGGGTCATTTAAGTCTTAGGCAGATTATTTCTGTGTCGTCACGGATGTAGCCGTGCCCGTCTGCGATGGAGAGCGATTGACGCGTGGTTGCGAACAATCGCTTGCGGCCCAGCTCTTGGTAGCCTTCGGGAGAAACTTTGACGAGCACTAATTCGCCTTTCATCGTCGTGATCCATAGCTTGCCGTCGGCGAGCGTTAGATTGCCTTTGCCGAAGCGTGTTTCGCTCCACACCGTTTCTCCCGTGGACGCTCGGATGCACGACAAGTGAGTGGTGGGCCCGGCGCTACCGACGTTGTCGAATCCATACAGGTATCCGTCGACGACCACCGATGTTTGCCATTCGTTTCGCATCACGCTTTTCGTGTCGACCGAAGACCAGCGTTCGGTCACTGTGTCGTTTCCACCATCGTTCTTAATGTCCAGCAAGACGCAACCGTGGTTCTCGCCCGCCGAAATGAACACGCCACCATCAACGTTGATCGGCGATGCCGTGTTGCAGTCGTACGGTGTTTTGAAGGGATAGCTCCAAAGCACGCGACCGTCGGATGGATCGATGCCGTAGACAGCCGTTCCGGTGAAGCTAACGATTCGTTTGACACCGCCGATTTCTAGCAGCGTTGGTGATGAATAGCCAGCCGCGCCCGAAGCGGCTGCCCAAACCTTGTCGCCGTTTTCAGCGTCGAAGCCGATGACGGTGCCGCTTGGAGTATTGGCGTGAACGATCACGTTCGATCCGACGACCAAAGGCGATGACGACATGCCGTACTCGGATGCTTTTCCGCCGTCAGCGAAAATGTCCGTTTTCCACTTCAACTTTCCAGTGTCCAGCGATACGGCGGCCAGCCATCCGTTACCCGTCATCGCGTACACCATGCCACCGCTAATCGTCGGTGTGGCTCGCGGTCCGTCGCCTTGTCCGTTCTCGTAAGCAGGGCCAACGGAAACGTTCCAAATCTTGTTTCCTGTCTGGGCACTCATCGCCACCAGCAGCTGTGAATTGCCTTCGTTGTACATCGTGATCGCCTTTCCATCGGCGACGGCAACGGCCGACATCCCGACACCGCCAGGGACTCGCCAAGCGACACGGACGTTGTCCAACGAATCAGCCAATTCGACTTCGGACGACGTGCCATCCCGAGTCGGGCCAAGGAACTGTGCCCAATCGTCGGCGCCGACTGGCAGGGCGCCGACCAGCCCACTGGCTATTCCAACGGCGACGAATCCGGCGAACAGGCAAGAGCAACGTGAATGAAGGTTCATGCGATTGATAAACGAAGTTGGGAAGGATGATGGTGATGAAACAAAGCATAACGCACGGCTTGGCGTGGATGCATATCGCGAGTCAGACTTCCGAACAGCCACCCCGCGAACTTGCTCTTCGCGTTGTCGATTCGGTCGCGGACGTCAGCACGGTTAGCGTTTGATCTTTGAAGTCAGCACCTGCACGCGGCACGACGGGCATCGACACTGTCGCTCCGGTAACAGTGAATCCCGAACGCGGAAGTTCGACAATCGCGATTTCAATCGAAGTCTTACGGACAACGCGGAGACCTCCGTGGCCTGGCTTCTGATGGAAAAAAGACACGCTCGCTACTGCTGTTTTTGAATGCTTTCGGCAAGCGACGCACTGGGTGGGAGTCAATTTCGCACAAGCATCGGAAGCTGTTTTCCATGCAAGTGCGGATCTTACCGGCCGCCATGACCGGTCCCAATGACTGCCCTCGCAGGCTGCTGGTGTCGCTCGGCTAGTTCGTGGATAGTTATTGCGGCCGTCCGTTTGTGTCTAGCGAATGGCCAGAGACTGTGGGATGTTTTAGTTATGAATTCTTCTAGAGCTGTTCGAAGATCCGATGCCTCATCCCAACTGAGCATCCGACACCAACCTCTGA
The DNA here is from genome assembly GCF_007860125.1 of Rubripirellula tenax. Classification (NCBI taxonomy): domain Bacteria; kingdom Pseudomonadati; phylum Planctomycetota; class Planctomycetia; order Pirellulales; family Pirellulaceae; genus Rubripirellula; species Rubripirellula tenax. Next base: position 129,024 of record NZ_SJPW01000002.1, read on the forward strand.
TTGACCAGTTGCTGCTGAAGGATCGAGCTCTCGCTTCGGCCGCCGAAGGAATTACGATCGCCGATGCTCTCGCCTCCGATCGCCCGCTGATCTACGTCAATGAAGGTTTCACTCGTTTGACGGGCTACAGCAGTGAAGAGACCGTTGGCACGAATTGTCGGTTTCTCCAAGGCCCAAATACAGATCCAAATTCGGTCAAGCAGCTCCGCGATGCAATTTCCGCTGAGCGATATTGCGAAGTGGAGCTAATGAACTATCGAAAAGATGGTACTCCGTTTTGGAATCATTTATCCATCACGCCAATTCGCAATGAGGCCGGCCAGACAACACACTTTGTTGGGATCCAATCGGATACGACAAGACGCCACGAAGCGGAGGCAAGTCTGCGTTTGGCAAGCGAAAGAATGCAGAACGACTTGCGTGCTGCTGCCAAAATTCAACATGCGCTCTTACCTACCAATCTGCCAAAGCTCTCTCGAGCGAGGATTGCATGGTCCTACTTGCCCTGTGACGAACTAGCGGGCGACATCTTGGACGTCTTTCAGTTGGACGAATCTCGTATCGCCTTCTACGACCTTGATGTAAGTGGGCATGGTGTCCAAGCGGCATTGCTGTCGACCACGCTGAGCCGTTGGTTATCGAGGGCCTCCAGTGAATTGAAAGAGAATCCCGTCGCGGTCCTGGAACATCTCAATGACAACTTTCAACTTGACGTTGAGTCGCCTCAATTTTTTACATGCTGCTATGGAGTTTTAGATCTTAAAAGCAAAACTCTAAGCTTTGCATCGGCGGGGCACCCTTCGCCGGTTCTCCTGCGATCCAATCGAGCGGCCGAAATTTATTCACCGGGTTTCCCCGTCGGTATCGTCGCAGACCCTGACTACCAGCTGCAAGTTGTCAATCTTTGCGCAAATGATCGGGTCTACATCTTCAGTGATGGTGCTGTGGAACAAATCGGCCCTTCAGGTCGGGAGTTTGGGGTCGATCGACTTCTCCGAGAGCTAGAGCGACATCCAAGTGTTTCTTTGCAAACCAGTATCGATCTTTGCCTGGGCGCGGTGCTCAGTAGCACGGAGGATGGCATCACCGACGATGATATTTCCATGCTGGGTATTGAACTCCACGCGACATAACTCGCACCGCCAGCGGTAGTTCAATATCAGCGGCATTCGCTTTCGTCGAGTCTTGCGAAGCTCTTGGACTGAACTTTCGTTGTAAGCGTCGTTCCAACTTCTGAAACGCACAATCAAATGGGAGATAAATCGCTTTTGATCTCGTGGAGGTTCTTGTCAAGCAAGCGAGCGAAGCAGGTCTTTGTCGACCTCGGGAGCATGGTTTTCATCGCTGTTCAGTGATTCTAGACGTTTTCGTTTCGTCCCAGTCAAGGAACTCAAGACCGCACATGGATCACCCCTTCAAGGGTGGGTTAAGGAAAACAATCATTCGATACAAAGTACCCTTGCTCAAGTTTTCGGAAACGACTTCTGGCAAGTTGTTGTGAGCTAACCTTGACTGCGACCTCGGAAATTCTGAGGAACGCGGCGCTTCCGATGATGCCGAATGAATCAGTCGCGTCGAGCCGAACGTTCGGACTGTAGCGTTGTTTGGATGAAAGTTGCACTCGTTATCACCGGACTGCTTGCCGGTTTAGCATTGGCGGCACCGGTGCTGGTTGTCGTCGGCTACTTTTTTCGGATCATTCCGAGGTTGGTTCTCACGTTCGCACCCACCGTCTTTGTGTACTCGGTGTTGACGGCCTTGATTCGTTGCGTCTTGCCCATCGAGTCGAGCATCAAATCTTCGGCTGTTGGTTTGGAGGTTGCGATTCTGCTTGGCTGGTTGGTGATGTAACCATCCCGGGCGACTGCATTGCAAGAATACAACGCACAGCGATGGCCTGACGTCACCCTAGGCCATGCCATTGCACTCAGCGGACGGGTCAGGCTCGAAATGCCCGACGATCGGCGCCAGCCGGAATGTGACTAGCTTTGGCGACCAAGCCGGAAGCAACTCGATCTCTCCGGGATTGGAATAGACCAATGCTTCGGTCACCATCGCGGGCACTCCGCAGAGCACGTCCGTGTTCGGAAGCCAACCGGGATTATGCAGCGTGATCAGGTTCGGTTGGATGTAGTCGTAACGCATCAACGTAAACAGGTTTTGCCAAAACAACTGTGGGTACTTGGTTCGTGCGGCACAAAAGGAACGCACCGCGAAACAATGACCGGACCAATCCTGCGGAAGACGTTGCTCAAGGGCAACTCGCATCGCGGTCATGAAATCCGGATCACTCTCCCAGTTCAATTCATGCGCCGGCCAAACAGGATAACTGTGCGACATGTGGCGGTGATCGAAATCCTCCTTGAATCCGGCATAGGCCCATTCTTGAAACGCTCCTTCTTGATCAACTCGATAGGACGGGAACTTCTCAAGCATGGCCTTCAGTTCGACCACTCGGTTTGGCTTGATCTTTAAGTCCTCATAGGCCTGAACCAGATTGCTGATCGCCTGCTTACCCGCAGCGATATCTTGCACGGCGTTGATCGACTGGGCAGGCAAATGCTCTGGTGAGTAAGAGGGCACGAAAACGAATTTACCGTTTTCATCTACCTCGGTCAGAAAGTCTTCATAGAAGAGCACGTTCTTTTCCATCAACGGCAAGGCGTGCTTCTTCAGGAATTCTTGGTCGCCCGTGACAAGATAGTGTTCGTAAATCGGATAGATCAGCCACGCCGCGCCCGCCGTCCAGCAATGCCCCGGCCATTTACCAAAGTGCGTGTGATAGTTTTCTCGCCCGGACGTACGTGCACCCGACGTGATCCCGCGGAAGCCGTAGATGTTTTTCGCATTCACCTCCCACGAGGGCGCGATCTCCTCGATCAGGTTCAAGTAGGCGGCTATCGATTCCGGCAACCCGCAAGTACTGGCCCCGGCAATCTGCTGGTTTAGGTTGGTGTCGAGCGTGAAGTCGTTGGACCACGCTGGTTTGTGATTTCCGTTCCACACCCCGCTCAACGTCGGCGGCAGTTCTCCGCTGGAAGAAAGCAGAGCATAGCGTCCCACGTTGAACATCTTCTGAAGGAAAGCCGGAAGGATGTTGTCGGCTTGATGCTGCTTCGCAATCAGCTCTTCGGAAGACAAATAGCGATCGTCCGAGTTGTCCAGGTCGATCGTCATCCGCTGCATTGCGGTCCGATGCAGCGTTTCGTGACGCATCAGCAAGCTTCCGTAGTCAGCCGGCAGGCGTGAAAGATCTGCTTGGATGTCGTTCAGCTTGGAATCTTCAAAGCTCTCAAGATCGGTAATTCGAGTCAGCAGAAGAATCCGTTTTGCGTTGGAACATCGTACCACACCGTCGACCTGTTCAGTCGCCCCGCCGTCGCAAACGACACGTGTCGTGCCTTCGTAGCCTCGCGGGGTTTTGTTGTACTTGCATCGCGCCGTGATCCAATTCTTTGACAGGTCCGCGTCGATTCGTTCGACGTCATCCGTCAATCCGTGCGACTGATCCACCACGTTGATATCCAGACTGACCGGCAAGCCATCGGGCGATTCAAACAGCTGTACAATCACGTTATCTTTGCGGGACACAAATGTCTTATTGGCCCAGCGGCCCTCGGCGCTGCGAAACCGGACGACGACCTCTCCCGTCATGAAATCAACCGTTCGCAAATAGTCTTCGACATCGCCCGTATCCTGACGCTCAATGGTCATCGTGTAGGCCGGATGGTAAGCCGGTGTATTGACGATTTCCGGATGGCCGTTGGCAGCCATGGCCTGGCGCCAATGATCGAATGCCTGGCGAGACCTGCCTTCCAGCATCAATCGCCGTACTTCAGGCAATGCATCGGAGGTCACGGGCGGCAGTGGACGCTCATCCAGGAACGGTCGGAAAGACGTTCGTGGTTGAAGACGATTCTTTCTTGATAGGGCTGGCCCAAGACAGTCGCCCCCATCACGCCATTGCCCGTCACCAGGCCGCCATCCCATCGGTTTGCCGGTTGCGTGCTGCACATACCCGGAAGACTCATGACAGCAGCCCGCTTGTCCAGCGGAATGGGAGTCCCCGCTTTGGCTGAAACGATTCCGCCCAACGCGATGGTAGTGACGAGGATAAAAACAGCCGACCGGGCTTTCATGTTTCGTCTCCAATTGAGACGGATCGTAACCGTAAGTTTCTAAAGACTCGTCCACCAACAAGTCTGACAAATTTCCTCTGACCGATGCCTGCTCTAAACGCGCGGACTACCGAAGCTGTTCGGGCGCGTCATCACACAGTTGACGTAGTTCTCTTAGCCGGGAAGCGTGCTGGCTTTCGGAGGCAAGGTTTTTCCGTTCTAGCGGATCGTTCTTCAAATCGAACAGTTGCTGATAGACAGGCTGGGTATCTGGAAAACGGACGAATTTCCAATCCTTCGTGCGGATACCTTCGGTGCTCGGAATTGGCGAGCGCGGAGGGTCCGTTTGGTACGTGTGCTGGTAGAAGAAATGCTCTCTCCATGCCACCGATTTGTCTCTCACCAGAGGCATCATGTCCTTCCCCTGCATCGACTCTGGAGGATCGACTCCAGCGATCGAAAGAATCGTAGGCGCAACGTCGATACTCAAAACCATTTCTTCGCGTCGCGAGCCAGACTGTTCAGTCGCAATGCGTGGATCGTAAACGATCATTGGCACTCGGATAGAGTTCTCGTACATGAGCCATTTTCCCGACAATCCGTGATCTCCCAGTAGCAGCCCGTGATCCGATGAATAGATCACGACGGTGTTTTCAGCGAGCCCCAGGTCTTCAAGCTCATCGAGAATCACTCCGACCGAAGCGTCCAATCGCGATACGAGCCGATAGACAGTACGCAACTCTTGCAAACCGCGATCGCCGCCATCGACCCGTCGCTTTGCCCCGTCTCCTCCGAGAGACTCTTGTAAAAATTCAGGTAAAGCTTCGTAGTCTTCGCTTGTACAAGTCTCAGGACGCGGAAGATCTGCGTCCTCGTAAGTGTTGGGAGCATTCGGGTCAAAGTAGTCGAATGGCCCATGGGGTTCTTTAAAAGCCACCGTCAGGCAGAACGGTTGTTCCGAATCAGATTCACGCAGAAACTCCACCGCCTTCTCGGTCATGACCTCGGTGAGGTAGCGAGTCTCCCCATCAACTTCTTGGCGAAAACTGATGCTTTGCGGAAAGCCATACCACTTGTCAAACTTATCCGCCGGCAGGCAGAGTTGCCGATCTCTTCGCCCCGGATTGCCCACCGCAAACTTCCCCAGGTAGCCGGTTCGGTATCCGGATTTGCGAAGCAGGACGGGATACGTTTCGTCGAATGCGGCGGCCGATAGGGGCTCAATGAAATCCTCGACTCCATGCCTGATCATGTGCTGTCCGGTCATCAAGCAAGCTCGGTTGGAACAGCAGATCGCTGTCGTCGCAAATGCGTTTTGAAACACGACACCACGGCGTGCCAGGCGATCTAGATTGGGTGTCTTTATGTGCTGGTTCCCCATGCATCCCAAGCAATTAGGAGGCTGGTCATCGGCAAACAAGAACAGAATATTTGGTGGTCGCTGCTCTGCACATGCCAATTGCGATTGGAGCAGGCAAAAACCAGCAAACAAACAGAGACTGGTGAACAGTCTTGTCCGGACATTGTCTCGATCGCACATAAGTATTCTCATCTCGAACCTATCAACTATTTGGCCGGTACTCTTTCCATGTTCCTGGCGTTCCATGACTCGTGCCCAGAAGGAGTATAGGCGAAGCACCGTACTGCGTTGGACGCATCGTGCGATTCGAGACGCACACGGATCTCGCTGCTGACGACAACGAATCCATCCCGACCTCGATCGCTGATGGCCTAACTTCAGTGTACGCGGCATCCTCTATCATTGCGTCAGTGTGATTGAAGAGGACACGATCAAGTTTGAACAACGGTGAGCCGCCAGGTACGACCAATCGTTATGATTCCCCGCCTTGAAGTCGCCAATGGCGACACGTTTGTTTTTATTTGCACCTGGATCGAGTCGGTGCCCCGATGGCCATGCGAACTCGTCAACCTCACCACCGAAGAACTTGGTGTTTTGCTTTGCAAAATCGACGAAGACAGCACGCAGACGATCTGCCGTTTCGTCAGTCGCGTATTCCAAGCCTACGATTGTTCTTCCACAAGCTCCAAATGAACCTCGCTCATGGGCAGCCAAAAATCGTTTTTGTGGCGAGGGTCGTTTGAGCGGACGATGTTCAGGCTGATTTGCAACTTCCTGAGCGCCGTTTCAAATTGGCTCTTGGTACAAGCAAGCCGGTTCATCGCACGCTTACGAAGATCGCCTGTGTAGGCCTGTTCCAACCGAACCATCTCAAAGATCTGTTGCTCAAGTTGACCCAACTGGTCAGCCGGCTTGTAGAACCGTGGGTAGTGTTCATCAAGAAAGTGCTGCATCTCTATCAGCACTGCGTCGCCACCTGCGACTTTGCCATAGAAGACCTCATCGGGGTAGGTCTGAGGGATGCGGGTTTTCCAATTCCAAACCGCACTGACCTTGGGACTCCATCCACCCGCTTTGGGCTTCGCTTCGGACAGTCCGGTGTTGTCCCACAAAGAGGGGTACGGCGACCCTTTGCTCCCGAAAACCGTGCAGATTTTTTGTTCCAGCACGAATCGGTAAGCATCCTCAAATATCTTGATTCGTTTTGGTTGCATGCTGCCATTCTAACCTTGACGACGTCATCTGTCCGGTCCCAGTGAACTCTGTCGGAGTCGTTCAATGATCGGCTCAGCAGCGGATCGGATCAGCTCCCCCAATTCGTCATCCATGAACTGGTAGTCGTCGGGAATGTCCAGCACATAAATCGGTTTGAACTTCGCTTCGCCAGGAAAGTCGGCCAAAACTCGCTGCCGATGTTTGTCTTCCATCACCAGAATCACGTCCGCCCAAGCGATATCGTCCGAACGAATCGTCTGCACCGCCGCCTTTGCCGTGCCACGCGAACGAACAGACACACGCTCATCACGTCGGTAAATCGCCTCCGCCGTCGGACTCCGCCACTGGTTCTTGCTGCACAAGAACATGATGTTGAGTCGACTCATGGTTAGCTGTCTTGATTCTTGGTCCACGACAGTACAAAGCCTTCTTGCGATTCGTTTTCTAGTGCTTTCCAACTCGCTCGTTCCACGTCCGCTTGTCGCAATTGAGTTAGCAAGCCCAGCACGTTCTCGGGTGACGCAAGACCGTGCCGTTGGAGCCAGCAACAAATCGCCGATCCCGTTCGCCCCATGCCGCCGAAGCAGTGAACATAAACGGGACGATTGGCGGCGAGCGAAAGGTCGATTGCATCCAGAATGCTTCGCATCCGATCAACCGAAGTTGTGCCGCCGTCGGAAATCGGAAAACGAAGATGGGCGATCGGGTCGTTTTGCTGGTCCGCGAGTCGGCGGAGTTCGTCGTCATAGCGAACGAAGGGCACGCCAGAATTGTTCGTCTCGTTCTCTTCTTGCAAATTGATGAACGTCCGCATGCCAGCGTCATACAGCGACTTGATCCGCTGGCGATGATCTGCTGGATCTGGCCGACCTGGATACGCCCCCGCGAGCAATAAATCATCGACGACCCAATACGTGCGGTTACACGGCGTCGGCTTGGATGGGTGGGTGAACGTGAGTGGGATACTCAATCGAAGTCTCCAGTGGAACGCGGTAGACTGACAAGCTTCACGCGGCCAGCTAGAAAAGGAAAACATCATGACTTGGTTCACAAAGCTTACCGGAATCGAGGAAGAATCGCCTGAGCAGGTTCGCCGCGAATTATCCATCGACGGCGATCAGATCGTCTGCCCCAATGGGAAACGATTCGCGTTCGGAACTTTGGAAACGCCGAAGCTGTCGGATCTTCGGCACACTGTCTCGCAGCTTGACGTTCCGGCGCGTCCGTCGACGATCCGCGAACAGGTCGGCGACGTTCGCCAGTTGCACGCGGACTCAGCCAATGCCAACGCTTTGTTCCAAGTCGCCTCACAATTCAACCTGTTGGAAATGACCGGGCCATCGGTCACACCCGAACGTGGCGTCGGCATCTACGAGAGCGACCCGACTCAAGGCCCGGCGTGCGCGATCGCGTGCGGAGCCGGGACGATCTATCGAAATTACTTTGCACTGGTCGGCGATCGCATCGGCCAATCTGCTGACCATCAAATCGACTGCTCCGCCGACCTGGGAAGCAGACTCGGCAACGAAGACGGCCAGCTTTGGCAGATGCAAAACGGTTACCTTTTCCCGTCCGATGACGGCCTTCGCCGCATCACGGATCGTCTGCAATCGGCAAGCGAATCGGAACTGGACGAGCTTCGCGGCGAGTTACGGATCGGCCTTCAATGGCAAGCCGACGTGACGCTGCCACATTCCGGACATCGCGTCAGCCAAGCATACTGTTCAGCGTTGCCGGTCGCCTACGGTCGCCAGCGAGTCGAACTTTGGACGGACTTTGCGAAGCTAATCCTCGACGTCGCTTACGAAGCGACGCTATTGGCTGCCGTCATCAACGCGTCACGCACCGGTGTCAACGTCGTTTACCTCACGCTGCTCGGCGGCGGCGTATTCGGCAATGATGACGAATGGATCATCAGCGCGATCGAGAGAGCGTTCGTTAAAACGAAGTCGAATAACCTCGATGCCAGAATCGTCTCTTACCGACATTCCAAACCGTCGGTCTCAGAACTCGTCAATCGCGTCGGATAACAGGATCGCATCACCTACGACCAACGCTGCAAACCGCAGAAGACGTTCGCTGGTCTCGAGACGGAGCCGAGACCAGCGGTTGAGACAGGCCACTGCAATTTCCTTCGGGAAAGTCTAGGCTTTGGCCGAAGCAAACCGTACCCGACCAAAACCAGCGGAAAATATCAAAATGAAAGTCATCGTTGATCTGTGTGTCGTCCCGATGGGCGTTGGTATCTCGGTGGGCAAGTACGTCGCTGAATGCCAAAAGGTGCTGCAAGAGGCTGGGTTGAAACACCAGCTTCACGCATACGGCACGAACATCGAGGGCGACTGGGACGAAGTCTTTGCCGCGGTGAAGCGTTGCCACGAACGTGTTCACGAAATGGGTGCTCCGCGAATCACCACGAGCATCAAAGTCGGAACCCGGACGGATCGCGAGCAGTCGATGCAGGACAAAATCGACAGTGTGACCAAGATGGAAACTTAGATGCTCTCCGCCTAACTTTGGGTTAGCCGTCGCATCTGACGAAGGTGACGCTCCGAAGTCGGCCGCCGGAGCAGCGAAAGAGATTGCTGGAATCCGCATCGGTGTCGCGGACCGAACGCCCCCAGCCGATCGCGTAATCCGCTTCGGCTTGTCCAACCTCAGCATGTTCTTGCAACAACGAAACCGCATTGGTGTCTGCCGATAGCAGGCCTACACATCGGTGATCGAGATCCGCAACTTTCATTGGTTTTTGCCGGTTGCTGTCCCACCCTGCGTGCCCAGTAATTCTTGCTCGGTACAGTCCAGCAGCATGAAGCCTGCATCAAGGACTTAAGCGAGCAGATTCGGGAAGCCGAAGTAGCCAACGATGTTCCTCCGCCGATCAAGGAGGAACAAGTCGAGGCGATTCTGTGGCTCAAACCGCCTCAGGTTTCTGCCGAAAGGGGCCGGGACAGTTTCCGGCCTTTTTTTTTGCTCTCAACCGTAACCAACCCATGCTCCCGCGGTATATCCTTCCTGACCAGCCGGTATTGATCAGGGAAATACATGCCCGGAAAACGACCAGAACCATCCTTCGAATTCGTACAGCTTCTGACCAGCCATCAGAGCCGACTATACGCCTATGTACTGTCGCTTCTTGGCGACCGCACTCAGGCGGAGGACGTCATGCAGGAGACCAATGCCGTTCTCTGGCGCAAATCGCATGACTTCAAACTGGGCACCAACTTCGGTGCCTGGATGCTCAAAATCGCCTACTTCCAGGTCATGGCTCACCGCCGCAGACTCACCCGGGATCGCCTTGTTTTCGACGATGACTTCCTTCGAGACATCGCTGAAGGCGCGGAGCAGCAGTGCGAGTGGCAGGGAGAAAAACAACGACGTCTGGGCGACTGCATCGGAAAACTAACCGATCGGTATCAGGAACTCATCCGCCGTCGATACACCGAAGGTGCCACTCTGAAATCCATAGCCGCTCAAAGCGGTCAGTCAGAGAACTCAATCAAGCAGGCCCTTTTCAGAGCGCGCGCCGCTTTAATCGAGTGCGTCAAAGGTCAACGCCGGGAGGAAGTTATATGACAGAGGAAGAGAACAAAGAACTGGAGTCTCTCCTCATGGAACTTACGGAGGGCGAGCTTTCGTCGGAACAAAGTCATCGTTTGGCGGAGGTGATTCGTCAGCATCCGGCGGCAAAACAACAGTACCTCGAATACTGCCAGGTTCACACCATGCTTGCATGGGAACACGGTGTGTTGGGGGATCTACAGATGCGGGATCTTTCAGACACACCCGAACCTCCCTCAGATTCCTTCAGCTTTTGGAAACCATTGGGCACGGCCGCCGCGCTGGTGCTGGCCGGAGTGATCCTGTGGCCACAATCGGGCGCACCATCAAAAATGAAACCAGGCGAAACGGTCGCTTCTCTGACCCGGAGCGTGGCCGCCAGTCTGGAACTGTTCGGCGCATCGTCTGACTTCAACAATGGCAGCGCCGTAAGAACCGGCTGTTACCAACTTGACGAAGGCCTTGTTCAAATCACCTTTGAATCAGGTGTCGAAGTGGTCATCGAAGCACCGGCCTCTTTCGAGATTCATGGCCCTGAGTTCATGATCTTGAACGAAGGACGTCTGGCGGCCAATGTAACTCCGGAGGGTGTCGGCTTCACAGTGGAAACGCCGGATGCTGAAGTGGTTGATTACGGTACAGAATTCGCAATCGAAGTCGTGTGCGAACGCAGCAGTGAAGTCCACGTGTTCAAAGGGGAAGTGGAAGTGCAACCCAAGCAGCGGGACACCTCGATAGATCCCGTTCGTCTTGTCACGAATCAGGCGACTCGCATCGATCACTCGACTCTCATCCCTCTCGGCATCTCCGTAGACGATCAGAGATTTCTCAGAAGTCTCGATGAGCCGGACCCAACTTATATTGGAAACGTTCGTGAACTTCTGCCGCTCGCTTACTATCGCATGGCGGTTATCGACGACGGACTTACCTTGAAGGATGCTGCCAAAGGTCATGAAAATACGGCCTCCGTCGTGAAAGGTGATACGCGGCGCCAACCATTCGCTCCGGGCCGTATCGGTTCATCCCTTCGTCTGGATGGGCCTAGAAAGGGAGTGTATGCACAGATCTCTTCAGGCCTCGAACTCCCAACAACAGAGTTCACCATCATGGCTTGGATCCGCACCCAGACATTGCCAAGGAACGCAGTTCTTGTCTCAGACATGAATCTCTCGGGCGACGAAACATTTCGCTTTGGGCTTGTTGGCGATCATGGGCATTTGGGCCTCACCCTCGCCAACGGAAAGCGGTTTCTGCAGATAGTGGATTCGTCACCATTGCCTCTCGAAGATTGGACACATGTTGCCGTCGTAAAGACGACTGAAAGTTTGCGGCTATACAGAAACGGAGCCCTCGTTTCCTCAGAGCCTTTAAATGGGTTTCAAGCACAATCGCACAACCGTTTCAGCATCGGGGGAATCCCTAAAGAGTCCGGCGGCAAGAAACGAAATCGAAGATCGGGCTTCTGGCATGGGCGGATCGACGAACTTGCCTTCTTCGGATCAGCTCTGACCAGCGAACAGATTGAAAACCTGTTTCAACTCACCCCATCCATCTAAACCTTGAAGAAACCTGAATAGTAACCATGAGATTTCAACACGTACTGAAAGCATTGATCCTCAGTTTGATCGGAATGCCCTCCATCGCCCTGGCGGAAGAGAAACCGAACATCGTCATCATTCTCACAGATGATCAGGGCTATGCCGATGTCAGCTACAACCCGCACTCCCCGCCAGAAGTCAGTACACCGAATATCGATGCTCTCGCACATTCGTCCGTCATCTGTACTCAGGGCTATACCAGTGGGCACGTGTGTTCGCCGACTCGTGCAGGACTCATGACAGGTCGCTATCAGCAACGATTTGGAATCTACACAGCAGGGGAGGGAGGCTCAGGCGTTCCGCTTGATGAAGTTTTCATTCCCCAACGACTCCAGCCAGCCGGTTACGTCTCTGGTGCATTGGGTAAGTGGCATCTCGGACTCACTGAAGAGTACCACGCCATGAATCGAGGGTTCGATGAGTTCTATGGCTTTATGGGACGCGGGGCACATCCCTACTTTGACCACTCAGACATGGATCACCCCATTTATCGTGGCCTCAAACCCATCGAAGAAGAAGGCTACCTCACCACTCGAATCACGGAGGAAGCGGTCGATTTTATCAACCGCCACAAGGAGGAGCCTTTCTTCCTCTATGTCGCTTACAACGCAGTGCATGCTCCACCGGAGGCCCCCGAAGAAGACATCAAGAAAGTTACTGGCGACGAAACACGCGACACGCTCATGGCCATGATTAAGCACCTCGATATGGGAGTGGGCGAGATTGTGAACACGCTGAAGAAACACGACATTTTTGACAATACACTGCTAGTCTTTCTCACGGACAATGGCGGTTCCGGTGCCATGAACGCCAACAATGCACCGCTTCGCGGCTTCAAGCAGATGGACTACGAAGGCGGAGTTCATGTCCCGTTCATTGTGTCGTGGCCGGCCCAACTGGAAGGCGGGAAAAAATGCGACGTGCCCATGTGGTCGACTGATTTGTTTGCTACGGCTCTCGACGCTGCTGGGCTTCCGATGCCAAAGGACAAACCTCTGGATGGTAAGAGCATCCTGCCCACCCTCAAAGGTGAAACCGACAAACTCCACGACGAATTGTACTGGAGTTCTGCGGGTGCCAATGGAAAGTGGGCCATCCGCAGCGGGAATTGGAAATTGGTCGCAGAGAAAGATCGTATTGAACTCTTCGATCTCGAAAAAGATCTCAGCGAAACCACCGACCTTGCTGCAAAACACCCGAAAGTCGTTTCCGAACTCAGGGACAAATACAATGCATGGCTCGACGAAATGGCAGACCCGGTAAGCAAGCAGGAAAAGCGCTGGAATCCTGATGCCGGTGCACCAGCCAAAAAAATGTCGAAAGAAGAAAAGAAAGCAGCACGCGAAAAAGAGAAAGCCGAACGCATCAAAGCACGCGAAGCAAAGAAGAGCAGCCAAACTCCAAAATCATCGAAATGAACCGCTCTGAAGGGAGCGCGATCCACCACACATGCCGTTATCCAAAAATCTCACCATGAAAACCTATATTTCATTTTCGATCTTCTGTTTGTCGGCAATGGTTGCCACAGCCGCTCGCGCGGAGCGCCCGAACGTATTGCTGATCGTCTGCGACGACCTGAACAACCACGTCAGCACGGCGGGGTACCAGCCGCTCAAGACGCCGGGCCTAGAGAAACTCGCGGCCGCGGGCATGACGTTCGGCCGAGCCTACTGCCAGTACCCGGTGTGCGGCCCGTCGCGGGCGTCGTTCCTCAGCGGGCTTTACCCTGAATCGTCGGGCATCCTCGACAACAAGCTGGACATCCGCAACGTGCGCCCCGGCACGAAGTCAATGCCGCAGGCGTTCAAGACCAACGGCTACTGGACGGCCGGCGTGGGTAAGGTTTTTCATAACAGCAAGGCCGACCCGGGCGACGTTGCGTGGCACGAAGTGATCAGGTTCAACAACGAAGAAAACCCCGTCGAAAGGAAGCTGCGCAAGGCTTACGAAGCTGAGCACGGGCCGATCAAGGACGAAGACGATCGGTCCTGGCGTCGCCACCTTAAGGAAAATCGCAGCGCCCTGGCCGGCCAGACGCCGCCGGGCTTCGGCCCGACCCAGATGCGCGACGAACAGCACAAGGACGGCAAGAACGTACGCCAGGTCGCAAAGTGGCTGGACGAGAAAGCCCACGCCAACAAGCCGTTTTTCATCGCGTGTGGTATCCAGAAACCACACGTGCCGTTCTGGGCGCCGCAGAAATATTTTGACCATCACCCGCTCAGCGCGATCGAATACCGCCCGACTCCCAAGGGCGACTGGAAGAACAGGCCCTTGCTGGCAATATCGAAGCGCTACGAAGCGTTTGGCTTCGAATTGGAGAAAGAAAACGACGAATTGCGCCGCCAGTACATGCAGGCTTACCACGCTTGCATCAGCTTCGTCGATGCGCAGATCTCCCTGCTCTTTGATTCGCTAAAACGCAACGGCCGCTGGGACGACACGATCATCATCTTCACCTCGGACCACGGCTATCATCTGGGCGAGCACTCGCTATGGGGCAAGGTGACGCTGTTCGAGGAATGCGCGCGGGTGCCGATGATCGTCCGCGTGCCTGGGCTGACGAAGGACGGCACCAGGAGTGAGGCGATCGTAGAACTGGTCGACATGTTCCCGACGCTCGTGGAACTGTGCGGCATCAACGGTCCGAACGAACTTCAGGGCAAAAGCCTTGCCCCGTTGCTTAAAGACCCCAGCGCCAAAGGTCGCTCGGCTGCATACACGGTCGTCAGCCGGGGCAAGGCCCTGGGCCGATCGATCCGCACGCAACGTTGGCATTACGGCGAATGGGGCAGCGCGGATCAGGCCGAGTTGTACGACCTGATCAACGACCCGCACGAAGACAACAACGTGGCGTCCAGGCCGCGTTTCGCCGAGCAGCGCCGCCAGATGCACTCGCTGCTGATCGAGACGCGCAAGAGTGCCGAATCCAAACGCAAGTAAATCAAACCGCCAAAGAAATGACATGAAAAGACCACGCCAATCGAGACACACCATGCCCCATTGCATCCGCCTGTTCCTTGTTCTCCTGATCGCATTTTCTTCGTACGCCCGTGCCAACGAATTGAAACAAGATTCTTCCGGCGGGCGGACTTCCGGAGAACGTCCTAACATCATCATGTTTCTGATCGACGATCAGAACCCTTCGAGCATCGCCGCGTTTGGGGGCGACACCTACACTCCCAATCTCGATCGCATGGCGGAGGAAGGAATGAAGTTCACTCGCGCCTACGTCAGCAGCTCGGTTTGTACTCCTTCTCGATACAGCTTCCTGACCGGTCGGTTTGCTGGTAACTCGCATAGCAAACTTTACGCCGAAGCGGTCGGCGGCAAAGAGAATCAGGGGCTTCCCAATTTCAATGTCGCACTGGAACGCGACAATATGAACGTTGGAAATGTTCTCCGTGAAGCCGGTTATACCACCGGTTTTGTTGGGAAATTTCACCTCACTTCAGATTTGGATTTTCCGGAGTTCTACAAAGGCAAAATCAAATGGATCAACATTCCCAAAGACGTGAGTCCCGGGCCTGAAGCGTCGGCTCAGTTCAAACACAACGAACGCTGGATGCGCCGTTACCTCCAAACGCTGGGCTTTTCCTCGGCGAAGAACGTCTACCCGGAAAACGTGCGGTCGCCCTATTCCACGCACAACCCAGAGTGGACGACGGTGGCAGCACTGGAGTTCATTGAAGAGAACAAGGACGGTCCGTTTTATCTTCATCTTTGCAGTACCCTGCTGCACGGGCCGGATAAGTCCTGGCGAAAATCCATGGATCACCCGCTCATCACCGGAGAGGGAGAAGTTGAAAGCCTTCCAGAGGTCATGACGCCGCGCGCAGAGCTTCTCAAAACAATCACTGAAAAAGGTTTCGATTCCGACAGCCATGTGGCTGGTGAAGCGTGGATCGACGATTCGCTCGGGGCGATTCTCCGAAAGCTTAAGGAACTCCGAATCGATGACAACACGCTGGTGATTTTTGCGCCGGATCACGGTCGCGATGGCAAAGCATCCGTCTTTTCACACGGTGCTTGCCAGGTACCCATGATCATGCGCTGGCCGGAAGGAATTCCCGCAGGGCAGGTGTGCGAAGAACTCGTGCAGAACATCGACCTCGTACCCACTTTCTTCGATCTGGGTAACGCAGAGAAACCGGAATCTTACCGGATCGATGGACGGAGTCTCGCCCCTCTTTTCAAGAACGGACAAGCCGAAGATTGGCGGAATCATCTTTATCTCGAAATGGGAGCTGCGCGGGCAACGGTCACGAAAGACTGGTCCTACATTGCCGTTCGCCACACCAAAGAACAGATCGCTGCCATTAAGAAAGCCACGCCGAAAAACTTACCCAAAGCCATGTCCTACATTGGACGTTTGGGCATCGGAGTGAGAGGGGCAGATCGCCCCGGCTTCTTCGACGAAGATCAACTCTACCACCTGGAGAAGGATCCGAAAGAAATGAAGAACCTGGCTTATAAAAAAGCTCAGGCACCTCGCATGAAAGAGATGCGCAATCTCATGCAGCAGGACCTCGAAGTCATTGGTCGTCCTTTTGGGGAGTTCATTCCCGGAGGGAACGCCGCTCTACCTGGCCAAATCGACAAACAGATCGAAATCGTTAAACAACTCGAAATCAAGGGCAAGACGGTAACAGTGCCAAAGGCTTTGAATAAAGATCTGGGAGTTAACGATGAACCGGCTCCTGACGACAAAGCGACGAAAAAAGCGGAACGCGAGGCGCGTAAAAAGGCTCGCGAAGAAGCCAAATCAAAAAGCTAGTGTCCCCAAAGACTTCACGCACGCACAGCAAAACGAAATAGGCGAAAACGCACACCTCCGTCCCTGCGCAGCAAGCCCGTTGGAAACCGCTCTCCCTTGACAGTCTCTTACAGGAACAGGTGCATCGACCGACGCGATTTACGCAAGGCGATTGTCACCGTCAGGGCCATATTTGGACCGGCTGCTCGGAATGTCGAACAGCGATTCGGAACTTCAACTTCATGCGCACGGTTTGAGTCCCAAGTCTACCTTCGACTTGGACACCAACCACGCGGGCTTCTCACCTGCTTGCAAACGACGAAACCCTCGATCACACAAGGATTTGTGATCGTGGGTTTACGGTTTGACCAAAGTATGACTCGGTCGAAGCTCTGCGATTGGGGCTCGAACCAAGATGACTTTCAAGAGAGGAAAATGAACTATTTGACAGAGACCGATGTGAGTTGCGCGACATGCTATGACGCTGAGGTTGCATCGACTTCGGTCAACTCCGTAGCTGAATAATTGTCGTCGGTGATCTACTCAGGCAGTCACCGATGCATGTTCTGGGAATTTCGCCCCAAGATGCTCCGGCTTCATCGACCGGTAGATCATCCGCCCGCGAACTTCCGCCGGCAACAAGGGCATTCACCCTCGATTCCCTGTGGTAGAGCCATGAAAGCGGAAGGCTGAGGGATCGTCATGATTGCTTTGAATGCCAATGGATCTCGATGAGCATAGTGCCGGTACGTGACGCCGCTCACAGAGTGACCGAGGATTTCGATGGAAGACTCAGGCAGGTGTTCGTCATAGTATGTCGCGCAGGTCTTGCGGAGGTCCTTCAGCAGCCAGTCTTTGGCAACGCCGGTTTCAATGTCGACTTTATCGCAAATCCCGGCGAGGGCGATCAACCGTTTGAAGACCGCGTTGGGTCTCGCAGTTCCACCCACGAAGATCGGTTCCTCCGGTACGAGCGTCGGAGGTTGAAGGCGACGCAAATGTGCGTGAACCGCTCGATTCATCGGCCGATAGAACGATTTGTTCGTTTTAACTCGTCGATAGAATATCCATCCATAGCGAGATCGAAGCTTCGATTGTCGATCGGGCGATTCACGGCTCCAGAAAACGTGCCGCCATAAGAGCGGTTCGTGAGTTGTTTTGGTCTTCCAGATGGTACCCGTGTCCAGGCCGTAGTTGAAAAAAAGAACGATTGCGGATCGCCAGTACTGGCCAAACGAGTGCGGTTGCTTCCACGCGCGTGGTCGGCGCATCTGGTACGTGGCAAAGTAGAGTGCGTTCAGTTCCGCCTTGCTCAGATACTGACGACCAGCGACATCGCGTTGCGGACGCGGCTTTGGGAATCGCGGAAGCGATTCAATGATGTCGTTTTCCCATGCCCATGCGGCGACAGCGCGGACATGATCACGTGCCTTGTTCGATGTCCGCTCCGGATTCTCACCCCCTTGTTCAACCGCATCGTCGTAAACCCAATCCAGGAAATCTCGAATGCTTGATCGAGATAGCTGTTCCAGAGGAATCTCTTGCCCCCAACTGATCCACTTTCTCACGGTGGCTTTGTACTCGTCGCTTGTACCCTTCGAGTGCTTTTTGGCTTTGCAATAGCGTTGGACAGCGGATGGAAACTTTGTCGACATTTGGAGAATCTCCTGCATTGCCGTCGACTACCTCCAGTAGGCTCCGCTCGACGTGCTACGGGGCTGAGTGCTCCTTGCTCGACTTCCGAATCTGGGAATGGAAATGTGACTTTCCAGGATAGTTCGAGCAAGCGCGACGGATCCAGGTCGATGAACCGGTGGATCGTTAGATCGTGCGTTGTACTGGACTGTTGAGGTCACCGACACGCATCTTGTGGCCTGTCGCAGTCGTGGAACTGGCATATTCGCGCCCAGGCAATTGAGGAAGTGAGCCTGTCACAGGTCCATGCACGATTTATCGACCGAACGGACAAAACCAATCAGAGACCGCCATGACCACTACCTGCCCTCGATGCAGACAGACGTTGCAGAGCGGAAGCGGATTCTGCGTAGGTTGTGGTCTCACTTGCACGGACGTCGATTCGCGGAAGTTCAGATTAGAACAGGATGCACGAAGTCGAATTGAGCGGGCAAGGCTACTTGGAAGGCTATTCCGATTCCTACGTTGGATACGATGGGTTCGCTGAAAAATTCGTTGCTACCATCGTTTTGGCGCCCAGGCACCCTCTTTAGTTCCAATCACTACGTCCGTACGATGAACCGGAGCAACCTCAGGCGTCGGCCGCCGGAGCACCGAACAGAATCGTGAAAGACCGTTTCGGTGCGAGGCACCGACGGCATTTTGCCGAAGATCTTCGACCTTGCGTTTTTCCAACCGAGCGGACTTCGAGGATTCGCTAGCTTGCGTCGGTCTGCGGAAAGTTGCGGGATTCTTTTTGAGCGTACTCGTCCGGCTGTAGCTGAAACGTTTCTTCTCCCGAACCCATCTTCTGCTGCCTCGTGACGTTCATCTCAGCCAACGACCGTACTCGACGTGCTTGTCTTTCATGTCATCGAAAAGCCATACCATCCGGTCGAGGAACCAGAGTTTGGCGATCATCATAATGGCGGTTCCTCCGACGACTGCCCAAGCATCGAGCTGGACCAACCCGACAACGAATGGAATCAATCCCAGTCCTGCAAGTGCGTTGAGGATCTGTGCTATGCGCGCATGATGGGCGGGAATCGAAATGTTATTCCGGTTCAACCAGACCCTCTCGCCAAGCACGCCTTTGGACATCCAATTATCGGTGCTCGCAGGAATCGGGAAGACTCTCGGATTGAACCACGTCCAGATCAGTATGGCGGCGATGGGCAGCAGTGCCCACCAGCCAAGCCAAATGCGACTCCAGATCCCCATCGCCAACATCGGAAGCACAGGAACGCGAGTCCAGCCGCTGATCGGGTTGGCATGCCGCTGCCAAACAGCGTCGCTCATGCCCATCATCTGCTCCGACGATTTTCCAATATCCACTACGGAGCCTTAGTTGGCAGGTCACACAACTCACCCAGAGCAAACGCTGCTCCTGTTATGGCACCGTGTAGAATGGCGATCGGCGGTTGATCGTCAGCAACGGAATCCTCTGGGCCCGTATGAACCACCTGTGTACTGCCGAAGCGGGTTTGGACCGTTTGTTCCCGCACGGGGAACGGCAGCACGTCAGTAATTTTTTGGCACCACTGCCGGATCACTTCCCGACTTTCATCGTTTTTGAAGGCACGAACTTGCTTCACTTCAGGACTCCGTTTTGGATCGGATAAATTTCAGTTTGAGGACGTCCAGACCCGTTGGCTCATGTACCGACTCGCTCAATAACTCGAATCCGTATCGCTGGTAGAACTTGCGGCCAATCCCATTCGCTTTGAACACTTCGACTTCCAGATCGCCTCGCAGCTCGACGGCCTTGCCCATTAAGGCTCGTCCTGCGCCAGTGCCTTGGAATTCTGCTTTTACAAAAATCGCTCCCACTTCATTGCCGATCAATGCAATAAAGCCAATCACTTGTCCGTCTTGTTCCATCACCCAGGTCTCAGCATTCGGCAAGTAAACACTGGGAATGTCGTGGCGGATTTGATCCTGAAACGCCTCGGGCAGGAACGGATGCGCGAGCTTGGACGCACTTTCCCAAGTGACCATCAGGTCGCCCAAGTCGCTGGATTCATATTTGCGGAGGATACGCTGCATCAAAGGGTCTCCCTTCGTCTAAGTTGGACAAGAGGTTGTCGGAATCAAAAAACTGAGGTGATGGGATGCGTGAATCCACATAAAATCTCGCCAGTCATCAACGGACAGATTATCAAGCAGCGGGTACTCCTCCATCGAACCGTTGAAGCCATTGGCTCGACGACAGGAGTCGACACACGCATCAATGATCGCGTCATTGTCGACCGAATCCATGTGCGTGGGTCGAAGGCTCTTGAAGGTTGGGAATCCTTTTCCTAGCTTTCGCTTTCTCAATGAGTAACGGAATCCCCAATGGATCACTGTGGCTCGAAGCACCAACGGTAGCCGAAATCCGAAACCGTCCATCCCTCCATTCATGGTTGTCATCAAGTGCTGACACGCTTGCGTCAGATTCCAATTGCCGGCACGTTCGTATCCGCTGGTGCGAAGCATATTGATGTCTTGGATCACTTCATCGGCCGACCGAAAGTCAATTGTTCTACGTTTCATCGGTTGCACTCGCTATGACATCGATGGCTCTCAGGATGCGCTGTTCGCCGACACGGTTTCGCACCGCCAAGGCATACACCCAAAGAGCAAGGTTCACCCACACTAACATCGTCGCGGCAAAGATTAACTGATGCGTTGAATTGCCCCAGTCGATAATCCAGAACACGACAGCCAAGCCGACCACCTCTGCAACGGTGCAAAAACCAAGTAGTATTTTGAACCACCGCTCATTGCGGGCCATGGACTGAAGTGCACCTCCGCGAATCGCGTTGAGTTTTTCATCGTTCATTGTTTTCATTCTTTCGTGTGGTTGATTTGCTTGCGAATGCAGGCAAGTGAATAACTGATCCTGGACTTCACCGTTCCCAGAGGAATACCAAGAATGTCGGCGACTTCTTCGCTGGTAAATCCTTCCAGGTAATGCAAATAGATCACCTCGCGTCCGTTGGGCGTCAATCGATCGAGCCATTTGGGAATCTGCATGATCAAATCTTGATGTTGCGAATCACCCAACTCCGTTTCCGAAACCTCTTCGAAGATGTCAGAGTTAGAAAACTCGTGTTTTTGTCGCTGAAGTTTGGTGATTCGATAGACCTGACGGCTCGCGATACAAAACATCCACGATCGGAAACGCAGCGGTTCTCGTAACCACCTGATCTTCCTGACGACCTGCAACAGCGTTGTCTGCAAAACGTCTTCGGCATCGGAGCGATCACCCAGCGTTTTCATCAGATACCCAAACAGCTCATCCTGATGCACTCGCAATAGGCTGTCCGCGGCGTCCCGATCGCCCGCTTGGGCACGCAGCACGAGCAGCGTCAGTCGTTTCGGGGAAAGATCGATGTCCATTACCCACTAAGAGTGTCTGTCGTGCAAAACCGATCGAAACAAAAACCAAAATTTCGGGGAGATGTCATCTCGACGTTTTCTATTGGAGACCAAGTCTATGCGGACGCGTCGTTTTTCGCCGATAATCATCCTTGTTCCAGCTGTCGTCTGTACGCTGCAATCCAAGTGAGAGTATGGCTGGATCGCCAAATTCAAATGAACTTGGAGCATGATCGCGAGCAAACGCGGAACTTGGCCAACTTAAGGTAGACCGACGCGGATTACGCACCATGCTGTGATGCTGAAGTTGCATCAACCGAACTCGATTCGTTCGAGGCGGTACTCGCGTTGGTGAGATCCACCCCTGCGTTGACTCGCTTGCTATCTTGATGGCTGTGGTTCAGTCAGGTGGTGGCTCACCGGCGTCGGCCACCGGAGCACTCGAACCAACCTAGAAATGCCTGAAAACGAGGCTGCGTACCTTTTCTTCCCCAACGATGTTAAACTGGGTGACCTAGCGATTTCCTGCAAAGAGTTCACAGCATGCCCGTTGAAATTAAACCAGCCCGACATCTTACAAACGCGATATCGAAAACGCGGGACCATCACCCAAATTTCACTCTGCTTTTGGGTGCTGGTGCAAGCGTCGAGAGCGGCATCAAGTCGGGTGCGTCACTTGTCAAAGACTGGCGACAGGAGTACGCAGCTATTCACGGCCATCCCGATGATGCCGAGGACTATCTACAATCACAACGCTGGTATGGCCAGCCTGAAGAATACTCGATGCTCTTCGAGCAACTTTTCGATCAACCAAGTCTTCGACGAGAGTTCATCGAGTCATTGATTAAGGATGCAAACCCATCGTGGGGCTATGTTTATCTGGTGAACTTGATTCGCGAGGGTGTTTTTAACACTGTCTTTACGACGAACTTTGATGACCTGTTAAACGAGGCTTGCTATCTATTTTCAACAGAAACACGGCCAATTGTTTGTGCCCATGACTCGAGCATTCGGTCAATCAGGGTGTTCTCATCGCGCCCAAAGATCATAAAGCTACATGGGGACTTTTTGTTTGACAGTATCAAAAACACGGTAAGGGAGCTTGAAAACCTCGAAGACAACATGCGGGAAAAGTTTCGGCAGTGCGCTGGTGAGTTCGGAATGATCGTCATCGGATATGGCGGAAACGATCGAACGATAATGGATACGTTCGATGCACTTCTTAGGAATGACGACTACTTCCCACATGGAGTCTACTGGTGCGTACGAGGTGATGATGTCCCTCCGAGAGTGGAGGAACTCTCTCGTTTCAGCAATTTTCATGTTGTGAAGATTGACGGATTCGACAGTTTCCTCGCTACACTAAATGGTGAGCTCGGATTTGGGCCACCTATCGAGGACCCGTATATTGCTGTCCGTAACCGATTGAAAAACCTCATCCATGCGCTTCCTTTTCCTCAGCCGTGGGATACGACGACAAGCGTTTTGCATGACGACAGGGTGTCGTCTCGCCAGGGCGCGAGTTTACGCGGCCAATTGATGGTTCGTGGTAGCTTTGGGTGCGTAAGGTCGTATCGACGCCTCATTAGCCTTCAAGACCGCGCCATAGGTTGACTCCCACGTTCTTTTTGTTTTGCAACATCAGTGTGACGCGGGACGCCCTTGTTCTGAAACACCAATCCGAGGTTACGCAATGCCGCGAAACCGACGCACCTCAATCAACCGTCAAACTGCGCCCTGAAGAGACCACACCCAATGCGCGTCAGATGCCGGGATTTATGTCGGGCAATCAAAACAGGTGATCGTTCGCCATTGTCGAGCCGAACGAAACGTTGCTGGAATCGAAATCGAAAATTGCATTGGCGCAGATGTCTATGAAAACGTTGCCAACAACAATACCGGTGGCATTCTGGTGTTTTCGCTGCCCGGATTGACGTTGAAAAACGGGTCAGATTGCCGCGTTTTCAACAATCAAATGTCTGACAACAACCACGCCAACTTTGCAAAGGAAGGCGCGATGGTTGCAAGCGTACCGCCAGGCAGCGGTTTGATGATCATGGCAAATGATCGCGTCGAAGTATTTGGGAACAAGTTCGAAGGAAACATCAGTGCGAGCTGCTTGGTGGTCAGCTTCTTGATCACGCAGCGAAAATACGATGATAGCGGGTACGATCCGTACCCCGAGGCGATCCATATCCATGACAACACATTCGCTGGTGGTGGTACAGATCCACAGGGCGAGTATATGTCAATGTACGCCGCCGCTACGAACGAATCGCTTCCGGATATCGTGTTTGATGGAGTGCTTGACGCCGAGAAGCTGGTTGATGGCAAGCTACCATCGGAGCTGAGTCTGTCAGTGGTCGACAATGGTGACGCCAAGTTTGTGAACTTGGATCTAAGCAAGATGCTGGCAGGTGGCAAGCCCGTCTTTAACACCGACATGAGCGTCTATGCCGGAACGCTAGAACGCGTGCAGGCTGTGGAGATCCCTGGCGTTAACTGAATCGAAGAATCGTCCGCCTTCTTGTTTTTCTTCATTTACCACGCAAGTTCTATCGTGATGCGAACTTCGATTTTCAGAATGCATGTGCCTACGTTTTGCAGAGCAGTTGTTGGAGCGACAGCTTTGGTCGCACTGACACTGACGGGCTGTGACACCGAATCGAAACCGTTCACAGCGACTGAGTCGGCTTCAAGCCTACCTGAGGTGTCGCAAGCAAACCTGTCTCAATCAAAGGCATTGCGTGCTTCGCGAAAGAACAAGTTCAAGGCTCGCCTTTCTGACTACGAATTGTTCATAGGTCCGATGAAGGATTTGGCTCCCGCGCACGATGTGATCGAGTACGAACTCAACACCCCGCTGTTCACCGACTATGCCCAGAAGCAGCGTCTTGTCCGTTTGCCGGTAGGGACCGCGGCAACGTACACGCCCCAGGGACCACTCGATTTCCCCGTCGGTACGATCATCGCGAAAACATTTTACTATGCTCATGATTTGAACGACCTATCGAAGGGTCGCCGGTTGATTGAGACGCGAATCATGGAGCATCAGGAGAGCGGTTGGATCGGTATCCCGTATCTGTGGGACGAAGATCAGAGCGACGCTCGTTTAGCGATCACCGGCGGGACGGTCGAGGTCACGTGGAAACATACCGACGGCGACGTACGAACCAATGCTCACGCGGTGCCGAATCTGAATGACTGCAAGCGCTGCCATACAGGTTCAACGATGCAGCCCATCGGCCCCAAGGCAAGGAACTTGAATCGCGACTTTGTGTACGCCGATGGCAGCCAAAATCAATTGGTTCATTGGGCCAAGATTGGTGCTTTGGAAGGCCTACCTGAACTGGACACAGTTTCTCAACTTGCCGTCTGGGATGACAACTCCACCGGCAGCGTGAATGATCGCGCTCGAGCCTATTTGGAAGTCAACTGCGGCCATTGCCATAACCCGGCGGGGCCTGCCCGGAATTCGGGGCTACATTTGAATGCTGAAGCAGATCACCCTTACCGCCTAGGTGTGTTTAAGACACCTGTCGCCGCAGGAAAAGGAACGGGAGGTCGGCTGTATGCAATCGTGCCTGGAAAGCCGCACGAATCGATCATGGAATACCGCATGCAAACCGTTAAGGCGGGCGAAGTGATGCCAGAGTTCGGGAAGGCCCTGGTTCACAAGGAAGGCCTCGCGCTGTTGCAGCAGTGGATCGCAGAGATGGACTAGGGCCAGTCCGCTTGTTCCTTGCGAAACGGCTCTGCGACTGACTGGCCGAGATGGCACGACCGGTGTGATCACGCGTTGAGCACTCCCTTTGATGTGTCCATGTTTCGATTGACCAAGAGCTATTACTGCATTCTCAAACCAAAGGCGATTCCATTCAGACGGATCGTGCTATGCGGATCGACGGGACCACCCGCGTCAAGCCACGCTTGACCCAAAGAAATGGCGACAGAAATCTTTTCCGGCTTCAGATCGCCTGCTCGATTCAACAGATGTCTCACCCGCAGCTTGGATCTTAAGTCACCGCTTCGCGTTAGAGGCCGCCCTAAAAACGGAAAGACTGACACCTTTGATTCACCTCGGCGAGGCGTCTGCATCTACGCAGCAATCACGGGGCGAACTTCGCTTTCGCCGTTACCCAACCGGGCTGAACGTCGGCGGCATTCCAAATCGCCAGGTTGTCGATATAGATAGTGCCTTTGTCGGTCGCGGTGATGCCAATCGCGTGGTTGGCGAAATCGGCACCAACGCCTGGATCGTTTCCGTAGATGGTCGGGCCGTCTTGGAACCGGACCAGGAATTCGTCTCCTTTGATTTCGATCATGACGTGGTACCACTGGTCTTGTTGTAGTACGAAGTCGCTTTCGGCGATCGTCTTCTTCTCGTGATCAACCAAAATTTGGCTGCCGTCGGCGCCGAAGTAGATTCGCCTGAGATGGTGTCCCGCTTCGATCATCGGCAGCAACTTGGTTCCTTTGCCCCCGACGATTTTGAACGAGTATCTCAAGATCACGTCGCGCGGTGAGTCTCGGATCTGCAGTCTCGGGGCCGTTCCGAGATGCCCATTCCCTTGGGCTTCTTTCTTTGCTTGGTATTCGGGCGAAGACTCCGTCCCGACCAACATCCCTTGCTTTGCTTTCCATGTGGTTCCCTGGCCGCAGACAAAGAACTTGTGGCTTTTGTCGACAACAAAGTCGGTTTCAAAATCCATATCCAAGACAACCTGGCCCGGCTTTGCCAGGATCGGCTGCAAGTGATTCAAGTCGGCCGCAGACGCGTGCTGGAACACCGCGAGACCGAGCAGTACTGTGATTCGCATCATGTTCGTTCTTGTCATTCGCATTTAGCATCGGTGGAAGGAGGTGGAAATCATTCTGGCAGCAGATTGTAACCACCCAGCTGCGTCTGATCACAGAATCAGCGATGGCTGAATTGATGACGGATAGACCCAGCTCTGGTCTAGCCGATTTTCAATCTTCTTCGGCGTCCATCTCGTGGCGAGTCAGCATCGCATCGCTGACCTCCAATCCCATCGAAGACACCGTCATCACGAGTTCGGACTGGCCGCTCAGATTCAATTTTTTGCTGATCGCACTTTTATGGCGTTCGATCGTCTTTACGCTGCGGTGCAAAATCTTTGCGGTTTGCGGCACGCTCAACCCGTGTCCAAGCAAGGCCATCACCTCGACTTCTCGCTTGGTCAGGACATTCAATGGCCCCAAGTCGATGAACCGTGTTTCGTAAGTCTCAAAGGGGATGGCATTGACGACGGGATGCGAGCTCCAGCCTGCGTGCGTCAAGCTAACGACGATCACCCGGTCGAACGGTGGCTTTCGATCGGCCATCGGCCAAAGCGTCGACTTGATGCGACGACCGTGATAGATGTGATCGATCGACATTGGTTTGGATGTGGTGACGACTTGTTGGATCATGTCCATCCGCTCGTCAACAAACGTGTCGGGATGAAAGTCTCTCATCGACTTCCCGTCGACATCAGCGTCGGCAGATCCCAAGAACCATTCGCGCGAAACCGCGTTGACAAACAAAAGACGTTCGTGGACATCAATCACACTTAACCCAACACCGGGCGTTCGGGATAGCGCGTCCCACAGCGTGTTCTTCCCAAAGTCGGGCGGATCAACGCGTGATTGGATTCGCTCGGTTTTGGCGTCGGTGTTGGCCATGCGATGACTCGGCTCGGACGAAGGTTTGGATGGATTCGCTCATAGAATAACCCGACGCAGCATCCGATACTAATCGTGTGACGTCACGGTTGGCGGCCCTCGCGGAGGATTCAAGCAATCTGATTGCGGCGAGGCGCGAAATGCACGGGAATGGTCAAGACATGTGCGGTCACACGGAACCCTCGTGATCACGCGTGACTGACCAATGAAGGGAGTCGTGGGGCACGGCTCCCTTCATGCCCTGCATCCGCAAATTGGGCGGCAAAACGGTTGTAGCAACCGGTGTTTTGAGATTGGATCTCGCCGCAGCGACCTAGATCGAAATGTTAACTCGAACACCCAAAATCACCACGTCATCGACGGTGTCACGGCCGGGATTGAGGAACTGCAGGTCGGGTGTCACGGTGACGTGCTTGGTGGCTTGAACGTTATAGAACAATTCGGTTCCTGAGCCATCGCCCAAGTTGCCGGCGACGGTGGCAATGAAGGGTGCGAGCTCGTCGCTGAGTCCGGCATAGTAGTAGCCGACGCCGAACGTGTCATTTTCTCGCCCTCGGATGGGGCTATTGCCACCGATCCCGGCGCTTAAGAAGTACGCGATCGGATTGGTGTCTTCGTCGGAGATGCCGCCGCGGGTAAAGAATCCCCAGCCGCGACTCGCGTCACGTGGATCGGTAACCAGGTATTGATCGGTGTTGAAGTACAACGACCACGAGTCACTTTTTCGGTCGATCGCCACCGTTGGGAAAACGATCCGCGGATCTTGGTCGAGCGCGGCAAAGTTACGACTGCTCCAAGTACCACCCAGCAAAACATGGCCAGGCTTGCGCAGGAAGTTCGTCGGCACACGCAGCTCCGTCGAAATCGCAGCGCCCTCGGCAAACAATTCGTCCACCCCAAACGAGTCGGTCGTGTCGACGGCGTTCAGCAAAGTGAAACTGAACAGCGGCTCGCCATCCAGAAGGGTTGCGAATCCGAAACCGATTGTTGAATACGGAATCGTTCGCAGAGCCACGGGATTGGCGACGAGCGCCGCATTGGAAAACTGACGAACGCCACGCCCGTGGGCAAATGCGTTCTTGTCACCATCAAGCGTGTCGAGCTTGCCGCCGAAGACGACGAACGATTCTGACAATGCTTGGGTGATTAAGAAGTTGGTCAGGTAGAGATCCCGACTATCAACCACCGGCAAATCCGCCGTAATCGTTGGCGGCAGAAAAACGCCCGAAGGTTCGGTGATCGATCGGCCAAACCGATGCTCGGCGCGAACTTGCAAGAACAGTCCTTCTTGAACGCCCAGTTTCCCGAAGTCAAAAATGCCAAGGTAGTCGCCGTGTCCGCCGTAGAGATCGGTCTGTTCGAAGCCTCCGTCAACGGTCCCGGTATAGAACTGGGTGATGTTGGACTGAAACAGGATGCCCGATTCTGCCAGCGATCCCGTCATTCGATCATAGAAGCAGTCGGGTTCTGCGGGGCTGGTCCCGCAACCGTCGCACGTCCACGCGTCCGTCAAGTCATCGCAGGCCACATCGCACTCCGCAGCGGTGACGACGTTTCCACCGACGCAAATCATGAGCAGAAGCGTCGCTCGCCCGAGTGACTCAATGACGTTTGTTAGTACTGACATATCGACGATAACGTTTGCAGACTCTGGCGCAGAAATTTGAAACGGAGCCCCCCGCTTCGCTCGCGTCTGTACCGCAGACGCCTTCGAAGAATCGGCCCATTCGGGACCCTGGGATCAACCGCGTCGGACAAACGGCAAAACTGGAAGCGGCCGCAGAACGCTGGTGCCGATCAAGGCGACTTTTCCGCATGGGAAGCGTGCCCGAAAGTCCACTCGTCGGCCGGGATCATCGCGACGAAATTCGCACGCTGACCGCTGGGTGTATGGCCTCATTCCGTCTGAACAGAGGAACACTTGGGGCCTTCACGTCGTCTGTTGTTAGTAAGATGCGGGTCGCTGCTGGGTTGCCAATCCCATTGAAATGGCTAGCATCGCATGCAACATGTAATTACTTCTATGAATGCTGGGGGTTGGAATGAACAGATTGATCTTAGGGGCTGGATTCTTGTGGATTGTTGCCGGAATCGCCGCGGCTGACGATAACGCCGTGAACCAAGCGATCGGTCGCTATCAAGACGCCTTCAATCGACAAGATGTTTCCCTGATTGAAACTCTTTGGTTTGAAGCCGCCGTCCTGGAAGATGCTTCGGCACAAACGAATCTGACGGGTCGCGAAGCGATCATCGGTCAATTGAAAGATGCCTTTGCGCAAGACATCCCACCGACCTTATCCATTGAGACCGATTCCGTCGCCGTTCAAGCCGACGGGTCGATCCTGGTCACAGGAACCAACACGCTGACCTCGGGCGATTCGGCGGAGCCCAACCGTGAATCATTTGCCTTCACCGCCGCCCTCCGTTCCATCAACGGAAAGTGGCAGATCACGAAAGTCACCGAAACCACGATCGACGATGGTGAAAATCAAGCCTCGCCAAGCCCATTGCAAACGATCAAGTGGTTGGTGGGTGCTTGGTCGGCCGCCAGCGATGCGAGCGCCGACGAATCCGTCGGAAATCAAATCGTCAACGAGTTTCGGTTGGTGCCGGGGGATCGCTTTATGGTTCGCACATTTGGGACCGAGGGAGCGTCGTCACAGGATAGCCCCGGCTATCAAATGATCGGAACCCTTCCCGGCGAACAGCAACTTCGTTCGTGGACGTTCTTGGGCGATGGCTCGGTATCGCAAGGGAAATGGATCGTCGAGTCCGAACGAATTTTGATCGAATCAAGCGGTCGTCTGGCGGATGGATCGGAGGCCGCTGGAACGTACGTCCTCAATCGCATCGATGACAACACGATGACAATGAAAGTGGTCGGTCACACGATCAATGGTGAACCAGTTCCGTCGATGGGAACCGTCACGCTCACCCGCCAAACCACGACCCAGGAAACCCAACCATGATTTCAACAACCATGAAGTACGCCGGGCGACGAAGTTTTGCGATCGCAATCGCAGTGCTTGCGATGCTGTGCAGTGACCCGCTCTATCAAGCCGCCCAGGCGGGTGGCTTCGGTGGACGCGGCGGTGGCGGACGATCGATGGGCGGCGGTGGTCGGTCACTGGGCGGTGGCGGCGCACGCCCCAGCTTTAGTGGTGGCGGCTCCCGCCCCAGCTTCGGCGGCGGCCAAGTGTCTCGTCCGGATTTTAATTCTGGCGGCACCCGACCAAATTTTGGTGGCTCGAACAGTCGCCCAAGTTTTAGCGGTGGATCCCATTCATCGCCGGCGATGCCCAGTTTGAATCGCCCATCGATTAACCGTCCTGCCAGCACCCGGCCGTCGGTGACACGCCCCAGTGCCACAAGACCCAGCGTTACACGACCCAGCGCCACACGACCAACAACCAATCGACCCACGATCGATCGGCCGAACATTTCGAAACCTGGCGCGATCACGAAACCCGGTGGCGTGACCAAGCCTGGGGGAATCACAAGGCCCGGAAACATCACCAAGCCCGGCGGTGTTACCCGACCCGGCAATATCGGTGGCGGCGATGGACGTCCAGGATTGACCCGCCCTGACGGAAATCGCCCAAATATCGATCGACCGAACCTGTCGCGACCAGGGATGGATCGACCATCCGCAGGCGACGTCGGTGACTTCCTTGGGCTGGATCGGCCCGTTCGTCCCGACGCGAAACCCAATCGTCCGACGACACTTCCTGGGCGGGCTCCCGATCGCCGACCAGACATTGGAAACGGCAATGGCAGCAGAGTGATCGGCAACCTTGGCGATCGCGACAAGGTCAACATTGGTGACATCAACATTGGCAATAACAATGTCATCAGCAATCGCCCATCATGGTCCAACATCGATCGCGACCAGATCACGCAAATCAACAACCGGTGGGGCGATCAACTGGGTTCGGTCGGCAATTGGCAAACTCGTTATCCCGAACGTTTCGACCGTCGTCGCGACTGGGGCAACGACGTTCGCAATCGTTGGGTTGACCCTGGCTTCGGCCGCCCGGGTTGTTATCGCCCTGGTTACTTCCGACCGAACTGGTGGGTTCGTCATCCGTTCGCTTTCGGCGGATGGAGTTACTTCTACGCTTTCAATTCGTATCCCTACACGTATTGGTACACGACGCCAACTTACGTGCAAACGACACAGTGGGTTTCGTCGCCCACCGCATCGATGTCGGCCGAGGCACCGGTCTACTACGACTATGGCGATGGCGGCAACGTCACGATCGAAGACAACCGCGTCTACATCGGCGGCGAAGAAGTCGCCAGCACCGACGAGTTTGCCGAAAGCGCGGCGGAACTGGCAACGGTTGATCCGCCCACAGACGAGGACGCCGCCAAGGAAGCCGAGTGGTTGCCGTTGGGTACGTTCGCGCTGACGACCGACCCCGATGATGTGAACCCAAGCCAAGTGGTTCAGTTGGCCGTTGACAAGACGGGCATCATTTCCGGAACGCTCTACAACGAGACCACCGACAAGACCCAAGCCATTCAAGGAAGCGTTGACAAAGAGACACAGCGAGTCGCGATGCGTCTGGGCGAAAGCGAAACGGTGATCGCTGAAACAGGACTCTACAATTTGACGCAGGACGAGGCCTCGGTGCTGGTTCACTTTGGCAAGGACAAGACGGAAAACTACTTGCTGGTTCGGCTGGAAGAACCCGAGGACGATTCGTCGGAAGAAAACCCCAAGAGCGAATAGGCAAGATCGCGAAAGACTGAGCGGTAGATACGTGGCATAGGCTTCCAGCCTGTCGTTCGACAATTGGAAGGTTGGAAGCCTACCCAACCTTCAATCGCCGAATGTGATCGACCGCTCAGTCCGAAAGCTACTTGCTCCTTGTCTTTCAACAAGTCGGAGATCCTTCATGCGCCGCTTCATGGCTTCGTTTCTTATCGTCGTCGGCACACTTCCCTCACTCGTGGCCGCCGACGGTGATGGGAGTACGCTACCGTTTCCGCCGACGCCGACGGAAAGCGTCACCAAGCCACGGCTTGAGGATTCAACGATGAAGTGGCCGGCGGCCGTGAAGCGACTTTCCGATGATGCACCGAACATCTTGATCGTGATGTTGGATGATGTCGGCTTCGGAGTTTCCGAAACGTTTGGCGGTGAAATCAAGACGCCGACGTTCGACAAGTTGGCCAAGGAAGGGATCGCTTACAACGCCTTTCACACTTGTTCGATTTGTTCGCCAACGCGAGCGTCGTTGCTGACCGGACGCAATCACACTCGTATCGGCAGCGGCACGATCGCCGAACGAGCGATCGCGTTTGACGGTTACACGGGTATCATTCCCAAGTCTGCCGCGACGGTCGCCGAAGTGCTGAAGCATTACGGCTATCACACGTCCGCGTTCGGCAAATGGCACAACACGCCCGCAGTTGAAATCACCGCGATGGGGCCGAAGGACCATTGGCCTAACCACTACGGCTTTGAACACTTCTACGGATTCTTGGGCGGCGAAACATCGCAGTGGGAACCACGCCTGACGCGAAACTTTGACGCGATCGAGCCGCCAAAAAACGATCCGGAGTATCACCTGACCGTCGACATGGCCGACCAGGCTCTCGCGTGGCTGGACAACCACCAAGCGTTCTCGCCCGACAAGCCGTTCATGATGTACTGGGCACCTGGCGGTGTTCACGGCCCGCACCACATCTTTCCCGAATGGGCGGACAAGTACAAAGGCAAGTTTGATGACGGCTGGGACGAATACCGCAAACGTGTTCATGCTCGTCAGCTGGAAATGGGAATCATCCCGCCGGGAACGAAGCTCACCGAGCGTGATGACACGCTGGAAGCCTGGGACGACATTCCCGAAGACCAACGTGCATTTCAAACTCGCCTGATGGAACTCTTCGCGGGCTTCTTGGAACACACCGATGTGCAGGTCGGCCGCGTGATCGACGGCTTGGAACAACGCGGACTCCGCGACAACACATTGGTGTTCTACATCTTCGGCGACAACGGATCGAGCAGCGAAGGACAACGGGGATCGGTCAGCGAACTGCTGGCTCAAAACAACATCCCCAACACGATCGAGCAACAACTTGATGCGCTCGAGAAAATCGGTGGTCTGGAAGCTCTTGGAACTTCCGCGACCGACAACATCTATCACGCCGGTTGGGCGTGGGCGGGCAGCACTCCATTCAAGGGTACCAAACTGCTCGGTGCGTACTTCGGCGGCACGCGGAATCCGATGGTCGTTTCGTGGCCAGCGAAGATCAAACCCGATCGCAAACTACGAAACCAATTCCATCACGTGATCGACATCGCACCGACGGTCTACGAACTGCTGGACATCAAACCGCCAAGCGTCGTCAACGGCATCCAACAAATCCCCATCGACGGCGTCAGTTTGGCGTACACGTTTGGTGATGCTGACGCAGCGGGTCAAAAACAAACGCAGTTCTTTGATAACAACGGCAGCCGCGCGATCTATGAAGACGGTTGGTTGGCGTGCGCGTTCGGTCCCTTCATTCCCTGGAACACACCGGCATCGGTGCCTCGGATTGCGGCGTGGGATTCTGCCACCGACGAATGGGAACTCTACGACCTGCGAACCGACTTTTCACAGGCGAATGATTTGTCGAAAACCAACCCGGCAAAGCTCGCCGAAATGAAACACAAATTCATGCAGCTGGCCGAGGACAACAAGGACTTTCCGATCGGAGCGGGCAATTGGTTGCGGCTTCATCCGGAAGACCGCGTCAAAACCAATTACACGAATTGGACATTCAGCCAAACGACGCGGCGAATGCCCGAATTCGCGGCTCCCGGTATTGGGCGGCAGAGCACCGAAGTAACGCTCGACGTCGAGATCGGCGACAAAGCCAGCGGCGTGCTATATGCAGTCGGGGGCAGCGGTGGTGGCTTGACTGTGTTCATGGACGAAGGCCACCTCGTTTATGAATACAACATGATGATCATCGAAAACTATTCGCTGAAGTCGGCCAAGCCACTGTCGGCGGGCGAGCACACGATCACAATCTCGACCGACATCGAAGGCCCTGGCAAAGCGGGCGTCGCCGACGTCCGCGTCGATGGCGAGTCGATCGGCAAAGCAACGATCGCTCGAACCGTCCCCGCGGCCTTCAGCGCCACGGAGTCATTCGACGTTGGGATCGACCTGGGGTCGCCCGTGTCTCGTGCCTACCACGATCGACGTCCCTTTGCGTTCGATGGGAAGATCTCAAAAATGACTGTCCAACTGAAGTAACCCGTTCCTCCAGGAATCTATCAACATGAGACTGACTGCTCTATTGCTCTTGATCGCGGCTACACTTTCGGCGGTTGCAAGCGTCGCTTCCGCCGCGGACAAACCGAACATCCTGGTCATCATGGGCGACGACATTGGGTGGTTCAATCCGAGTTGTTACAACCACGGCATGATGGGATATCAAACGCCCAACATTGATTCGATTGCACGCGGCGGAGTGATGTTCACGGATGCCTATGGCCAACAAAGTTGCACGGCCGGGCGAGCGGCGTTCATCACTGGGCAATGCCCCAAGCGAACGGGACTGCTCAAAATTGGAATGCCTGGCGAGGATTCCGGATTGCAAAAAGAAGATCCGACCATCGCCGAACTCCTCAAGCCGATGGGTTACGCGACCGGGCAATTCGGTAAGAACCACCTCGGCGATCTCGATAAGTATCTGCCGACCAACCACGGCTTCGATGAGTTCTACGGCAACCTGTACCACCTCAACGCCGAAGAAGAACCCGAAGATCCGGACTATCCCAAGGATCCCGAGTTCCGCAAGAAGTTCGGTCCACGCGGTGTGATCAAGTCCAGTGCCGACGGAAAAATCGAAGACACCGGGCCGCTGACCAGCAAGCGAATGGAAACCATCGACACCGAATTCCTCGGCGGTGCGATGGACTTCATCGACCGACAACACAAAGCCGACAAGCCATTCTTCTGTTGGTTCAATTCGACTCGCATGCACATCTTCACGCACTTGCAAGACGAAGCCAAGGGAAAGACCGGGCGCGGCATCTACGCCGACGGCATGGTCGAACACGACGGTCACGTTGGTCAATTGCTTGGTAAGCTCGATGAACTCGGCATCACCGAAAACACGATCGTGATCTACACGACCGACAACGGAGCCGAAAAGTTTTCATGGCCCGACGGAGGAACGAGTCCCTTCCGTGGTGAGAAAGCGTCGACGTGGGAAGGCGGCATTCGCGTGCCGTTCGCAATCCGCTGGCCAGCTGCGATCAAGGGCGGACGTGTCTCCAACGAAATCGTCTCGCTCGAAGACTGCCTGCCAACGTTGCTCGCCGCTGCGGGCGAACCCGCGATCAAAGAGAAGTTGCTCAAGGGCCATCAAGCGGGCGACACCACCTACAAAGTCCACGTCGACGGCTACAATTTCTTGCCGTATTTGAAAGGCGAAGTCGAATCTGGACCGCGAGACACGTACTTTGCTTTCGTCGACGACGGCAGCCTTGGTGCGCTGCGATACAAGGCGTTCAAGTTTCACTTTTCAACCCAAACGCGAGATGGCATCGGGTCATGGTTCTTCAAGCAAGAAGAACGCAAGGCACCGCTGGTCATTGACTTGCGAGCCGACCCGTTCGAGGTCGCGCCCGAAGATTCTTCGTACTACGACGATTGGCTCGTGCGTCACATGTATGTGATGGTGCCCCTGAAAAACCTTGTCGGCAACTTCATGGCCACATTCAAGGACTTCCCCGTCCGGCAAGAAAGCGGCACCTTCACCCCCAAACAATAACGAACTCACCCTCCTTTTTTCATACCTCCATCTTATTACCAAAGTTCATTGGTGAGGAGATTGCTAAGAAAATGGAGGTAAGGAAATAAAACCCCAACACCCACGACTCTTCATTTCCTTACCTCCATTTTCGCACCAAAAATTCCCCCGACACTTTTCCCTGGCAAACTGCAATGCCCGTCCGATGTGCTCATTCGATTGCAAACCTTTCCACGGACGAGTTCGGTGAACTTGATTACCGGGTGATGGGGCATGCGTTTGATATGCACAACGAACTGGGGCGATTGGCGGATGAACGAATTTACCAAGCCGATCTAGCTGCTCGGATTGAGACGACCGGCATGAGGACTCGTCGCGAGTTCAAGATCCAACTTTCGCATCAGTCGTTTTGCAAATCGTTGTTCGTTGACTTCGTCGTCGCGGATCGGGGTGTGTATGAGTTGAAGGCAGTCAAGAAGATCACGGACGCTCACCTTGGGCAGTTGTTGACGTACCTGCTGTTACTCGATTTGTCGCATGGGAAAATCATTGACTTCGGATCTTCCGAAGTGGAATCCAAATTCGTCAACGCCACGCTCGACTCAGAATCGCGTCGAGCGTTTCGAATCAATGCATCCGACTATCGCGGCGAGGACCATTTTCGAGATCTCGTGATCGAACTGCTTCGAGATTGGGGAACCTCGCTGACCTTGTCGCTTTACATCGAAGCAATCGAACACCTGCTCGGCGGAAACCAAGTGGCCACTGCGATGCTACCGCTCAATCGAAACGGCGTTCCCCTGGGCAACCAGCGTTTTCAGCTCGCTTCAAGCGACACCGCGTTTAGGTTGACCGCAATGAAACAAGGCCTTGACGCATTTCAGAAACAGCTGTCGAGGCTCGTGCTGCACAGTCCACTTCAAGCGATCCACTGGGTCAATATCGCCCACGCTTTAGTCACCTTTCGTACGATCCGCCGCGCATCGTGCAAAGTTTGGTAAGAAAATGGAGGTAAGAAAATCCCAGCACCGATCACCCAATTCTCTCTTTATATTTTCTTACCTCCATTTTCTTACCAAAACCCCGTCCTCCATTCGCTTCACTGACGACATGCCTCTTCTTACAAAACAATTGATTGCCTCACTCTTGGTGATCGTCATCGCCTGTTTGGGCTGTGATCGTTGCCTGGGTCAGTCTGCCGATGCGATCTTCGTTGGTGGTGACATCATCACCGTCAATGACGTGTCGCCGTCGGCGGAAGCCATTGCGATTCGTGATGGCAAAATCGTTGCGGTGGGCGATCGCGACGCGGTGATGCAGACCCGCGGGCCTGAGACAAAGATTGTTGATCTGGATGGTCAAACGATGCTGCCGGGATTCATCGACGGTCACAGCCATTTTATCAACGCTCTTTCCGTCGCCAATCAAGCCAACGTCTATCCGCCGCCGTTCGGGCCGGGTGATTCCGTCGACGCGATTGTCAGCGCCGTTAAGACGCTGCAAGCCGAGCAGCAGTTTTCGCCCGGCGAATTGATCATGGCGTATGGCTATGACGACAATGCTTTGCCAGCGGATCGCAAGTTGACAGCGGCTGACTTGGATGCGGCGTTCGCCGACAACCCCGTCATTGTTCAACATGTGTCCCTGCACGGTGCCGTGCTGAACTCGGCCGCACTGAAGAAATACGCAATCACGGCAGAAACCGCCACGCCGCCCGGTGGGATCATCCTGCGGAAACCGGGCACGAACGAACCCGAGGGCTTGTTGATGGAAACGGCGTACCTGCCAATTTTTGAGTCGCTTGAAAAACCCAAGGGTGAGGCTCTCATCCAAGCCATCCAACGTGGACAGCAAATCTACGCTGAAGCGGGCATCACGACGTCTCATGAGGGCTCGTCGACTGCGTTGGATGTGCAGATTTTGAACCGTGCCGCCACCAACGGGGAACTTTACATCGACGTCATTGCGTTTCCGTTCATCACGGAACTCGATCGGGTACTGACGTCGTTTCTGGCCAATCAATTCGGCAAGTACAACCAACGATTCAAACTTGGCGGCGTCAAAATCACGATCGACGGTTCACCCCAGGGCAAGACCGCGGAGTTCACGACGCCGTATCTGACCGGCGGCCCCGGCGGCGAACCACGTTGGCGAGGCGAACCGACGTTTCCGATTGAAACGTTCGACGGCATGGTGAAGAAAGTTTACGACGCGGGCTTGCCGTTGATCGTGCATTGTAATGGCGACGCGGCGATCGACCATCTGTTGGCGGCGCACGAAAAGGCGTTGGGCGACAAGAAGTCCGACGATCATCGAACGGGCATCATTCACTGCCAATTCGTGCGGAAGGATCAACTCGACAAGATCGCCGAGTATAAGCTGTTCCCTTCGTTCTACACCGAGCACACGTACTTCTTCGCGGCCACGCACATTCAAAACCGCGGGCTGGAACAGGCATCGTTTCTAAGCCCGCTGAAATCATCGCTGGATCGAGGCATCCGGTTCGCTAACCACACCGATTTCAACGTCGCTCCGATCGACCAAATGTTCGTGATCTGGTCGGCGGTCAATCGCATGTCACGTGAAGGCGAAGTGCTTGATCCAGAACAGCGGATTTCAGCGATCGAAGCGATCAAGGCGGTGACTATTCACCCGGCGTATTGGTGTCGCGAGAAAGATCGCAAGGGATCGCTCGAAGTCGGCAAACTGGCCGACTTTGTGATCTTGGACAAGAACCCGCAGAAGGTCGACCCAATCGCGATCAAGGACATTCGTGTGATAAAAACAATCAAGGAAGGCGTGACTGTTTTTGCGTTGCCCAATCCAAGGAGACCAGAGTGAAGCACACCTCTGATCGCGTCTCGTGAAAAATCTGGCAAGAAAATGGAGGTAAGAAAATAAAAACTTCCATGCGCACCGCTTGATTTTCTTACCTCCATTTTCTTACCAAAACCAGTTCTCAATGATCCAACAAAACGCAGTCGAAGCCATGAAAACAGTCTGTTCACTTCTGATCTTCGCTCTCCTGTCGACACCTGTCGCGGCCCAAGACTCGTTGCCGTCTTGGAATGACGGGGCGTCGAAGCAAGCGATCGTTGCGTTTGTGAAGAAGGTAACGACCGAGGGTTCCGAGTCGTTCGTTCCGGCGGCGGAGCGGATTGCGGTGTTCGACAATGACGGCACGTTGTGGTGCGAGTTCCCGCTGCCCAACCAAGCCACCTTTGCGTTCGACGAAATCAAGCGTCTGTTGCCCGAGAATCCCGTTTGGAAAGACGATCCTGCCGTCACGGCGCTGGTCAGCGGTGATGTTGCGGCCTTGAAGGCCGACCACAACGCGGGCTTGATAAAGATCATCGCGTTGACGCACGCGGGGCTGACGCCTGACGAGTTTGACGAGCGAGTACAGAACTGGCTGGCGACCGCAAAACATCCCAAGTTCGACTGTGCTTACACGAACGTCATTTACCAACCGATGTTGGAAGTGCTCAATTACTTGCGAGCCAATGACTTTGAAACGTGGATCGTGTCGGGCGGCGGCAAGGACTTCATGCGAGTGTTCGCCGAAGCGACGTACGGGATCCCGCCCCAGCAAATCATCGGTTCGTACGGGAAGCTGAAGTATGAACTGAAAGAGGGTAAGCCGACGCTGACCAAGACGCTCGATTCGTTGTTCGTCGATGACAAAGAAGGCAAACCGGTGGGGATCGCTCAGTTCATTGGTCGTCGTCCGATCGCGTGCTTTGGAAACAGCGACGGAGATCAGGCGATGATGGAATACACCACGATCGACAACCCGCGACCAAGCTTCGGTTTGATCGTGCATCACACCGACGCCGAGCGTGAATACGCTTACGACGCGAACCCGACCAGCAGCGGCAAACTGACAACGGCACTCGACGCCGCTCCGCAGCGAGGATGGACGGTCGTGGATATGAAGCAAGATTGGAAAACGGTGTTCCCCGATGACCCCAAGGACGGAACGTCCAGCCTGATTGGCGAATGGTTGGTCGAAGACATCGCCGGCAAGGGCGTCGTTGATCGCGTTCAGACAACGGTCAATTTTTCAGCCGATGGCACCGCCAGTGGCAGCACGGGTGTGAATCGCTATTCGGGTAAAGCCGACATCGACGGCAACAAGCTGACCTTTGGGTCATTGGCCACCACTCGGATGGCCGGCCCTGCGGCGCTGATGGACCAAGAGCAGCGTTTCTTGACGGCAGCCGAAACGATCGTGGCTTTCGAGTTTGGTGAACCTGGGATCGTTTACTTCCTCGACAACAATGCCAACCGAGCGATGAAACTATCGAAGAAATAGCAGGCCTTTCCCAAGACTTCTCAACAACGAATTGCTACCACCATGATGCGACGACTCTCCATTTCGTTTGGCTGCTTGGTAATGTTCGCCACCAGCGGATTCACGTCGGGACAAGACATTTTGCCTTTCCCGCCAACCCCTTCGGCTTCGCAAGCCGGCGTGACGATTGCCAGTTCAACCTATCAAAAACGTGTCGAGCCGAAGCGTCTGCCTGCGGATGCTCCGAATATCTTGATCGTCTTGATGGATGACTTGGGTGCCGGAACGCCATCGACGTACGGCGGTGAGATCCATACGCCGACGCTCAGCCGAATCGCCGGTGCAGGCGTTTCGTACAACCGATTTCACTCGACCGCGATGTGTTCGCCAACTCGGGCATCACTGTTGACCGGTCGCAATCACACCCGCGTCGGCAACGGCCAGATCGCTGCGATCGCCAATGATTTCGACGGATTCAGTGGCATCATTCCCAAGTCTTCCGCGACGATGGCGGAGGTGTTGAAGGCGTACGGTTACAACACGTCCGCGTTCGGCAAGTGGCACAACACGCCCGAAGAACAGATCACCAACAAGGGGCCATTCGAGTATTGGCCGACGGGTTACGGGTTTGAGTACTTTTACGGATTCCTGGCCGGTGAAGCATCGCAGTACGAACCGACGATGGTACGCAACACGAACTACGTCGCCCATCCAGAAGTGTCCGGTGGCAACGATCACTATCACCTGTCCGAAGATTTGGCCGACGACGCGATCACTTGGCTGCGGGAACAGAAAGCCTACGCACCCGACAAGCCGTTCTTTATGTATTGGGCGCCCGGTGCGTCGCATGGTCCGCATCACGTGATGAAGGAATGGGCGGACAAGTACCACGGAAAGTTTGATGACGGCTGGGATGCCTATCGCGAGCGCGTGTTCGTGAATCAGAAACGACTTGGCTGGATTCCGGAGAACGCCAAGCTGACGGCTCGCGCGGACTCGATGGCCTCGTGGGATTCGATTCCCGAAAGCGAGAAGCCGTTTCAACGTCGCTTGATGGAAATCTTTGCTGGATTCACCGAACACGCGGACGCGCA
This sequence comes from Rubripirellula tenax, assembly GCF_007860125.1. Classification (NCBI taxonomy): domain Bacteria; kingdom Pseudomonadati; phylum Planctomycetota; class Planctomycetia; order Pirellulales; family Pirellulaceae; genus Rubripirellula; species Rubripirellula tenax. The sequence goes on from NZ_SJPW01000002.1 coordinate 170,502, forward strand.
AGTCGGACGTGTGATCGACGAGGTGGAATCTCAGGGCAGGCTCGACAACACGTTGGTGCTGTATATCTGGGGTGACAACGGTTCGTCGTCCGAAGGACTCTACGGGACGATCAGCGAGCAGTTGGCTCAAAACGGAATTCCGACCAAAATTTCGCAGCACTTGACGGCATTGGAAGAGCTCGGCGGACTCGATGCGTTGGGCACCGCGAAGACCGACAACATGTATCACGCCGGATGGGCTTGGGCGGGCAGCACGCCGTACAAGGGAACCAAGTTGCAAGGTGCGTACTTCGGTGGCACACGGCAACCGATGGCGGTGTCTTGGCCTAAGAAACTCAAGGCAGACAAAACAGCTCGACCTCAATTCCACCACGTCGTCGACATCGCTCCGACGATTTATGAATTGCTGGACATCCCTGCTCCTCAAGTCGTCAACGGTTTTTCGCAGGATCCATTCGATGGCGTCAGCATGGCTTATTCGCTTGACGATCCGGCAGCGACTGGCACGCGTCAAACGCAGTTCTTCGACATCATGGCCAGTCGCGGCGTGTACCAGAACGGTTGGTTCGCGAGTGCTCGCGGGCCGCGTGAACCTTGGGTCGGCGGCATTCCGCCGGGCATTCGCGAGTGGTCGCCGCTGACCGATACCTGGGAGCTTTACAACATCGACGAAGACTGGACGCAGGCGAACGATTTGGCGGCGGCCAATCCAGCCAAGCTGGAAGAGATGAAAGCGTTGTTTCTGACCGAGTCGGCGAAGAACAAAAACTTACCCATCGGTGGCGGCCTTTGGTCGACGGCGCTTTATCACCCCGAGGACGCACCGGCATCGCCCCTGACCCAGTGGACTTTCGATCATCCGATCACCGGCATGCCGGAATCCGCCGCACCGAAACTGGGTAAGGTCAGCAGCGTCGTGACGATGGAAGTCGATGTCCCCCAAGACGCCAACGGTGTGTTGTACGCCTTGGCGGGTTTCTCTGGGGGAGTGACCTGTTACGTGAACGAGGGCATCCTGTGTTACGAATTCAACCTGTTTGAAATTGAACGCACGAAGATTCGTTCCTCGTCCACGCTTCCGATTGGCCAAGCAACGATCGAAATCGAATCCAAGCTGGTCGACAAGATCGGCGGGCCAATGGAGATCACATTGCGAGTGGACGGCAAGGAAGTCGGCAAGGGCCGCGTGCCTCGCGCGATGTCGTTGCACTTCACCAGCAACGCAACGTTCGACATCGGCACGGACCTGGATTCGCCCGTCTCGCTGGACTACTACGACGAAGCACCATTCGAGTTCAGCGGTGCGATTGGCAAGACCACTGTGACTTACACGACGAAGTGAATGACTTAGAAATTTCGAACTTGAAAGCGAAGTGATGGAATATCAATTTGAGTCCATGGGCCCGGCGATCCGCGTGATCGTTTTGGTGTTCATGATGGTCTTTGCGGTTCTTGCGCTGGGTTTGGTCGTCATGCTGGCGATGCTGCCCGGCCGGATCGCCGCCTCGCGAAATCATCCTCAGCAACAAGCCGTCAGCGTTTGCGGATGGGTGGGATTGCCGACGGGAATCCTTTGGGCGATCGCGATGGTGTGGGCGTTTTGGATCGACAAGGATCAACGAACCGCATCGCCAACGATTGACTCAAAACTAGCCGGTCAACTCGACCAGCTCGAAAAATCACTCACCGCCCTCGAAGCAAGCCGCTAAGGAGTTCACAAAGCATGATTCCCGCCATCCTGAGTTGCGTTTACGTGATCTACCTTTACCGGACGTTGAACGCGCCAGCGTCGGAGCATACGACGGACGCTCAATCCGAATCGCTTTCGGATCGCGTGTCACGCATCCAAAGTCGAATCGACTCGCTCACCAAGGAATCCAAGTCATGAGCTGGTTACTTGGTGGAATTTATTGCGGCGTACTCTGGCTCGTTTTTGCGAAGCTGAAGCTCATTCGATTGTCCTTACCGATTGCGATCGTGGCGGGTTCGATTGGGCCTTCGCTGATCATCGCACTGTTGTTTTGTGCTCAGTACTTTCATCCGCTGACGTACAACGCAATCGCGTTTGAGCAAGTCGTGCCCATCGCTGCGGGCGTCAATCAACGCGGTCGTGTGATCGAAGTGGCGGTCAAACCCAACGTGCCCGTCAAAGCGGGCGAGGTTCTGTTTCGTGTCGACCCGGTTCCTTACGAAAACACGATTCGGCAATTGACCGCGGCACTAGAACAGGCCAACCAGAGCGAGAAGGTCGCCGAGGCGTCGGTAGAATTGGCCAACGCCAGCTTGGACCAGGCGACTTCAAGCTTGGAGCTTGCCAAGAAAACTCGCGATCGTGAACAGAAGCTGATGGATGAAAACGCAGGCAGCCAACAGAGCCTCGACACCGCGATCAACGGCTACAACCAAGCAGCCGCGTCCGCGATCCAAGCCAGCACATCGTTGTCGCAAGCCAACTTGGCGGTCAGTTCCGCAGCAGCCCAAATCGTGCAAACGCAAACCCAACTCGACACCGCCAACTATCAACTCGAACAAACGACTGTTGTTGCACCGACGGACGGATACGTCGTCAACTTGCAGCTTCGCGAGGGCATGATGGTCGGCGCGGTCAGTGGTCCGGTGCTCAGCTTTGTGCTCGAAAATTCGGACGACAACCGTGGTGTCGTCGTGGCTTCGTTCAACCAGAAAAACTATTTGAGAATCAAGCCCGGTCAATACGCCGAAGTGGCACTGCACAGTCATCCAGGCGAAATTTTCACAGGACGAGTCCTCAACACGATTGATGTGACGGGCGCTGGTCAGTTGACCGCATCGGGAATCCTGCCGACGATTCTAAGTTCGGGAAAACCATCTGCGTTCGCCGTGCGAATCAAACTCGACGAGGCTGACAGCGTCCGGTTGCCCGGTGGTACTCAAGCGCTCGCGGCCGTTTACACCGAAGACATTCAAATCGCCGGATTGCCGGTGATGTTTGTGATCCGAGCCCAAAGTTGGTTGCGGTACTTGATGTAACGACAGACCAAGCTTGTCGATAATTGACGCAGGCGATCACCCCTAACGACTGGGCGGTGGTGGAAGCTTGAGTTCTCCTGCGGTGACCGCAAGCGAATGTTGATAGTGACGGAGCATCCCGTCGACGGATCGAAACTCAGGGCGATCGGCCAGGTCGCGAAATTGAGGATCCGATTGTACGGCAGTGAATCGATCGATGATGGTCTGCAGCGAAGCGGGATCGGGGTCCGTGCCGCGGAACATTTCGGCGGGCAACGCCAGAAAGTTCGCCCATTGTTCGTCGAGTATTTTGTACAACTGGGGAGCAAGTTGAACGAGCTGATTGCGGATCACCTCGGATTCGCGAGACACGTGATGTTCACCAAGTCCGGGGTTGAATGCGGGTTGCGGATTGGCTTCCGCGTGACCGGCGTACGAAGCAACCGCGATCGTTAACTCGCCGGCGGCGGTCGGGACGATTACCGGCTGGCCCGGCGCGGGGCTTCGATAATACGAGCCGTTGGCGATCGGATCGACTCGAACAACGGATCCGTCAATCGAAACGCCTGCGAATAGTCCGCGACTGCGCGAGTAGGTGTAGATTTCCGCTTTGAGTTGACCATCGGTGGCCACACCGGTTTCGCGTCCGACGGGGCCCGCGGCTGCGGCGGCATCGGCGCCCAAAGTCAACTTGCCCGACAGTAGTCCTTGGATGCTGCGCGCGGTTTTGAAGACCAGGATAATGTCCGACGACTGAACACCGACTTGCCAGCCAATATTTCCGCCGGTCAACGACACAAAGACGGGCGCATGCCAAATTCCGTTGGGTTCCCGAACGAATACCAGGCCACGGCCATGCCTCGCACCGACGATAAAACTGCCTTTGACGACATTGGGAATGATCGCAACACCAAACGCGTCTGCCAACATCGCTTGCGGAATGCGGCTACCCGCCGTGTCCATCGTTTCGCGAAGCACCGTCGTTGATTCGCGAACCACCCGATCCTCCGCCGTTTCGGGCGTGCCCTGGGCGGACACCATGGGAGCGTGGTTCAGGTATGCGAACGACAACAGGCATCCGAAGGAAAAAACAACGGCGACGCGGGCGAGTGAACTTGGCACGGCAAGAATCCTTTGGGTCGAACGAAAGCCATTTCTGTGGAGTACTTGGCAGTCTAACGCGAAACCAACATTCGCGAATATGCCAAGTCGCGTTGTCACCGTAGTCATCGGACGCGATCCATCTACAATGCCTCTACCGAACCGGATTGAAAAACGCTAACGCAGTAACCCGATGCTATGAAGAACTTAGTCCCAGAAGCGAAACATCACGGCTGCAGGATCCCGATTTCGAGGGCGTTCTCTCTGGCGGCATTTTCGGCCATGACGGGGCTGATGTTGACGTTGATATTGGGGTGCGGCGAAAACCGTTCGTCAGTAGCCGTTGCGAAGAAGCCTCCGAAAGTGATCGTTGCTCCGGCCTCGGCGATTCCAATGACGGACTACGACGAGTTCGTCGGGCGGACCGAAGCGTGTGAGTTCGTGGAAGTTCGATCCCGTGTATCCGGTTTTTTGCGGTCGGTCGAATTCGAAGATGGCGCGTTCGTGCAAGAAGGTCAATTGCTCGCCACCGTTGAACCCGATCAGTATCAAGCGATTCATGACCAGTCCTTGGCAATGGTGGAATTGCAAAAAACAAAAGTTGAATTGGCGGCAAGCGTTTTGGCGCGATCGAAAAAGTTGAAAGAAGGTTCCGCAATCTCGCAAGAACAGCTTGAGGAAGATGCCGCATCATTGAAGGCAGCCGAGGCTCAGATTACGGTCGCGATGGCCGACGCCGCCAGAACGGCATTGGACTTGAAGTACACCGCAGTGAAGGCGCCGATCGCGGGCCGCGTGGACCGGGCGCTGGTGACGGCTGGCAATGTGGTCACGGGAGGCTTGGGTAGCGGTACGTTGTTGACCACAATTGTCAATGATTCACCGACTTACGCCTACTTTGATGTCGACGAAGCGAGCATCTTGCGCTACATCCGGCAGAGCAAAAGCCAGTCAGCCGAGGGCGACCGCAAGACGACGGTATTGCGTGACTTGAACATTCCCGTGGAACTTCAACTCAAGGACGAGTCGGGGTTTCCTCACAAGGGCACACTCGACTTTCTTGAGAATCGAATCGACGACCGAACGGGCACGATTCGATTGCGAGGCGTTTTCGAAAACGACGACAACCTGCTGCGTGGCGGGCTGTTTGTTCGCGTCCGAATACCAACCAGCGAACCGTATGAAGCGGTGATGATTCCCGAGGCCGCGATCGGAACCGACCAAACCTACAAGTTCGCTTTCGTCGTCGGTGACGACAACGTGGCCCAGCGACGCGCCGTCACGTTGGGGCCCTTGGTGGCCCAGCCCGAAGGTGGTTCGATGCGCGTGATCAAGGACGGAATCCGACCGGGCGAAAACGTGGTCGTTCAAGGCGTCCAGCGAGTCCAACCGGGAATCAAGGTGGATCCACAAACGCAGGTCAAACCAACCATCGAACCAGAAGAAGTGCCTGTCGCAGCGGGAGAGGTTGAATGATCCCGCATTTTTTCATTGATCGTCCGATATTTGCCAGCGTCATCTCGGTACTGATCACGATGATCGGCGGGCTGTTCGTTTTTCAGTTGCCGATCGCGCAATATCCAGAGATCGCGCCGCCGACGGTTTCAGTATCGTGCTTCTATCCGGGTGCCGGCAGTCGCGTCGTCGCGGAAACGGTTGCCGCGCCGATCGAACAACAGGTCACCGGCGTCGAAAACATGCTGTACATGTCCAGCAGTTCGACCAACGACGGTGGGTATGTTTTGACGGTCACGTTTGAACTTGGCACCGACTTGGACATGGCACAGGTGATGGTGCAAAACCGAGTCAACTTGGCACTGCCGTCGCTGCCCGCCGAAGTCAAACAAACCGGCGTGTCGGTCAAGAAAAAGTCGCCCAACATTCTGTTGGTCGTCAACATGGTTTCGCCCGACGAATCGCGAGACCAACTTTACCTAAGCAATTATGCGACGATCCGTGTTCGCGATGAACTCGCCCGCACCGAAGGCGTCGGAGACTTAGCGTTCTTGGGGCAACTCGATTACAGCATGCGGGTTTGGCTGGATCCCGAACAAATGGCATCGCTGGACTTAGCCGCATCCGATGTGTTGGCGGCCCTTCGTGAACAAAATGTCCAAGTCGCCGCCGGTGCGATCGGCCGCCCGCCCATTCCGGATGGCCAAGCGTTTCAGTACACGCTGACGACGCTCGGGCGATTGCGAGATCCGTCGCAGTTTGGTGATATCGTTATCAAAACCGGTGAAGAAGGACGCACGGTCCGATTGAAAGATATCGTCACCAAACAGCGATCGACCGAGGATGGGCAAACGTTTGGTGGCATCCAATTGGGTGCGAAAAATGAAGATACGTCGTGCGTGCTCGACGGGACACCCTCGGTGGGCCTGGGCATTTATCAATTGCCCGGTTCCAACGCGCTGGACACGGCCGACCGCGTTCGTGCAAAAATGGAAGCGCTAAAGGCATCGTTTCCCGACGGCGTCGACTACAGAATTGTTTACGACACGACGCCGTTCATTTCAGAATCGATTGCCGAAGTCTTTCACGCGCTGCGTGACGCGATCATCTTGGTCGCCCTGGTTGTGCTGTTATTTTTGCAATCTTGGCGCGCCACTTTGATTCCCCTGGTCGCCGTCCCCGTCGCAATCGTGGGGACGTTCGCGGTCATGGCAGGCGTCGGATTCAGTTTGAACAATCTATCGTTGTTTGGTCTGCTGCTTGCGATCGGGATCGTGGTGGACGATGCGATCGTGGTCGTCGAAGCGGTCGAACACAAGATTGAAAACGGATTGGGCGTTCGTGATGCGGCTCGCCAAGCGATGACCGAGGTGACAACGCCGATCATCGCGATTTCGTTGGTGTTGATGTGCGTTTTCATTCCGTGTTTGTTCATCTCCGGAATCACGGGACAATTCTTTCGCCAGTTCGCGGTCACGATCGCCGCCGCGACGTTTTTCTCCGCCGTCAATTCGCTGACGCTCAGCCCTGCGCTGTGCGTGCTGTTGCTGAAACCCAAGGATCACCACGGCGATGGGCTGACTCGGTTGATCAACGGAATTTTCGGGAGATTCTTCAAATGGTTCAACCGAGCTTTTGACAGCGTGTCCAACGGCTACGCCCGTGGGACCGGCTGGTTGCTTCGGCTTAGCTTTTTGGTTTTGCTGCTGTACGGCGGGCTGCTCGGTTTGACGTATTTTACGATGACCAACACGCCCGTGGGTTTTGTGCCGTCGCAAGACAAGGGGTACCTGTTGGTCGATGTCCAGTTGCCCGATTCGGCTTCGTTGGAACGCACTCGAGCGGTGATGAAACGATTCGACGAAATCGTTTTGTTGGGCCAGCGTGCAAACGAACCAGCAATCAAGGGCGTCGGCCACTCTTTGGTGATCAACGGCCAATCGATCGTGCAAGGAGCGGTCGGGTCCAACCTCGCATCGGCATTTGTGATTTTGGAACCGTTCGAGGAACGAGAAGAAGCCGAGGCCGCCGCCGACAACATTGCCAACAGGATTCGGCAGGTTTGTGCCGAAGAAATCTTTGACGCCAAGGTGTCCGTTTTTGGTCCGCCCGCCGTCGACGGGCTCGGCTCGGGCGGCGGGTTCAAGGTCATGATTCGGGATGTGGCTTCGCTGGGCTTGGACAATTTGCAAGCGACGGCGGACGAGTTTGCGGCCGCCGGGACTGCCGAACCGGGTATCCTGGGCATGTTCAACGGCTTTCGCGCCAACACGCCACAGATGTATGTCGACGTCGATCGAACGAAGTGCAAGACGATGGACATTTCGCTTCAAGAAGTGTTCACGTCGCTGCAACTGTACTTGGGCGGAACCTATGCGAACGACTTCAATCAGTTTGGTCGTACGTGGCAAGTGAACTTACAAGCGGATCCGAAATTTCGGCTGCACCCCGAACAGATTTCGCAGTTCCGTGTTCGCTCTCGTCAGGGCAATATCGTTCCGCTCGGTGCGGTGGCAACGGTCAGCCAAAGCACCGGACCGTCGATGGTTCAACGTTACAACGGCGTGGAAGCGACGGCCATCAACGGCGCATCGATGCCGGGCGTCAGCACGGGTGACGTCGTCAAGATCGTCGACGGTTTGGCGGCGAAGCAGTTGCCCTTCGGCATGGACACCCAGTGGACGGAATTAACGTTTTTGCAAATCCGTGCAGGCAACACGGCATTGATCGTGTTCGCGGTTGCCGTGCTGTTGGTGGTCTTGGTTTTGTCGGCCCAATACGAAAGCCTGAAACTGCCGATGGCAGTCGTTTTGGTAGTACCGATGTGCCTTCTTTGCTCGGTCGTGGGAATTGCCGCGTCCGGAATGGACATCAACATCTTCGTGCAGGTCGGATTCATTGTTCTGGTCGGACTGGCCAGCAAGAACGCGATTCTGATTGTGGAATTTGCCAAGGAGCAACAAGCCGCCGGCAAGTCAAAATTTGATGCGACGATCGAGGCATGCCGATCCCGATTGCGGCCGATCATCATGACGTCGCTGGCGTTCATCTTGGGTGTCGTGCCACTGGTGCTGGCGACGGGTGCGGGCGCCGAGATGCGTCGCCCGCTTGGCGTCGCCGTGTTTTCGGGAATGATCGGCGTCACGTTGTTCGGGATATTTTTGACGCCGGTGTTTTTCTATCTGATTGCAAGCGAGCGAAAGACGACTGAACCGACTTCCAACGAAGGATCCGATTCAAATCCGTGATGCGACACCGACTCCGCGTGTCGGGCAATCGATCGTCAATTCTGCGATGGGGCGTAAAATTTGGTTTTCAAGCGGTTGAGCGATCGATCGTTCCATCCGATCGGCTGGGTCACCGCGACCCACGCGTCGATGTAGCTGGACGGACTGTAATTGTGGCCGTAGCCCACCGGAACGCTGGTCGCCAACGGTAGATCAAAACCAATCTGCAAGAAGGTCACCACGGGATACCACCCCAGTTTGGGTGACACATCAGGGCCGCGGGGGTCGTTTAGCCACTGAGGTCGTCGCCATGCCAAGTCGGGCGAAAACCAAACCATCGGGTCGCTCGCGTGTTGAATGTAAACGCATCGAATCGGTCCCCAAGGCTTGTCAGAGTTCAAGAGATTGTCTTGAGACGTGAATCGAATCATGGACTGGTCGTTGAATCGCGGTGCCCAAATCGTCGAATCAGAGGTTCGTCCCTGAACGACCGAGGACCATTGTCGGCTTGGAAACGGAGGACCGCTCCAGACGGCGCCCTGAATTGGATCTTGAAAGGTGTGCAACAGATCGGCGGCCTGTTCGCATCCAAGCGAACCGAGACTGAGTCCAAACAAATACAGCTTGGGTCGATCGTCCTTGGGCAAAGAAGTCCAGTACCCGTAAACACGATCAAACAAAAGTTGCGCAGATCGCTTCGAGCGTTCCGGATCGATCAGGATCGTCAACCAACTGGGCAGATACGAATACTGAGTGCTCACGATCGCGGTATCGCCGTTGTGCAGATACTCAATCGTGTCCACAGCGCCCTCATCCAACCAACCGGTACCCGTCGGCGTTGCAACGATCAAGACTTTGCGTTCAAAGCCACCGACACGCTTCAGTTCTTCGACCGCCAGACGGGCTCGTTCAACCGCGTCGTTGTCGTCGGCTTCCATTCCCGCATAGACGCGAATCGGTTGCTTGGCATCGCTGCCTGTAAAGTCGGAAATGTCTCGTCGTGATGGTCCGCCGACGATAAAGTTTTTGCCACGGCGACCGATCGAGGGCCAAGAGATCAACGACTCGGGGCTGCCACACGCAGATCGATCCAATGGCGGTTCGATGCCGGAATCGACCCTTTGATCGGCATTCAAAAAGACTCGATCCGCCGAACGAAGCAGTTGCCGCACGACCAAGTCGTTTGAAACGATAAACGCGAACGCCAGGATCGCCGTTGTGCTGATCGCGATTGAAACACGTTTGGGCACAAAGCGATTGAGCCGCATCGACAAATGGTTGACGCCATGGATCATCGTCCGCACCACCGCAACAATGATTGTCGCGATGATGACGGCGATGGCGAAGAAGCCAAGCGGAAATTCGCTTTCCAAGGGCGGCATCTCCATCAAGACACGAATCGAGTTTTGCCAATCGGCGCACTTCCAAACAAAGAAGGCAAGGATGCCTCCGGCCGCGACACTGGTGATCCGTTTACTCCACCGCTCAAGTCCCTCGGTGGGTTGGGGCAGTTCCAGGAATCCCCACAACCACACCATCGCCACACCAAGCCCATAGCCGATCGCGAGCGAAAAACCGGATAGAAATCCCTGCACGATGTTGACTCGGGGAAGCAACGACGGCGTCACCGACGCTGCAAAAAACAGCGTCGCAAAAACGAGCCCCGTGAACGAGAAGGTCTGCCAATATCGGTGCAGCCAAGCTTTCAGTTTCGGCATAGCAATTGAATTGAAGTGAAGTGGTGGGCGAAGCCGCACTTGCGGATGAATTGAAATCAAATTTCGGAATTGACCCGTCTAATTTGACGCCATTCTTTGGGTGAATCCTCGCATTTTTCCCTGTCAATGGCGACCGTCATGTTCGCAGTTGAGTCGAAACGGGCTATTATCTTGGGAAGCGTTTTGAACTTCCGGAAACATGAAACAGCATAGGAACAGACTTAATGAGAAATGTATCCTTGGCGATTGCCGGACTGATGGTAATTATCAGCTCAGTGGCATCTGCAGCCGACAAACCCAACATCGTCATCATTTGGGGTGACGACATCGGTCGGTCCAACGTTAGCGCCTACACGCACGGCGTGATGGGCTACAAGACACCGAACATCGACCGCGTTGCTCGCGAAGGAATGATGTTCACGGATTACTACGCCGAGCAAAGTTGCACGGCGGGCCGTGCCAGTTTCATCATGGGCCAACACGGCTTAAGAACGGGAATGACGAAGGTCGGTTTGCCGGGTGCCAAACTGGGCATGCAAAAGGAAGACCCCACGATCGCCGGATTGCTGAAAAACCACGGCTACGCGACTGGGCAGTTTGGTAAGAACCACTTGGGCGACCGCGACGACATGTTGCCGACCAATCATGGCTTCGACGAATTTTACGGCAACCTTTATCACCTTAACGCCGAAGAAGAACCCGAGCACGTTGATTACCCGAAGGATCCCGAGTTCCGCAAAAAGTACGGTCCTCGTGGCGTGCTGCATTCGTTTGCCGATGGCAAGATCGAAGACACCGGGCCACTGACTCGCAAGCGAATGGAAACGATCGACGACGACACGGCTGATCGCGCCGTGGACTTCATGGAGCGACAAACCAAGGCCGAGAAGCCTTTCTTCGTTTGGGTGAACTTCACTCACATGCACTTTCGCACTCACGTCAAACCGGAAAGTAAAGGGCAATCTGGTCGTTGGATGAGCGAGTATGCCGACGCTATGATCGACCACGACAAGAACGTTGGTACCGTGCTGGATGCGATTGACGATCTTGGACTCGGCGACAACACCTTTGTCATGTACAGCACCGACAACGGCGTTCACATGAACACCTGGCCCGACGCCGGCATGACTCCTTTCCGAAACGAAAAGAACAGTAATTGGGAAGGTGCTTACCGAGTACCGGCCATGGTGCGTTACCCCGGCAAGATCAAACCAGGCAGCGTATCGAACGAGATCGTTTCGCACCTGGATTGGTTGCCTACGATTTTGGCGATGGCTGGCGAACCCGATGTGAAAGAAAAATTGCTTACCGGACACAAAGCCATCGGTCGTGACTACAAGGTCCACCTGGACGGTTACAACCTGTTGCCGTATTTGACCGATGAAGAAGACAAGAGCCCTCGTGATTCGTTCATCTACTGCAACGATGACCAGCAACTCACGGCACTGCGTTACGACAACTGGAAACTCGTTTTCCTAGAGCAGCGCATTCGAGGCACGCTGCAGATTTGGGCTGAGCCGTTCGTATCGTTGCGTTTGCCAAAGATTTTCAACTTACGAGGCGACCCCTACGAGCGAGCCGATGTCACGTCGAACACGTATTACGACTGGATGATCGACCGAGCTTATTTGCTGGTTCCAGCTCAAGATTACGTGGGCAAGTTCATGGCTACCTTCAAGGACTATCCGCCCCGTCAAAAGGCGGCCAGCTTCAATCTGGATGACGTCATGAAGAGCCTGATGGAAGGTCCAGCGAAGTAGAACCAGCGATGCTGGTGTGTCACAGTTGAAATCACGACGGGACTCCGCCGTGATTTCTCTGTTTCACTGACGTAACCCACGAATGGCTTGACTCAAAAGCAACTGGATTTCAATCAATTGAAGTGGAGGAATCTGCCGATTGTGCCGATGAACCGATGTGGGTTGTCTTGAACACCGGCGTCCTGATTCGATAATGTTCAGGTTCGCCACACCGGAGAACGGAGTCGATGAAGCCGAGGTTCGTCTTAATCGGCTTAGCGATGGCGTTGTTCAACAGCCTGTTGGCTTGCTCGATCGCGGTCGGCGAGGGGATGCTGGTATCGGATGACGGTCCGTACGAGTTCTCGACCATGCCGGCCTTACCGCCCAGTGCTACGGTGCCGCTGACGGACTCGGATCCGTCACTCGACATGACGTTCCCGCTGCGTGCGGGATACGACGATGGGTTTGTCATTTCGGGGCCGCGCCAGCAGACCATCGGTGGCTCGGAAGATCCGTTTCGATTGAGAATCAATGGGTTCGGCCAACTTCGCGATACCGTATTCAACTCGGGAACGGATTCCTCGAATGACCTGAACCAAATCCAACTCAAGCGAGGTCGGCTGACGTTCTCTGGCAACGCGTTCGATTCCGACATCTTCTATCTTGTCCAACTTGATGGACGCAGCAACGCTGCGGACCAATTGAGAATCTTGGATTACTACTTCACCTACGACTTGGCTCATGCCCAGTGGGGATGCGATCCGGGGACCCTCGGTTTTCGGTCGGGTCTTTACAAAATTCCGTTCACGTACGCACGCGGAATCAGCAGCCGGGAGTTCGAGTTCGCCGACCGCTCGATGGCCAGCATCTTTTTCGATGTCAACCGCAGCCTTGCTTGGGGCCTGTACGGTTCGACCAACAGCTTCAGCCGGCCAGTGGACTGGGAGGTCGCGATCTTCAACGGATTGGTCACCGGCGGTGCTGAAACCGGCAGCAGCGGAAACTTGGATAACAACAACGCCTACTCGGGGCGACTGCAATGGGATGCGATGGGCGAGTGGGGCAGCAACGACATGGCAGATCTCGAGGGCCATGAAGACCTTGCGTTGCGAATCGGCGGAGCAGGGGTCTACACGACGATCGACCGGAAAGGTTTGACCGAATTCAACGCCATCCGTGTCGTTGATAGCGGGAGTTCCCTGGCATTGCTGCTTCCCGGTGGCGTCGACAACTATTCGGTCACCTCGTTCGTCGCCAACGCGTCGATCAAGTGGAGAGGTTGGTCGAGCACGCTAGAGTATTACTGGCGGAACATCGACGACTTTCAGGGGGCAACGGTACCGACGCTTTCTGATGATGGGTTTTGGTTACAAGCGGGGAAATTCGTCATTCCTGAAAAGCTGCAGTTGATGGCACGCTGGTCCCGTGTTCGGGGCACATCGGGAATGCTTGGCGTCCAGAACGAAAGTGCCGAGGAAATTGCTGCGGGCGCCGCATGGCATTTTCGTGACCAACACGTCAAACTTGTTGTGGACGCTACGCACGTCAATGGAGCCCCGATTAGTTCATCTGCTCTCGACATTTTCCCGGGCGATGACGGCTGGCTCTTTCGAACACAATTTCAATTCGGATTCTGACCACCAAGATTGCGACCGCGACATGAGTGCACGAGAAAGTCTTCAAGAACTTCAGTCGCGAATGTCCGAGTCAATCATTGGGCAAGATCATGTGGTCCAGCAGTTGTTGCTGACATTGCTTTGCGATGGCAACGCGTTGCTGGAAGGGCTGCCGGGACTGGCCAAGACGCGAGCGATCAAAACGCTTTCCAAGAATCTAGAATCCGATTTTAGTCGGATCCAGTTCACGCCGGACTTGCTGCCGTCGGACATCACGGGTGCAGAAATCTATCTGGGCGAAGATGCCGCTGAACGGTTCGTTTTCCAGCAAGGTCCTGTCTTCGCCAATTTAGTGCTTGCCGACGAAATCAATCGAGCGCCGGCAAAAGTCCAAGCCGCGTTGCTAGAAGCGATGGAAGAACAGCAGGTGACTGTGTCGGGTAAGACACACAAGATGCCCAAATTGTTCATGGTATTGGCGACCCAAAACCCGGTGGAGCAAGAAGGCACGTATCCGCTTCCGGAAGCTCAGATGGATCGTTTCCTAATGCACATCACGATGACGCATCCAGATGATGCATCGGAGTTGGCGATCATGCGGTTGGTGCGTGGGGAGTCGTCGACAAGCTCGACTGGTGAAGAAAAACCCATCGTGCCACAGTCGGCCATCTTTGATGCTCGCAAGGAGATTGATGGCATTCGAATTTCTGAACCGATGGAAAAGTACATCGTTGCGATCGTGGCCGCGACTCGACGGCCGATCGACTATGGCAACGAACTCGCCCGCTGGATCCAGGTCGGCGTCAGTCCTCGCGCAACGCTGGCGATCGACAAGGTTTCGCGAGCGCATGCGTGGTATCACGGTCGCGATCACGTGACGCCCGATGATATCCAAGCGGTCGCGCACGATTGTTTGCGGCACCGCCTGATGCTGACGTATGAAGCGAGCGCGGATGGTGTTTCGCCGGATCAAGTTATCGACAAGATACTGCGCAAGGTCGCGGTCGCATGAGCGGCACGTTGACCGATCGGCTGGATGCCGCAACATCGGCGTCACGAGTGGACGCCGCCAGCGTTGACTCTCGCGTGACCACGAACCTGCACGCATTGGTACGATTGCGATCCAAGGCACGCGGGTTCACGTTTCTGCCCAAGCAGCCCACGGCCAGTTTGTTGTCGGGGCGTCACGCGTCACACATTCGCGGACGCGGATTGAACTTTGAAGAAATCCGTCGCTATCACGCTGGCGACGATATTCGCACGATCGACTGGAAAGTCACCGCTCGGCTGCGATCGCCGCACACGCGAGTGTTTACCGAGGAACGCGATCGACCGACGCTGGTGGTTGTTGACAGCCGCATCGGCATGTTCTTTGGAACGCAGCACAACATGAAGTCGGTGACGACCGCGGAAGCGGCGGCCCTGGCCGCTTGGCGCACGATCGACGTCGGTGACCGCATGGGCATGATCATTTTCGACGACGAGAACGCTCAAGCATTGCCGTTAGCCCGCAGTCGTGACGGAGTCATGCGGATGCTTCGTACGATCGTGGACTTCAACGGTCGATTGTCCGCAGCATCGCCGGTTCGGTCCAACGCCTCGATGCTTGGTGTCGCACTTGACCAAGCCGCTCGGGTGGCGACCCATGACCATTTGGTGATTGTGATCAGCGACTTTCACGGGCTAGACGATGCCGCTCGCCAGCGACTGAGAAAACTCCGCAGCCACAATGACGTGATCGCCGCATTGGTTCACGACCCGAGTGCTTCCAAACTTCCGCCCGCGTCACGGATTACAGTCAGTGACGGCGACATGCAGTTGGAATTGCCCGACAGCGATCGGATTCGAAAACGTTTGCTCGATGCGACCGCTGGACGAATTCGCGATGTACTGTCGTTGCAGAAGAACTTGCGGATCCCTGTGATTCCGATCAGCGCAGGCGAAGAAACAGCAGCGCAGATTCAACATTGGCTGGGGCGTTGAGTGATGGAAAGCCCTGATCCCGCCAGCCTGGATAACTTGAACGAGTTCGTGTTGCCCGATCCGGTGGGTTGGTTGCCGCTTGCACCGGTTTGGAAATTTCTCATCTCGATTGCGATCGTGTGGCTGACCGCTTGGGTTTGGATACGAGTGATTCGCTTTCTTCGCAATGCTTACCGTCGCCAAGCAATCGGGGAGCTTGCCGTGATCGAAGCGGAGGCGGATGTGGTGAAGCTAAATGAACTGCTAAAGCGAACCGCAATGACGGCGTACGGACGCGATGAGGTGGCGTCACTGCATGGGGAGCGTTGGGTGGAGTTCTTGCACTCGGCTAGCCCGCCGACGTCAAATCGGAGTATCGCGATTCTTGGTGATGCGTCATCGCAACCCTCGATGGTTCTTTCGGCGGACAAACGAACCGAACTATTCGCATTCGCACGCGATTGGATTTGCCACCATTCACCGAAGGCAACATCATGTTGACCTGGGCCGCGCCGTGGTGCTTTGCGATCTTGCCATTGCCGTTGATCCTGCGAGCGGTGTTGCTGCCGCATTCACGCACCCGTGATTCCGTACGCGTGCCGATGTTTGATGTTTTGGTGACCACGAGCGGACAGACTCCTGGATCGGGAGCGTCGATTGCCTCGCGTTCTATAGCCGCCGCAGTCGTATTGACGCTGGCGTGGATCGCGATCGTTGCTGCGCTCGCACAGCCTCAATGGTTGCTCGACCCGATTTCGCGTGACGTGGCGACTCGCGATTTGTTGCTGGCGGTGGATCTGTCAGGTTCGATGGAGACCGAGGATTTCACGGACGAGTCGGGAAAGAAAACCGACCGAATGACAGCGACCAAGCAAGTGCTGGACAGCTTTTTGCAATCACGTCACGGCGATCGAGTGGGCATGGTTGTGTTTGGCAACGGGGCGTTCGTTCAAGTCCCATTCACGCAGGACTTGGACGTTTGCCGTGAATTGCTGGCAGACTTAGAGCCACGCATGGCCGGTCCCAAGACGGCACTGGGCGACGCGATCGGCTTGTCGATCAATTTGTTCGACCGCAGCGAAATGGAATCGAAAGTTCTGATCGCGATGACCGACGGCAACGACACGGGCAGCCGCGTACCACCGGCCCAAGCAGCCAAGATCGCAGCGAACAAGGGAATCATCATTCACACCATCGGCGTCGGCGATCCAGAAGCGGCCGGTGAACAAACACTTGATGAAACTGAATTGAAAGCGATCGCATCTGAAACGGGAGGCCAGTTCTTTCGCGCTCAGGATCGCGATGCGTTGCAATCGGTCTACACCAAGCTCGATGCGATGGACACACGCACCGTCGAAACGATCTCGCACAGGCCTCGGAAAGCTCTGTATCCGATTCCGCTTGCCGCTTCGTTGGCACTATCGGTTGGGTACCAGACCCTCGCGATGGCCTGGGCGTTGCTTCGTCGGCGCCGATTGGTGGCGGTCGCGGGATCGGAAAGCATGGAGGTGGCCGTATGATGGAATTTCTTGACGCTTTTCATTTTTTGCGGCCATGGTGGCTATTGGCAATTCTTCCGGTGACGTTGTTGGGGTGGTGGATGATCCGCCGCGACGATCCCACGGGTGACCTGAAACACGCCATCGCACCGCATCTGCTGCGGCCACTCACGATCTCGCCCGCATCAAGCACCCGATTTCGCCCTGCGATGATGGCAGTGCCGCTATGGACCCTAAGCGTCTTGGCCCTGGCCGGCCCAACGTGGCGAACGGAACCGCCACCATGGACCGAGGATGAATCGTCGTTGTACCTGGTCGTGCGCATGACGCCGTCGATGATCAGTGAAGACGTCCAGCCGAATCGTTTGGAACGAGCACGGGGAAAACTGCATGATTTGATGGAGCTTCGTCGCGGCAGCCGCACTGGCTTGATCGTGTATTCCCAATCCGCACACTTGGTGATGCCCGCCACGGATGACTCGGGAGTGATTGACCAAATGTTGCAATCGCTCGATCCCGCCATGATGCCAGGCGAAGGCGACGCCTTGGCCGATGCCTTGCGCATGGCCAGTGATCACATTGAATCTTCCGGGCGAGGCGGCTCGGTCTTGATCGTTGCCGATGGCAACGAACCAGCGCAAGCGTCAAGTCTAGCGGGGTGGCGGACGACGACATCGACGCCGGTCCAGTGGCTCGCGCCGGTTCCCGTTGGCAGCTCACTCGATGCAATCGGTATCACGACTGCCGCGGGTTCAATCGCCGCTGCGACGATCGCGATCACGCCCGACGACACGGACGTGAATGCAATTGCCCGACGCGCCGAACAAACCTTCGCCATGGCTGCTATCGGTGACGCTTCGCAGTGGCGCGACGAAGGCATTTGGTTGGTCTGGCCTGTCGCGATGGGGCTGGCGATTTGGTTCCGCAAAGGCTGGAGCGTGACGCCATGAAACCGATTCCGTTTGCCAAAAGAGTAAGCCTCGCCGTCATCCTGTTCGCTTGTATGATCGCATTCAGGCAGGGTCGCAATTTCTGGATTCTTCCGGATCAACGCGGACAACGACTGTATGACGCGGGCGATTTCCAAGAAGCTGCTATAGCGTTTTCGGATCCGTTCCGACGTGCGGCTTCACTAGCCGAGGCACGTGATTTCAAGGCGGCCGCTGGCGTTTATGCGACACTGCCCGGCCCCGAAGCGGCGTTCAATCATGGCAATGCCTTGGTCATGCAAGGCGATTATGAAACCGCGATCAGACGCTACGACCGCGCGCTCGAGTTGCGTCCGGACTGGACTGCTGCGATCGAGAACCGACAGATTGCGGCCCTTCGCGCCGAACGCATGAAAGACGAACCCGGAGTCGGCACCGAGGGCGAGTTGGGGGCGGATGAGATCGTGTTTGATCTGGACAACAACAAGAACGCCCAGGCGGGCGAAGAAGATGCGGAAAGTGGCGAAGCGAGTGATGACGAAGTCCGACTGGCTTGGTTGCGCCAAGTCCAAACGACGCCACGCGATTTTTTGAAATCCAAGTTTGCGTACCAGCAAGCAATGCGATCCCGCACCGAAAACGCACAAGAGCATGCACCGGAGTCGGAGCAGTGAGTCTATTCCGTTTGAATATCGTATATCGTTTGTGTGTTACTGGCGGTGCCGGTGTCACTTCTGGCTGGACATTTCGCCCGCGCTGCCGAAACGGTTCCTGTCATCGTCAAGGTTTCGACCGAACCGAAAGAGGACGGCGAGGCATTGGTCGGGTCGCGTGTTCGGGTGATCATTGATGTGCTGGGCCGCGATGGTTGGGCGAACGTCCCCACCCTTCCGATGCTGGAGATTCCCGGTGCGATCGTCTACGAACCTGATGGCCAGAGCAC
This sequence comes from Rubripirellula tenax, assembly GCF_007860125.1. Lineage (NCBI taxonomy): Bacteria > Pseudomonadati > Planctomycetota > Planctomycetia > Pirellulales > Pirellulaceae > Rubripirellula > Rubripirellula tenax. The sequence continues at coordinate 189,682 of NZ_SJPW01000002.1, forward strand.
TCGATTGAACGACAACGTTCGCGGCAAAAGCTATAGCGGTCAACGCAATGAGTGGTGGGTGTATCCACAACGGGCTGGCAAGCTTGCCATCCCGGCAATGGAAATCGCAGTTGCCATCCAAACCTTTGACCCCAAAGATGACGCCAAGCCCGTATCGACAACGACCCAAGCGATTGCCCTTGATGTCGTCGCTCCGCCAGGATTTGACGATAAGGACAAAGATGTCTTGGTAACGACGGGATTGTCCGTCCAACAGTCTTGGAACGGAGACGCCGAAAGCATGAAAGTGGGCGACGGAATCACGCGGACGATCACGCGAACGATCCAATCTGCTACGCCATTGGTTTTGACACCCATTGTTTTCGCCGATGTTAACGGTGTCGCTTTTTACGCGAAGCAACCCGAGACCTCTGTCAAATCCGACCGCGGCGAGCTAACGGGAACTCGTACCGATTCGATCACCTATGTGTTCGGGCGGAAGGGCGAGATCAGCCTGCCGCCGATCGACGTGACCTGGTTCGATACCAACACGCATCGGCGACAAACGAAAACCCTTGACGGTGTCACCATCTCAGTAGCCGATGTCCCGCTCCAATCAGCATCCGTTCCCATCCAAGATCAAGGCCGCTGGCGATTGCGAGAGATCGGTTATCTGTTCCTGCCGTGCCTCGCGATCGCTTGTTTTTTTCTCCTTGGCCGAAATTGGATCAAGGCTAGGTGGAGTACAAGAGAAGAGTCCGAGGCGTTCGCGTTCCGTCGTCTTCGAAAGGCGTTGATGTCGGGCCAAGTCTCGGCGAGCACGACTGCCCTTCAGGCATGGATTGATTCGGTCCATCCGTCCACATATTTGACGTTCGAGCAGTTTTTTGCCGCATACGGCCCGTCTAGTGCCGAAACCGGATTGGACTCCCTTTATCGAGCCATTGATACCGGCCAACCCGAACCGGATTTTCAAACGCTCTTGGACGCCGTCCAACGGGCTCGGGCCAACGCCCAAGAAAAACTCCCAAAACGGACCAAATCGGCATTGCCCCCGCTCAATCCAACTGCGGCGTCTGTCCGGTAATCCCTTAGGTGCAGATCGTGTGGAAACCAGCTATCTTAGGGTGCCCTGCGAACACCTAGCTTAAAACTTTTACCAACAACGAGTCTCAACATGATATTCCGCGCGTTTGCGGCTTCCGCAATCCTGACTTCTCTGCTTACGACATTCGCATTCGCGGAGAACAAGGATTTTTCCTTGTTGGTCGGTAAGGCACCGAGCGACAGCAACGTGCTAACGCTGGTCAACGCAGATCTAATTCGAAGTAGCGATTTCTATAAATCCGCAGCAGCGTCCGAAGGCGATATCCCCTTTCCTGGACTCGAGTCGGTCAAACAATTTGTCGCGGCGTCGCGATGGCGATTGCCAGAGGGTTCAGCGATCTTCGAAACGATGATCGTTTATCTGGATGGTGTCTCGGCCAGTGACGTCATTGCCAATGACCAAGCGAGTGAATCGAGCAAGTTTCCCGAGGGGACCATCCCCGTCAAACTTTCCGCTGACACATTGGGACTCTATTACCCAAACGATCGGCAAGCTGCGATGCGATGGGCGGACAGCGGTGAGATCAATTTCCAATCCGACTATCTTTCCAAGGGTATCGGCTACGCTGAAAACAACGACACCCAAATCGTGTTTGCAGTCGACCTGGATAACGCTCTTGACCCTGCTTCGATGCGTAGCTGGATCGAATCAAATCCCTTCCCTGGTTCTACGCAGCTCAATCCGCAGAGCGCCGCAAATATCATCGCGTCGCTGGACGGCTGCACGATGGGAATCAAATGCACCGACAAAGCCGTCGCAAGCTGGCGATTCGACTTTGGTGCAAACGTAAAGACGTTGGAACTCGTCGCCAAGCCATTGATTTTGAATTTGATCGATCGCCTGGGACTCAGTTTGACGAGCATGCAAACATGGGAAGCGCGAGTCAACGACAAGAGTCTCTTCATCACCGGCGAATTGAGCCCCTCGGACATCCGCGTTTTAATGTCCGTCTTGGCTAAGTCGCCTGAATCACTTGATCAACTGCAACTATCAAAGGAATCGGCTGGATCACCCAATTCATCGCTAACCAAAGTCGAATCCACCAAGATGCATTACGACATGCTCAACAAAATCCTTCGTGATATCACACATCCCACTAACTCCATTTTGACGTCTGGTGCCAAAGCAAACTACCTCGAACGCTACGCCAGCAAGATTGACGGGCTACCGATTTTGAACGTCGACGAGGATCTCTTGGGAACCAGTGCCGAGATCGCGATGCGACTTCGCACCCAATCCGAAGGCTTGCGAGGAAACCAAATCAAAGCTGGTAACTACAGCAACAACAGTCGAGAATATTCCTACAACGGTGGTTCCTACGGCCTTCGCTACGGCCTGTCAGACCAACAAGTCGCCAAACACTTAGGGCGAGCAAGTTCCGCGCTATCAGGCGTTGAACAGAAGAAGCAAATCGCGAACTTGATGGCAGATCTTCGACGAACCCTTACCCAGCGATACCAAGTCGAGTTCTAATACACGATTTGCTTCCGAGATCGAACTTTAGCCAGCCACTCGCTGCTCGTCCACGAAGCGACGGAACTGGCTACGTTGAAAACGTCTTTTTAATCAACCGATTTTGACCACATCAAACCGAACGATTCATGTATTCGCCTACGGATCGAACATGCATCCGCGGCGAATGCGTGCGAGAGTTACTGGCGTTGTGCCCGTCGATATAGGTTTCGTTTCAGGTCGTCGTTTGGCGTTTCACAAACGCGGAATTGATGGATCGGGGAAGGCAGATGCCACCGTCACAGGCAACCCCAACGACCGTGTTTGGGGAGTGATCTACTCACTTCCTGAACATCAAAAGGAAATCCTTGACGGCTACGAATCCGTTGGCGTTGGCTATGATTGCGAAAATGCGATGGTGCAAACCCAACGAAATTCGATTCGCGCGAGTATCTACACAGCGCGATTCGAAGCAATTCAAGCGGACTTGAGTCCGTACTCTTGGTACCTTGCATTCGTCCTGCTTGGTGCGATTGCAAATCGATTGCCAGCGGAATACTTACAATCGCTCCGTCGGATCAACGCGAGTATCGATCAGGACCGCGAACGGCACGTACAAAACATGCTTTTGGCCGAGACATAGGGTGTTTTGCATCGAACATCCAACGATGCTTACCGGTCGCGTCCAACAACACCGATGCGTAGAGATTTCTTAGCTGCCTTTGCGTTGCTCGCACAGGCACGACTCCGCTGATATCCACGTTGCGCGGTTTTCCAACAGCCCAACGAATTCCTGGCTCGGACAAGCCAACGCTTGTAAGTGCGATCCGCTTGATCAGTTCCAGTAGCGTGCCGATGCCGCGTGCGGCGATGGCTTGGCGTTCACTCGAAACCTTCGTTGAGCGTGCGTGTTGAAGTCTTCGCAACCTCCAAAACGCGTGTAGAACGCTGATGGCTTCGAGCCTGTGGAACGATCAGCGACGCAGGCTTGCTCGATGAAGGACTAAAAGCTTACGCCGCGACAAGGCGAACCCAAGATTCGAATGCAGATGTAGCAATGGTCAATATCGCAAACGCATCCATCGCAGGGCTTACAATGGGAACCGGAACTTACCATACGACCCACCGTACAATCGAAGATACAAACCATGATGCGCCGATTCATTCCCATGGTCATCCTGTTGGCGATGCTTGTCGGACCACCCACGACAGGTGTCTCCCCAGGAAACGAACCAGCGACATTGACGGGACTGGCCAGCGGCATCGCTCCACGGAATTTCGCCGAAATGTGGGACGACTTTGATCCCCGCGCCGAACCGCTCGAAACGGAAACGCTTCACGAGTGGGAAGAAGATGGCGTGCTGCTGCGAGTCGTTCGGTTTCGTATCGGAGTCTTCAAGGGACAACCGGCCAAACTCGCGGCAATCTTCGGCATCCCCAAGTCTGCCGTCGACAGTGGTGAAAAAATTCCAGGCTTGGTCCAAATCCATGGTGGTGGGCAGTTCGCTGACCACCGGGCTTGCTTGATGAATGCGAAACGCGGTTACGCGACAGTCTCGATCGCTTGGGCCGGTCGCATCTCGGCGCCACAGTATCGCGTTTCTGAACCCGAGGTAAAACTGTTCTGGGACAACAAGACCAACGACCCCCGATACAGACAGACCACCGACTGGGGCGCGGTCGACGGCTACCACGCACCTTGTCGCAATCCCAAGAACAATTTCTTGTCCGTCGCGCCTGCCGCATGGACGATCGATGATGTTGAATCGCCTTGCAATTGTCCGTGGTTCCTGTGTGCGATCGCAGCTCGGCGGGCACTCACCTTCTTGGAACAACAGCCCGTCGTCGACGCGGAAAAACTCGGAGTTTACGGACACTCGATGGGCGGTAAGTTGACGGTAATGGCCAGCGTTGATGCTCGTGTGAAAGCAGCTGCGCCGTCATGTGGCGGAATCAGCGATCGAGACAACGATAGCCAGCTCTATCGAACGACGATCAGCGATGATGTTAACTTGCGACACATCAAGTGCCCCATCATTTTCCTAAGCCCGTCCAACGATTTTCACGGACGAATCGGGGACCTGCCCCGCGCGGTCGAAGAGATTCAAAGCAAAGATTGGCGAGTGACGTGTTCGCCGCATCACAATCACCAGGACTCGGCCGAGTACGAAGTCGCTAGCTTGCTGTGGTTCGACCAGCACCTCAAAGGCAACTTCGAATTCCCAAGCACACCCGAAACAAGCGTCGATCTGAGCGAAAAAAACGGAACGCCGACAATCACTGTCACGCCGGATGCAGCGAGGGAACCGTTGTCGGTCGACGTATTCTATACTCAACACGGCCAAGACACAGAAACGTCATCGGATCGCGATAGCGTCGTCAATCGATTTTGGCGTTGCGCCAAGTCGACTCGCAAGGACAAAGCATGGACGGCAAAACTACCCCTGGGCACCGTCGACAAACCGCTATGGGTGTTCGCGAATGTGACCTACGCGTTAGACGAACCCGTGACGGGCGCCGGTTACTACTACCGCATCTATGAAACCGTAACGTTCAACGTTTCATCGCTGCTTGAACAGGTGTCCCCACAAACGTTGCAGTCGGCTGGCATCAAGCCAACACTTCGTCCGGAATCGATGATCGAATCATTTGGGAAAGATTGGAACAAAGAATGGTTCTCGCACAGGCCCGAAACCTGGCCACAATCGACGCACAAGTTGCACGACGAACAATTTCAAGCGCCAAGCAGCAACGCTCGACTGGCCATCGAAGTTCACTGCGACCAACCCAATGAATTGGTCGTAAAGATCGACGACCACGCGGTTGCGGTGGACGTCACGAAACCCGATCAATGGCAGCAGGTGATGGTGTCGCGGTCCGATCTTCGCAACCACGCCGGCGAGTCGCTGCCCGACTGGACCGGGATGGGCAAATTGAAACTGTCAGACACCGAACGACTACAGCCAACCAAACCCGCATCGGGTCCTCCAAAGATCGTTGGAAAGAATTGGCAAGGCAACGACCCACAGTTTCGAAATCTCAGATGGGTCGATCCGCCGTCGACGTACGATGTCTACCTGCTGGCCGGGCAATCCAACATGGATGGCCGTGGCAGCGTCGATGACCTGACACCGATCCAACAGCGACCGCTCGGAAACGCGATCATTTTCTACCGCAACCCGCCCCACTCGACCAACACTTGGAAACCGCTGCTCCCAGGTTTCAGCATCGCTCCGCGATACAAGGGAGACTTGCCCTCGCCGACGTTCGGACCTGAAATCGGATTCGCGATCGCCATGACGGACGCGAACCCAAGTCAAAAGCTGGCGTTGATCAAAGGATCGAAGGGTGCAACGAGCTTGCGAGTTGATTGGGATCCGGGAGAATCCGGCAAACCAGAGACGCAGGGCCCTTGCTACCGGAACTTTGTCGAGACGTTTCGTCTGGCAACCGATTCGCTGACACGCGATGGTCATCAGTTTGTTGTTCGAGGACTTTTGTGGCATCAAGGCGAATCGGATTCGAAAACAAGCAAAGACGTCTACCAAGAACGCTTGCTGCGGTTCATCGACCGTATTCGCGAAGACACCGAATTTGCGAATCTTCCGGTCGTCGTTGGCGAAGTATTTGACAATGGCAAGCGAGATAGTGTCCGCGCCGCGATTGAAGCGGTTGGCACTCGCGGCGCAGGCTACGGTTTCGTGTCGTCAAGTGAAACGACGACATCAGACCCGGGAACACACTTTGACGCGGCAAGTCAACTTTTGCTCGGCAAACGATATGCTGAAGCCATCATTCCGTTGGTTTCCAAACGGGAATTGAGCGTCAAGGAGTGATGAAAGGAACGACTGCAGTGGATGACGTCCGACTTGGGTTACCCCGGCACTATCAACATTGCCGACTGCGTGCCGTTTAAAATGGAGACTGCTGGTACGCCCGATTCCCGCAAAGAGATCGCTTGTCATGTCGCTACCCCTCTGGACTTGGATTCCACTTGGTTTCTTTATCTTCGCGATCCTGCTGGATATCGCCACGCTTGTCATCTCGTTCCGCGAGAAGCGAACGATATGGCCGTTCGAGCCTTTCACGGATTCCAACAACGCTGACGCCGCGTCAAAGCCGTTGGACGGCAGTTCACGCGCCACGGTCGCCAGCGCGTACCAACCCGCCGCCAGTCTTGCGGACGCGTTTCCGATTACGCCGTTTGCAATGCAGTATGGATCGCAATTGAATCAGATGGGATATCAATACGTCGGCGCATTCCGCCACGTGAAAGGCGGGATCTACCAAATACGTTACGACGTGATGGTATCGGCCGACCGCTTGATCTTGGCATTCGTGGCTGCCGGAACCCTTGCAAAGATTCCGGTCGCAAACGTGACACTTGTTTCGTTGGGCACTCGGCCATCGTCTTTTGCGCCCGGCCAGCGATCCGATTTGATGTGTGGCAACGTATCGATGATTGCCGAAGCCGCTTTCGAACACGATTTCACCGGCCGAACGATCTCGATGGTGTTCCCCAACGCAAGTGCGAACGAACTGCAATCATTGCACGCACAACGATGGGGTACGCTACAGCCACAACCGTTCGGTCCCGAACCGCTCGGCGAGTATCACCGGTATTGCCTGGACGTTGCCGAGGACGCCGAGCGAAGGGGCTCGCTGTACCGAGTAGACGACATGCCGAACTATCAACGGCCGCACCCTGGGTCGGCGATCTTGATGTTCGTTGCGATGAAGAAGTTTATGTGGGGACGCCGCATTTGGCCGCATCGATGGCGCGTCAAGCGACTTCCGCCGGCACCTTTCGGTGCCTAAAACGTAACGATTGCTCCATCATCGCCGTGATGGTGTCATTCCCCTAATTCCGACATCCGAATCGAGCCTCACACGATGAAGAACAACCACCGAATCTGGATTGCAACAATCGCGATCGCTGTTGGCGTCACGGTGTATGCCCAGCGTAGGCCGCGCGGCGGTGGAGGCGAAGCTTCACTTGCACAACCGTTTCGCGGCGTGGTCGCCGACGGCAAAGTGGAAACGGGTTTGTTCAAGATCGAATCGAGCGGCGTCAGCACAAAACCGGTTGTCGATGCGGCGCTGGCGCTGCTGGATGGATTGAGTGAATCGCAGCGGAAGCGAACCACGTTTCCCGTCGATGATTTGGAATGGCGAAAGTGGGACAACCGACACTTTTACAAACGACAAGGCGTCGGTTTCGACGAAATGGACCAAAAACAGCGAGATCTCGCGTTCGGACTGTTGCGATCGAGCTTGAGCGCCAAGGGACTTAAACTGTCTCAGGACATCATGAAGCTGAACGGGACGCTTGCAGAACTGGCCAACAACTTCGACGAGTATGGCGAGTGGTTGTACTGGATCACGATCATGGGCGAACCATCGGAAACCGAGCCCTGGGGATGGCAAATCGACGGACATCATCTTGTCATCAACTACTTTGTCGTGGGCGACCAAGTCGTGATGTCGCCGGTTTTTATCGGCAGCGAACCCGTTCACGCAACTAGCGGAAAGTTCAAGGGAACCGTCGTCATGCAAACTGAGCAAGACATGGCGCTCGCGTTCATGAGGTCGCTCGACACGGGGCAACAGAATGAAGCCACGTTGTCAGCCGTCAAAGATGGCAATAACGCGTTGACGGAAGCCTACAAGGACAACGTCGACTTGGACTACGCCGGATTGGTTGCCTCGAAACTAGACGAATCCCAACAGGAATCATTGCTGGCGGTGATCGGCCAATACGTTGGCAACATGGATGACGGGCACGCGAAAGTGAAGATGGACGAAGTTCGTGAACACCTCAACCGCACCTATTTTGCCTGGATCGGCGGCACGACCGCGGAAAGCGTCTTCTATTACCGAATCCACAGCCCGGTCGTGTTGATCGAATTCGATCACCAACGACGCGTCGCCCCCATGCGGTCACAAGATCCCAGTCGCGACCACATCCACGCGGTCATTCGCACACCCAACGGCAACGACTACGGAAAAGACCTGTTACGACAACACTACGAAACCCATCACCATGAACATGATCACGGACATGTTCATTCCGAGAAGTAGTTCTGTCTTGTCCTTTGTAAAGCGACGCATTTTAGAGTCACAGGCACCGTTCGAGTTGCCAGACTACGGTGACTCCGCTTTCACTTTCTTCGGCGCCCGCGGCTTTTTGGCTTTGGGGGGCGAAATGTTGTTGTGCGCCGGGATCGGGCTTTCATAGCCCGCATAGGCTTCCGGTTTGATGCCACGAGCATGGGTTTGATTGCCGAAAGTGTTGGGTTTGAACGGTCCGACGAATGCAATGTTCAAGTCCGACGTGATGGCGTCTTCCAGTCCGATCGCCCAGACGATCCCATTGACCATCAACCGGCGATAGCCTTCGTTGGTCAGGTCTTCCGGAGTCCCATACAACGAAGTAAAGACTCGCCCCACTTGCCCCGACTCGGACCTGTAGGTGCGAGTCCATTCCGATGGCATCGGCGACTGTGTCGTGGAAGCGGGCGAATCGGGAGTCATTCCATCAAGCGGTTGAGCTATCGTCAGGATATCGCCGTCCGTCGGTTTGCCGACATAGCCACCCGCTTGAACCCACACGTCATCAACGCCGTGTAATATCGGATGGTTTGCCATCGCTTCGATGATGGTGATGCGAGTGCTTTGTTGGTGATTCTTGCCGTAATGGCCGACCCAGGTTTGCCCCAGCACTTGATGACCGAAACCAAACTCATAGTCCGGCCCCTTCGCATCGAAGGAATACTTCGCATACGGTCGATCTTTGGGAATCTTAAATCCGTGGGTCGAAGTCCGCATACCGACCACCGGCCCGCCTCGTTTCAAATAGTCATCAAAGTGTTTCATCTGTTCTTCGGGCAGATCTTGGAAACGCAAAAAGACAACCGCCAAATCGGCTGTCTCGAGCGCCTCCATTCCTGGAATGTTCGATGGCGTGCCTGCTACGATTTCTCCGCTTTTCGGATCGATATTGAATAGCACCGTGCACTTAAACCCATGGCGTTTGGCAAGGATCCTGGCTAACGCAGGAAGCGACTCTTCCGAGCGATATTCATGATCACCCGCCAGAAAAACGATGTGCTTGCCGTGCCCGAAACCCTCGGCACCTTCATAAACCAGCGACTCGGCCGCGCCGACATTCGCAAAGCCCAGCAGTGAAGCGAATAAAGCAAACGCAAATTTCACATTTCGTTCTTGTGAATTGTTGTTCATATTCAATCAACTTTTTGATCGTGTTAGCAGTTAAGGTTGAAAGGTATCAGTGCGGAAAGGATATGCCGGCAGCCCTGATGCGTTGACCAAGTTGACACTCGGCTTTCCCGAGAATGCGTAGCGGACATACAAAGGGTGGCTCAGCCCATCATTGCTTAGCACCACAGCCTCTCCCTCAATTGCTGCGCTCGCAGCAAACCAATTCTTGGAATCGTCGGCCAACCAGAATCCCGTGGGTGGCTTGCCGTCCGAAGTCGTTAGCCCATCGGCATGTTCGAAGTGGACCGTGATGCGACCAGGTGCGGTCACCACCTGGCTTACCACCGGGCCATCGGCTTCGACTGCTTGCCCGAGCGTGTCACGCGCGGCCAGCAGCGCCAACCGCTTTCCGATGGGAAGCTTGTCCTTCGGATGAACGTTTTTCGTTTCTCCCAGGTCGATGCTATTCGACACACCAGTACCGGGGAGCTCTCGTACTTTCAATTGCGATTCTCGCATCCATGCCCACGAGTGTGCGATGGGGTTCTCGGGATCCTTTGACGGGCCTGAATCGAGTGCCACACCAAACCCGGGCATCATCACCACAAGAACATGCAAGTCGTCGCGATTCCATTCCTTTCGATATCGGGTGACCCACTGCTTGAGAACGTCGCCATAGATCAACATGCCCGAATTGCGTGAAAACCATGGCGAATCCACCATCCCAAACATCGACTGAGTGTTGCGTTCGCCTTGGTACCAAACCAGCCCTCGGCAAGCGAATGGAACTAACGGTTTCATCATCGCGTTGTAAAGAATATTGGGCTGGCGACGCAGAAACACATCGTCTTGATTGCTCCAGGGCTTGGTACCCGCCAAGATGCTTTGAATCTTTTGCTTGGTCTCGTCGTCTGCATCAAACTCCTGCATCACCGTTTTGAAGTGCGGAACCGATTCGGTCATGCCACGCGGCATCCAAGCCTCGATGGATGAACTACCCCAACAAGAAAGAATGATGCCAACCGGCACATCATCGGACTGTTGCAAAAAATGAGCAAATGCGAATGCCACCGCACTATTGGGCGGGCCGACTTCCCAGTTGCCTTCACAGCTCTCTTGTTCTGTAAACGAAACCGTTCGATTGACTTGAAAGCCGCGAATCTTTTTTGCTTCTGGCACCAAGGCGGCAATCTCCTTCACCGCCTGAGTCCCCATCTGCATGTTGGACTGCCCCGAACAGATCCAGACTTCACCCACCAGCAGATCTGCGATCACGATCTCATCACTGTGCTTTGTGCTAGAAACCGTCATGTCACGGGAATCAACATTCGCTTTCAGTGGATCCAAGTCGACACGCCATTTGCCATCGCCGTCAACCAAACCCGACTTGGACTGTCCGGCAAAAGCAACGGTCACCGTAGCACCCGGATCTGCTTTCCCCCAAACGGGAACCGGCATATCGCGTTGCAGTACCGCATGATCGGTGAAGAGCGAACCGAGTTGCAGTTCGCCATACGCCGGTTGCGACATCGCAACAGCAAACAGCACGGCGAAACGAAAACACCGAACCGGTCGACGGCTGGCTTGGCTGGTTCGCATGATAGTTTTCGGGTGTAAGCGATTGATGTTGATGACTTCGACACGTTGACAAACGATCAAGGCGTTTCCGACCTCCGCCCGGCACTTGTTCACAATGCGAGCACTTCGGTGAAGTAGGCTCCACCCGCACGATCGTTCTCGTCGTAGAGGTACGTCACAAGATCGGTCGGGCCAGCCGGCAGATCGATATCGAAGATGACTTCCGTACTGCCCTCGACCACTTCTTTTGTTAACTCACGGCCAGCGATCACAAGGGTCGCACGCACCGCTTTGATTTCTGCACCCGCTTCCTTGGGCAATTGACGCAGAGTCAATCGGTAGCGTCCCGCCGTCTTGACGTCGATCTTCCAAGGCCCTGTTGTTTTGGGCAGCTTTCGAATCGAACCGAAGTTCCACGGAGGGTTGCCCGATGGCATATACCAGTCTTGCGAACAAAGAACGGTTGGGTTTTCTACGGGATTGCCGACATCGATCCGAACGGGCGTCATGCGTGGCGAGACAGCGTCCCAAAAGGGCGAGTAGTGCTTCATCAACCGCGATACGATTTCGGGATGTTGCGCCGCGACGTTGTGCTGCTGTGCCGGATCAGCCTTCATATCGTAGAGCTCGTCCTGGTTGATCAGTCGCCAGTTTTTCTCCAACACGCAGGTGTCATTCCACGGTTGAGGCGATTCGCGAAAGTAGGCTCCACCTTGGAATTGAACAATCAAGTGATCCCGATGTGGCTTGGCCTGGCTGTCTGTCAATTGACTGGCAAACGAAATGCCATCGGGATTGTGCGTGGGCGGAACATCGACTCCGCACAATTCGGCTAGTGTCGGCAGCACGTCGATGTGCCCGGCCAATGCATCAACGTCAAAGCCACCCACGAGACCACCGACCGGCCAATGAACAAAAAACGGAACCCGATGCCCGCCTTCGTAAACCGAAGACTTTTTCCCTCGCATGCCCGCGTTGAATCCTCGACTTGGTTCTGAGTCCAATCCTTTGAATTGCCCTCCGTTCGCAGTGCCGTTGTCGGTCATGTAAACCAAGATCGTATTGTCCGCCAAATTCAGATCGGCCAGCCTTTTTCGAAGTAGAGATAGGTTGTGATCGAAGTTTGTGATCATCCCGTAAAAGTTCGCACCGCTGCCCCACGTGGCAACCTCGCCGTACGGGCGGCTCCATTTTGGATCGACGATGTAGGGACCGTGGGGAGCGTTGGTCGCAAGGTACAGAAAGAACGGCTTGGTCTGATTTTCTTCGATGAAGCGAATCGATTCCCGAAACCAGACGTTGGTGCAGTAGCCTTCGAACTTTTCAAACGCACCGTTTCGTTCATAAGTATCGTCGAAGTAGTCGTTACCCCAAAAATCAGAAGCCTGGCCAACGCCGCCACACCGATGCCAAACGACGTTTTGAAAGCCGCGATCCTGTGGGCGATGGGGCGAGTTGTCACCCAGGTGCCATTTGCCAACCATACCGGTAACGTAACCAGCGTCTGCGAAAACATTGGCAATGGTCCGCTCGTCCGTATGCATCATCGTGCGACCACTGCTGGTCCGATAAGCACCGGTGCGACCGGGATATCGCCCCGTCATCAGCGCCGCACGTGTCGGTGTGCAAAAGGGACTGACATGAAAGTCCGTCATTCGAACCGACTCGGCGAACAACCGGTCGAGATGCGGAGTCTTGACGATCGGATTGCCATGACAGGCCAAGTCACCGTAGCCCTGATCGTCCGTCATGATCAATACGACGTTGGGACGCTGCGGCTGTTCCGCGGTCGCGTGAAAAAGTGGCAACAATCCCAACAAGAAGCCGATTATCGACATTCGAATCCGGAGGCTGGTCAGCGAGTTTTCCATAAGTTGATTTCGTCCAGATCGTTCATGCCGTCGCCTCCGGCCGTGCTACGACCTCGCGATACGTCGGCTTCAAGTTGCTTGAGCAGCCTTTCGGCGACTTCGGGCTTTGATGTGTAAAGGTTGTTTGTTTCACCAGGGTCAGCGTCCAAGTCGTAGAGCTGTGCCACAGGACTGTCCTTCGCCGCGTCTTTTTCCGTTGGCTTGCTCCAACCTCCCGACGCCTTCGCTAGGCAAAGTTTCCATTGGCCCAATCGGTACGCAAAGTGACCGCTGAACGAATGATGAACAACACCGACGCGCGTCGAAACAATCGGGTTGCCCTTGAGTGCCGGAACGAAGCTGACGCTATCCTCGGCCGATCCTTCGGGAAGCGATTCGCCCAACAGTTCAGCGCATGTCGCGAACAGATCCGTCAAGCAAATCGTCTGGTCGCTAGTCGATCCCGAAGCAACCTGGCCAGGCCAACGCACAATGAATGGAATTCGATGTCCGCCATCCCAGATATCCGCCTTCGAACCACGTAAATGTGCACTCGGAAAATGTCCGTGGTCTTGCAGTTGTTTGAAGTTGGCGACCTTCGAACAACCATTGTCGCTGCTGAAAATCACCAACGTATTGTCTCGAAGACCGTTCCGATCGATCGCCGAAACGATCTCGCCAAAGCCCGCATCGGTTTGCATGACGAAATCTGCGTAAGCGTTGATCCCGCTTTTTCCTTGCCACTGTTTTGACGGGACAATCGGCGAGTGGGGTGAACCCAACGGCACATACAGAAAGAACGGTTGATCGACAGCCGTCGTGGCTCGCTCGTCGATGAATTCGACCGCTTTGCGAGTCAGACGCGGCAACATGTTGATTTCGTCATCGTGAGCGATCACTTCATTATCTTCGATCACTGCTTTCATGTCGCGAGCGTGATGGAAACCGTGGAAGTAATCGAATCCTCGGCTGTTCGGGCCATCCGGGATCTTGCTGCCGACACCCGCTAGAGTGTTTGTCTTGCTTCGTTTCAGCGATGCACCCGTTACGGAATCCGTGTATTGAAAATTGAGGTGCCATTTCCCAACGATCCCTGCGTGATAGCCATGGGACTTCAAAAACCCCGCCACGGTTGGACGCCCCTCGGCGATCAAACAAGGCTCAAAACCCTGCACCACACCCTTTTGCAACTTCGATCGCCAGCTATAACGCCCGGTCAACAAACCGTAACGCGTCGGCGTACAAACGGATGAACCGGAATGAGCGTCGGTGAACGTCATTCCATCCTTCGCGAGTGCATCGATGCAAGGCGTCGGAATTTTTCCTCGTTCGGGGTTCAGGCACTGGACATCGCCATACCCGAGATCATCACACAGCACGACCACAATGTTGGGTTTGTCAGCCTCGGCGAACCCACAAACCAGAAGGGCGAGACCGATCGCGATCGAGCTTGATAGGTGCCGCTTAGCAGCCTGTTGAAAACGGGGTCTGACCCTTTGGAAACGTTGCTGAAACATTGTGAATTCGAAACGCCGGAGAGGGTCAGCCCCCTTTTTCAACAGGCTGTTAGTCATGCTTGCGATCATCGATGGTCAAACCCTGTAGTAAACGCGTGTCCCGGTAAACGTGTCGTCTTGTTCGCGAACATTTCAGCGACCGAAAATCCGATCCCAAACCATTTCGTGCTGGTTCAAGAATGATCTTATCGGATCGCTGGCTGGGCCGATTCGTCGTAGTGCTCCGCCGACGCCACACTTTCCAGGTAGCCTAGCGAAACCAGAAACGCCACGCTGTCCTTCATGCATTGGTTGTACGGAGTTGTGTCCTTTGTCTTCGGGCGAAAGAAGGCTCCATTGAAAAAACCATGCCCTTGGCCTTCAAAGGGTTTCAAGTCACACCGATTGCCAGCCTCGGTCATCAACCCGGCGAATCGTTCTGCATTCTCAAACGGAACCGTGGTGTCTTTCGTTCCATGCAGTAACAACGTTGCCACGATGCCAGGTCGGATGTGATGGCACGGCGATAGGTCGGTCTTTCGTTGTTCATCAAATCGGGCCGACCCATATCCATTTTCCGTCGTATCGAGAACGGGATTGAACAGGATCATCGCGTTGGGAACCGAGCTAATGGAAACGTCTTCCCCATCGCCGTCAAGACCTACGATCACGCCCGTACAAGCTGCAATATGGCCGCCCGCGGAACCTCCCGAGGCGACAATCCGATTCGGATCAATTCCCAGTTCGGCCGCATGTTGTCGAAGCCAGCGAATCGCCGATTTTGCATCCTCAACCGCCTGAAAGGGAGTCGTTCCGTTTCGACTTTTGACACGGTAATCGGCAGAGATTGCGACGAGCCCTCGCTTGGCAAAAAAGTCGGCCTGTTCGTAAAACTGAGACGCCGTTCCGCCATTCCAACCACCGCCAAAGAAAAACACGATCGCGGGAACCTTCGCGTCTGCTTTGTGATTCACGGGATCGAAAACGTGCAGTTTCAGTGCGACATCTTTGATCTTCTTGTAAGTCACTGTTCGGGTCGGTGTGATCTCAACAGCCGACGCTTCCCCGGGCAAAAACAGGCCAAGCAGAATCGCTACAGCAATCGTCTTGATGGCTTCGTTCATGAAACTGTTCCGTTTAATTGTTTAGAACTTGATTTCGATTTTGTCCAGAATCGGTTTCGATAGATTCTCGGTTGTGTCCTTGATCTTGATCTCGAACTGAAACCCATATCCATCTGGCAACTGCGACAAGTCCAACGTTGCGGGTGTCCTCGCAATTTGTTTTGCGAAACCGGGAATGTAGTCGTAGCTTTCTTTCACTGCGGACCAATCGCTCCACTGATCGATCGTGTGATCGTTGTCGGTATCGACGCCGACGCGAACCTGGACGTCTTCGACCCAAGGCCCGGGGCTGACAAAGTCCATGGGCTGTTGCGTCGCCAAATAGAACTTACCTTCCGCAAACATGACGTCGGGATCGGGGTGCCCTTTTCCGACATTGCCGCACCATGTGAACGGTTCGGTGATGCTTGAAGATGTGAACCAACCGACGCTCATCGACTTGCTGTCGGCCGGATCATAGTCACAGAACAGGTAGTACTGGCCACCGATCGAAATCGCCGCCCAATCACCGTAAGCATTTTGCTCGGGTTCGTGGATCTGATACTCAGCAATGTTGGTCTTAAATCGTTCTGGGTTTTCCTTCAACCAATGCGGATGCTTGTAAGTCCCCGTCTCGCCGGTCGGTTTCGTGCGTTCATCCACCGGTGGGGCAAGCAGTTTGAAGTCTTGAATGCCATCGGGACTGACCGCGTGCGCCGCAAGAGGCGAATCCCATGCATGACGTTGTGCATTGATCGGACTCCAGTCTTCCACGATCAAGTGGAACTTTCCGTCCAGGTCACGAATGATCGCGCAGTCGGAACCGTGCGTTGGATCGTCGTAGGCCATTCCTTTGTTTTCACCGGGAACACCATCGAACATATCGGCATCGACATAGACGTGGGGATCCTGGTCATTGGGAAAGTCGTAGTAAAAATACGCTTTACCGTTGGCGTACTCGGCCGTCGTCATCCATGCGGATTTCTTTTCCGTGATCGCGCCGTGATGCACCCAGTTGACCATGTCTTTACTTTGCCACGCGTGGTAACCACCTAACCTTGGCTGCAGTCCGCCCGGTGCATCGAACTGATTCGGGAATCGTGTCGTTTTCAACGGAACGTCAAAGCCTTCGAGCGTTGCCGATTCGGGCACGAAGGGAGGTTGCTTGGACGTATCGCCTCGTTTGCGTCCATTTCCATAGCGACCAAACATCCAGTAGTTATCCGGCCCAAGACTCAACATCACCGGAGCATCGCCCAGGTTGGTTGGACCAAGGTCATCGGCTTGTTCCCAGTTTTGCCAAACAGCAGACTGAGTCACCGTGATCGACTTTGCCGATCGTTTCTCGTCAAAGGAGTTGAGCTTGCTTTGCAAAGCTGCCGTTTGCCCGGTCGGCACCGCCATTCCGTCCTGAATTTTCACGTCAGACTGGCTCGCCATTCCGTCGACCCAATCGGACTGGCTATCCACCGTCCAAGCGTTTTGGGCGTTCGCAGTCGAGACGAGGCTGCACAACGAAACGGCGACGATCGAGCTAAGGAAGTATTGGTTCATTGAATCAATGTGGGGTTGGGATGATGCTGTTCTTGGTCGGTCACGATTTCGAATACCCAAGCATGTTCGGTGGTGCCTAGATCCGCGGGTGGCGTGATCTGTAAACCAGACGACGTCATCGACCAGAGCACGGATGATTCGGAACCTAGCAAGCGAACCGAATGCACCTGTTTGGCGTTCCATCCGGCGGCACCACTAACGGTGAATCGCCCGGCGGGTTTGGCTAGCTTGATCGCGTACAGGCTCTTGTCCCTGGTAGTGAACGCGAGCTGCTCGTCCTTCTGCTCGCTCTCTTTCCAATAGCGGGTACCGTAGATCGCATCGCCGTTGATTTTCAACCAATCACCCATCGCACGCAGTCGCTCGACCTGTTCGGGAACCAGCGTGCCGTCGGCTTTCGGGCCGATATTGATCAGAAAGTTTCCGTTGCGGCTAATCACTTCAACCATTTCGTGAATCACCCTTTCGACCGACTTGTATCCGTCACCTTCCAAGTAACCGAAGGAACTGCCGAACGTCGTGCAGCTTTCCCATTTGGGACCGATCACTTTCAGTTTCAAATTGTCTTTTTCTAAGCATCCGACACCCTCGGGCCAATTTCGGTTACCACCCTTGTTGTTCAAATAAACGTCTTGACCACGCGCAGCGGCATCGTTCATGAAGTCGGTAATCATTGACCGGCATTGATCGTAAAAGTACCGCACCTCTGGCTTGAAAACTTGGGGACTCTTCCGCGTGTCATTGCCATCACGCGTGAAGATCGGCACATCGTCGATCCACAAAAAATCGGGCTGGTACTTGGTTTGAATCTCTTTCCAACGGGCGACGTAGTCGTCGACAAAGGCCTTGTCGAGACGGAATGGGCCGTACAGTGAAGCGGCTTCGGGAACGCGACGAATCTCTTCGGCAACATCGGACCGCGGTTCGCTGTGAACGACATACAAATCGTTGGCAAAGAAACCGGTATGACGTTCACGATGATACGACGGAGCGTACTTCAGTCCACGTTTTCGCACCGCCGTGCCCAAGTCGCCCACGAGATCCCGCTTGGGGCCTTTGTCGGCCGCGTTCCATGGGGTGAGATCCGAATCCCAATTGGCCCAACCGTCGTGGTGCTCGGCGGTCAGCACGACATACTTGGCCCCCACGTCGGCGAACAAGTCCGCCCAGGCATCGGGATCCCAATTTTCGGCTTTGAACTCCGGGATGATGTCCTTGTAACCGAACTGCGGTGGAGTCGATCCCCAGCGCTTTTGCATGTACGGATAATAGTGATCCGGTTCAGCGTACAACAGTTTCGGCACGTGTTCGGCATAGCCACGATTCCCCTTCTTATAACCGATGACGCTGTACGGTCCCCAGTGGATGAAGATGCCGATTTTTCCATCGTCGAACCAAGCCGGCACCGGCATCTTTTGAAGCGATTCCCAACTGCCGTCATACTTCGCACTCGCCGAATCTTGCGCCCAGGAAGACGCGGCGATCAACAATGACAACAAAACGCAAACAAGAGAAAGCGGTCTTAAAAAATACATGAAGCAAGATCTCGTAGAGTTCAGTGGATGGCAACCGTTATTGCTGAGCTTTCGCCTGCTCTCTAGCTTTTCTTCGTTGAGCGGCGCGGCTTGGCTTTTCACTGGAATTCGGCTGAGGCTGTCCACTCATCTTCGCTAGGTCTTTCTCCGATGGACTGCCACCGAACTGTTTGAAATACAGTTCTTGAAAAGGATTGATTTTTACCGGCATGACGTCTTCATTCACCATCAACGGTTGAATGTCGTTCCACCACGCGTCGTATGCGGCACGCAGTTGGGTCACGATTTCAGGATGTTGGTCGATTACGTTTTTTGTCTCACCGGGATCGGCTTTTAAGTCATAAAGCGCCGTGTTTTCAACCAACGAAAAACGCGAATTTTGGATCGCTGCTTTGCTGTACTTCGATTCCGCTACCGTTCCCTTTTTCCAGCGTCCGGTGTGATGCACTAACGTCCGGTCGGTCCATTGGGCGCTTGGGTTTTTCAATAGCGGAACCAGACTGCGACCTTCGGCTTGCTCTTGCATCGCAGGCGTCAATGTTGCTCCAACGATTTCGGCCAACGTGGTGTAAAGGTCTAGGTGCGCGCTAAGAGCGTCACACTTTTCGCCTGCAGGAATTCCACCAGCGGGCCAGCGGAAGAACGTCGGCGACAAGGTCCCGCCTTGCGTCACCGAATTCTTACCACCGTTCAACCCCGAATTAAAAATCCGTCGACTAATCCCGCCACCGTTGTCGGTGCCGATGTAAATCACCAATGTGTTGTCTTCGATGTTCCAATGCTTCAGTTTCGCCAACAGCTTGCCAAAGTTTGTGTCGATGTTCTCGACCATCCCGAGATACTTTGCCAGATCATCACTGATGTTCGGCTTGCCCGCGTAGTTGGCGCAATACTCATCGGGCACGACATGGGGTCCGTGGGCGGCATTGAGCGAGACGTAAGCAAAGAACGGTTGGTCACCCTGGCGTTTCGCATCGATCCACTTGATCGACTGCTCGAAAAACAAGTCGGTGCAATAGCCTTCGGTTTTTACGAACGTACCGTTATGCCACAACGTCGGATTGATGTTGGTGTTTCCGGGTGCGTCGCCGCACGAACCGGGAAACGTTTGCCCGATACCACCAGCACCGTGAATGTACACTTCATCGAAGCCGCGACTCTCGGGCCGATAGGCTTCTTCATCACCCAAATGCCACTTGCCGAAGATGCCGGTCGTATAACCCGCGGTCTTCAGCATTTGCGGCATCGTGATCGTGGCCAAACTCATTCGCTCACGTTCTAGAATCGTGTGCGTCACACCATTCTTAAATTCGTGGCGACCACTCATCAATGCCGCGCGACACGGGGAACACGTGGGGCTGACGTGGAACTGCGTGAACAGCAAGCTTTCCTTCATGAACGCATCGACCGATGGCGTCTTCAAGATAGGATTGCCGAGACAGCCATAGTCTCCGTAGGCCAAGTCGTCGGGCATCACGATGATGATATTCGGCTTGGCGGGCGGAGTGTCCGCAATCGCAACACTCGCTGCGACGATGAGCAACGAGAACGCAGAGAGAAACTTATTCATGGATCAAGTAACCGGTTGAGGTTGCGGGCGGGACGCTGCGTCGGTCAGCGCACGAAAAGACTCTCATCCATCTTAGCAAACCGGATGTCCCATATTTGAACCCAAGAAAAGCGGTGATTCCATCGCAATTAGCGACGCTGTGGTAACGATTCACGCCATGCGATTCCGCCGGACGACGCAGGAAGCGGGCTAATGCCCGATGCCGGACTCGAAATCAAGCAGGCAGTAACATACCAACGTGATGACGATCACCCCGATCACGTTGAGAACAAAGCCGGCCTGCGCCATTTCGCGAACCGTGATTCGTTCGCTGCCAAAAACGATTGCGTTGGGTGGCGTTGCAACGGGCAACATGAATGCGCAACTGGCCGACAGCGCGGCGGGCACCATCAACATCGACGCGTCATACCCAGCGCCCACCGCGGCGGCACCCAGGATCGGCATCAACAATGTCGTCGTCGCGGTGTTGGAAGTGACCTCGGTCAAGAATGTGACGGCAAGACAAACCGCTGCGATCAACAGCACGGGATGAAAATCTTTCAGCAATGCCAACTGATTGCCGATGGTCTCCGACAACCCCGACACCTCGGCTGCCCGAGCAATCGCCAGTCCTCCACCGAACAGGATCAGGATTCCCCAAGGAATATCCCGCGCGGTTTCCCAGTCCAGCAAACACTTCGCCTGACCTTTTTCGTCGCGTTCGCCACTGGGCACAAGAAACATGAGAACAACAGCCGCCAACCCAACGGTCGCATCGTGAGCCATCGGCACCCCACACCACTGGGACCAACCGCCCCACGGTGCGCTGCGAGTGACCCACAACAATGCCGTGATCGCGATGATGGAAAGCACTCGCCGCTGGTACGGTTTCCATGGCCCCAAGTTCTGTGCGATCGGCTTCGCCGGAACTCCCAACCCGCGAGTCAACCAAACGCCGGTTGCCACAAGCATCATTGCCGCGACGGGTAACCCGATTCGCAACCATGAGAAAAAATCGACCGTGCGAGCGGTTTGTTGTTCGTAGATCGACACGAAGACGCCATTGGGCGGCGTGCCGATGATCGTTGCGATGCCACCAACGCTTGATCCATAGGCGACTGCAAGCAGCAGTGGAACGTTGAGCTTTGGATCGTTCTGTTCTTGCAACACCGCCAGCGCGACCGGCAGCATGATCAACGCGGTAGCGGTGTTGGATATCCACATGCTGCACAGCGCCGGCGCTAGCATAAACCCGATCACGATACGTCGCTGCGAACGGGTCCCCAACAACTTCATCATTCCATGGGAGACTCGCAGGTGAGTTTGCGAGCTTTCCGCAGCCCTTGAGATCATAAACCCAGCCAAGAATAGCAGGACGAATTTGTCACCATACGCCGATGCAAGCTGGCCATGATCCAACACGCCGGCAAACGGAAAGACAACGAAAGGAACCAGCGACGTCACCGGAATCGGCACCGCCTCGGTACACCACCACACGCCACAAAGTATCGTCACACCGGCGGTTACCGACGCAGCCGACGAGAGCCCAAAGACTCGTTCGCAAACAACGGCGACGACGATCGCCAACCCAATTCCGACGAAGACGGCGACGCTACGCAGTGGGGTCATCGGTTACCGGCGAGAAAACAGGTGCAGTGGTTCGACAGAAACAGAAGTGAGATCAACGTTCCAACCGAGGCGCCGAATGCCCTTGATCTTGAACTTTTTTCAGCATCGCTTGCAGCTCGGCGACAACTCCTGGTTCATCGACAGCAAGATTGTGACGCTGCCCGAGATCGGATTTCAAGTTGTAGAGCTCGACCGGCCCATCGTTGTCGGCGGCATAGCCGTGGCGTTTCTCCCAACCAGCGTCTCGCGACGACACGTAACCCGTCTTGTGATCGATCAACAGCCAATCACCGTGCCGAATGGCATACTGTTTCGCATGCGTATTGTGAATGTGAGTGCCCCGAACCGCATCGACGTCCCCTCGGATCAGCGGAACCAGATCGTGCGAATCTTCGGCCGCATCGTCGGGCAGTTCGAATCCGACGACGCTTGCAACGGTGGCCATCAAGTCGATTTGGCTGACCAGCGATTCGCAAACTCGACCCGCGGCCGCTTGGCCCGGCCATCGGACCATGAAGGGAACATGATGACCGCCTTCGTAGATGTCTCGTTTCAAACCTCGCAAAGGTTCGGCCGACCAATGGTCGTACTTTTCGTCGCGGGCATAGGCATACTTTTCCGGGCCGTTATCGGCAGTAAAAACGACCAATGTATTCTCAGCTTGTCCACTTTCTTCGAGAGCACGTAGCAATTGACCGCACGCGTCATCGGTCTCGACGACGAAGTCGCCATAGGGTCCGGCCTTGGATCGGCCATCGAATTCGTCGTTCGGGATGATCGGCGCATGTGGCGATGGAAACGCAAAGTACAGAAAGAACGGACCATCTTTATCGGTCTGGGCTTTGATGAATTCAACGCCACGCTTCGTTGTCGTCGGAATGTTCTGGTAGGGATCCCAATCGGAAGTCATCGGACCGGGTCGGCATTCCCAATTGCCTTCTTTGATAGGTTTCCATTTTGACGTATCCATGTTGGTGTCGGGTGCGCGGACGACGTGATCGTCTTCGATCCAACAGTACGGCGGGAAGTTGATGACCGTATCACCAAAGTATTGGTCAAAGCCGTGGGCCAGAGGTCCGTCGGGAATTGTTTTCGACCAATCGAACGCGTCGAATCCCCAACCAGACGCCCGACCACTTCCGAACTTCTTCGCACCGGGGATTCGAATGGCGTCCCAGTCCCAGCCCAAGTGCCATTTGCCGATCGCCGAAGTGTGATAGCCCTTGGACTTCAACATTTCCGGCAACGTCAATCGCTCGGGTTTAAAAACCGAACCGCCAAACGCGTTGACGATGCCGTGAAAGTCACGCCAATGGTGACGCCCCGTCAAAAGTGCGTATCGGCTTGGCGTACAAATTCCCGATGACGAGTGGCCATCGGTAAAACGAATGCCTTCGGAAGCAAGCCGATCTAGGTTCGGCGTCGGAATCTTCGACTTATCGCTATAGCATCCCAAATCACCGAACCCGAGATCGTCGGCATAGATGATCAGAATGTTCGGCGACGTGACGTCGCCCGCGACTGCACTGAAAGACAACGTCGTGATTTCGATCGAAATCGCCACAGCAAGCAAGAAGATCGTTCGGCTGAGTGTCGACCCATACGACGCGAAAAATCGAAAGAGCGTACCTGTCGAAATTGTCTGAGTTTTCATAGTGGCCTGTCGTCGCTATTTCGGATGCGGAAGCAAGATCCCTATCCTACTACGACGGGCAACGCAAAGTGCGGCCGCGCGACGTCAGACGTTAAACCGCGGCCATCTTGGTGACCGGGCGCCAATCGACCAGGTGAATTTCGACTTTGCGAAAGCCGCGAAATTCGTTGATAACCGGGCGATAGGCAATCTCGATGGGACCGTCTACGGCGTTCAGTTCGTCGCACCAATCGGCGTTTCCAAACGCGACGCCTCGGATCACCTTGCTTCCTTGCCGAAGATTCACGGTCAAGTGCGCCTTCGTCTTGCCCATCAACGAGGCCGGCGCATCCAATTCGACATTGCGGCAGCACAGAATCGGACGCGGGTTGCCCGCACCGAACGGGGCCAGCATTTCGATCTGTTTCAACGTTTCGAGATTCAATTGGCCAAGTGGTGCTTCGGCGTCGATCACGATCTCGGGCACGACTTCGTTGTCCGCCCACTGTTTGGCCACCGCTTCACAAAAATCGCCGCGGAACGCATCGAGTTGCCGTTCGTCAATCGTTAAACCGGCCGCCGCCTTGTGACCGCCGAAGCGAACCAGTCGCTCGCTGCATTCGGATAAGGCTTCGTACAAGTCGATGTTCGTCCCTCCGACTCGTCCGGATCCGACCGCGTCGACTTTGCCCGCTGAATCCAGCGAGATGACGAGCACGGGTTTGGCGTATTTTTCGGCCAAACGTCCGGCGACCACACCGATCACACCCTGGTGCCAACCGACGCCAGCAAGCACGAGCGCCGCGTCGCCTTCGATATCGAAATCCGCTTTGGCTTGTTTTTGTGCGGCTAGGTAAACGCTGCGCTGAAGGGTGTCGCGGCTGCCGTTGAGTTCGTTGATGTAGTCGGCCAGGGCACGTGCTCGATCACCCGCAGGCGTCGTCAGCAGTTCGACCGCCAATTGGGCCTGACCCAAGCGGCCGGCCGCGTTCAGCCGCGGTGCAATCGCGAATCCGATCGATTCGGTATCCAGCGTTGTCGCTTCGTCGAGTTTTAAAATCTTCATCAGTTCCAACAGGCCGGGAAGCGGCTCGGCCTTGAGCATCTTCAAACCGTGCTCGACCAGGATGCGGTTCTCGTCCAGCAACGGCACCACATCGGCGACCGTACCAATGCCGGCCAGTGCCAACGATTGCATCAGATACCGACGCAGCGGCTCGGTGACTTTCTTTGACCCGCACATCTCTTGGCAGATCGCCCACGCCAACTTGAATGCCACACCTGCGCCACAAAGTTCGCCGAACGGATAGGACGTGCCGGGCAAACGCGGATGGACGATCGCGGCGGCATCGGGCAACTCGGCACCGATGGTGTGGTGGTCGGTAATGATCAGGGTGACGCCAAGTTCTTTACAAAGTTTGGCGTGCGACACGGAGGTGATGCCACAGTCGACCGAAACGATGACTTTCTTACCGCGTGCGGCCAGCTTGCGAATCGCGTCTTCGTTCAACCCGTAACCGTCTTCGAGTCGGTTGGGAACGTGGTACGAGACTTCGCCGCCAAGCAAACGAAAACCATTGACCAAAATCGCGGTGCCGGTCATGCCGTCACAGTCGTAATCGCCGTAAACAACAATTGGCAATTTTTCGCGGAGCGCGGCGACCAGAATCTCGGTGGCTCTCGGCACGCCGGGCAATAGCAGGGGCTCGCGGAGCCCCATCAGTTTCGTTTCAAGAAATTGCGACGCGCCATCGGCGGTATAAACGCCGCGGCTGACCAACACTTGAGCAACAACGGCGGGCACCCGAGCCTCTCGCATCAGCATTTCGATGCGCGCAGAGTCGTGAGGGATTATCCGCCATTTTCGCTGCATCCGTGACTCCGAATCGATGGTCGGTGGGTCGTCGCTGGTGTGGCCGAAGTTCGCGAGGGCGAACTACTTCTTCTTTTCGTTGTGCCAGGTACGTTTGCGAAGTCGCGAGCTGTACTTCAAAAGACGCAGCTTTTCACCACCAGGCTTGCGCCGCAGTGAGTAGTTGTAATCGCCGGTTTCTTCGCAAACGAGGAAGACGGTTTCCGCTTTCTTCTTGCTCTTGGACATCGATCGAGTCTTCGGGTGGACAGTACTATGGGAAAGTTGTTGTTTTCGTGGCCCGGGATTATGGCAGGGACCAGGCCATTTAGGCAAGGGTCAAACCAAACCTGAATCGTCTCACCCACCTGAATGTCTGCCGAAATCACTGTTGCAGGCCAAACAGCATCATATTTGCGACGATTTTGGCCGCGTCTTCGGTGCTATAGCCCGGACATTGCACAGAATTAGGGCTTTCCAGGGCACAACTGAGGTCCAGCGGCGAGAAAAATACGCCCGCGACATTGTCCACTACCGCAACCTCGATCAGCGGCCGGCCGGCCCGCTTCCCAACCCCCTGGTTCCGCGAGCCTCGTCCGCCCACGGCCGGAGTCCGAATCATCACGCTAGAAATGTCGTATCCGCCGCTGGCCGTCAGCAGCGGATGCCCCTCGGGAATCGGACGCAGCGGTGAATCGGGGAACATCAACGCGACTTCCCGCCGAAACGCTTCGGTAAATGCTTCGCCGCCGCAAACCGCCGAGCCCAGGATGATGCCGTCGCGTTGAACGAATTGACGAAGCACATTCCGATGCGCGTCCGAAAGCGAAAAGTCCGTGCGACCGTGAACCCAAAGAAACTGGACGTCGGCCAGCGTGTCGGCATCGAAACCGACCGGATCGACGACCGGTGCAATCGCCAGCGGCACCCGAGACTGGACCAACGCCGCGGCATTGGGAACCGCCCGACGAGCTTCTTGGCCACCCGCGTCGAGACCCAGCGTCGCGATCGAAATGGTTGAGCGGCGAGCATCGATGGCCGACGCTCCATCGATCACAAAACTTTGCTGCAACTTGTCTTTCAATTCGCGTCCCGTCGCGTAGGCGATCACATTTTCGCCGATACCGATCGCCGTTTCGATTTGCGATTTTGGACCGTTGGCGATTTTGGATCGACGAAAGATTGCGTCGCCGAGTTCCCACCGACACGACAAACTGGTCGGCGAATAGAAAACACTGGTGCGACAGCACGCTTGCACACCGTACATCCAAAAGTCCGGCCCCAGCGCCGTTGCGTCCACTTTCTTTTCGGCAAACCAGACCGGATGTTCGGGCGGCAAGCGATCCAGCGCCGCGCCGTCGAACCATTGGCTGCACAGTTGGACGACGCTGCGTTGGAAACCGCTGGCGTCGGGGCAACCGGCGCCGGTATCGGCTTCGAACAGAATTGTGCCGCCCTGGTCGATGTACTCGCGCAGGTTTTCGCTCGTTTGATCGGCAAGGACAAGCGGTTGATTGCCGCTGATCACCAACACCGGCGTCTGCAGCAAGTCGGCCAGCCCAGCTTTTTCGCTGTCGATCGTCTGCCAAGTCAGATCGCGCCCCCAATCGCTTTCGACGTGTCGCACCAGTTGCCGCATGCCGTCGGGATGCTGTTTCCAATGCGTCGATGTTGCCGAATCACCGCGGGCATTTCGTGGATAGCGAAGTCGACCGACGACGACCTGCCGTTTCCCTTTGCTCAAAAACAACAGCGCAAACGAAGTCGCAACCGCTTCGGGTTCCAACGGGCCACTGTTTTTCCAGTACCCCAAAAAACCGTCCTGTAGCTCGATCAATCGCTGGGCGCCCTCGCGGTACCAATCGTGATCGCCGATGAAACGGCGTCCCGACAATCGGCCGACCCGCTCGAGCGCGTACATGTAGTAATAGAACGTCATCAGGTTGCCGCCCGGATTGACCTGAGTCGTGAAGTTACGCCCCAGCCACTCCAGACCGGCTTCGACCGGATCCACATTTTCGGATTGACCGCCACAACACTGGATCACGTTTCCGGCAATCGACGACGTTCCACCACCCAGCCTGCCACGCGCGATGATGATCGACGAAATGCCCGCGCACGTCATGCTGCCCGATGCGTCTCGCGACCCGTATGACCACGCGCCGCCGTTTCTTTGACGGCCGATCCAGTATTTCAGCGCCAACTCGAATGCAACGGGTTCGACTTGAATACCACGTTCTTCGGCAGCGCCGAGCGCCAGGATCGCGAACTGTGAATTCGACGGATCGGTCGAGCCACCGCGGCTCTTGCCATAGTTCCATGCCCCTATCGCTTCCGGTCGCGAGCCTTCGCGAAATTGCTGGTCCACCAACCACTGGACATTGCGACGAATGCGGGGCAAATCGCCGGCAGCACCCAAATGACAGTAGACCAACGTCTGCAGCGATACCGAATACGTTTCGACGGGCTCAAACGAACGCAGATACTTCATCGCCCGCGCGATTGACGGGTCATCTTTCTCGACGCCGCAATTCAACATCGCCAACGTACATAGCGCCGTTTGGCCGCACGAGTACCCGCTGAACTCGTCCCACCCGCCTCGTTCGGTTTGAGTTTTGCGAAGATAGGCAACTCCGCGATCGATTGCCCGTTGGACCGCAGCCGCATCGACATCGCCACGAACGGGGATGGTATCCGCCACGAAGATCGCGAACATCACGAACAACGCCGCCGCAAAGCGAGGAAAGACGTTAAACTTCATCGCTGCCAGTTTTGGCCGATCCGTCTGAGCAAAGGAATGTTTGTTAATCATCATGAGCGGTTCTCCTCCACCTCCCCCCGGTCCTGCATCTTCTGGTCCTGCGTCAACTGGCTCTGCATCGGGCGAACCCGCGGCGCCGGCACGCAATCTTGGTGACGTGCTTCGCGAATTCGCCGATCACCAAAAAACGATGCGGGCCGAGTTGGCCAAAGTCATTGTGGGCCAATCCGATGTGATCGAACAGTTGCTTGCCGCCATCTTCACTCGCGGCCACGTGCTGCTCGAGGGTGTGCCGGGACTGGCCAAAACGTTGATGGTCAGTACCCTTGCCAATATTTTGGACGTTCAGTTCAAGCGAATTCAGTTTACCCCGGACCTGATGCCTTCGGACATCACGGGCACGCAAGTTCTTGAAGAAGACGAACAAGGCCGTCGATCGTTCCGGTTCGTCGAAGGCCCCATCTTCACAAACATCCTGTTGGCCGACGAGATCAACCGCACGCCGCCAAAGACGCAAGCGGCACTACTAGAAGCGATGCAAGAACGACAAGTGTCGATCGGCCGCGAAACCTATGACCTGCCGCCACCGTTCTTTACCATCGCGACGCAGAACCCGATCGAGCAGGAAGGCACCTACCCGTTGCCCGAAGCCCAGCTTGACCGATTCATGTTCAACATCAAAGTCGGTTATCCATCGGCGGCCGAAGAGGAACAGATTCTGACGGCGACGACTCGCGGCGAAACACCCTCGGTCAACAAAGTCTTATCGGCACGCGCGATTCTGAACATCCAAAAGTTGGTGGCCAGCATCGCGGTCAACCCGTTGGTGATCCGCTATGCGGCGCAATTGGTTCGGGCGACGCGGCCGGCCGATGAAACGGCGCCAAAGTACATTCGCGAATTGGTCGACTGGGGCGCGGGTCCACGTGCGGGCCAGAACTTGATCGCCGGTGCGAAAGCGCTTGCCGCGATGGACGGCCGATTCAGCATCGACCCCGACGACATCCGCCGCATTGCGATACCGGTGCTGCGTCACCGCATGGCAACCAACTTTCAAGCCCAAGCCGAAGGCATGAACACCGACGCCATCGTCGAAAAACTACTCAACGACATCCGCCCGCCCGAACCCGAAAAGATGACGCGGAAATAGGGAGAAATACATAACAGGTGCCAGGTAACAGGCCTCAGGGAAAGGGCCCCATGACGAACCTCGTTCGCCCAAATGAAACAGTCTCACCATTTCCGCTTTGCCCTTCCTGATACCTGTTGCCTGAAATCTGTCACCCATTCCCATGCCTTCCCTCTCACCCGAATCGTTGCAATCGATCCAGCGGCTCGATCTTCGCGCTCGGATGGTTGTTCGTGGTTTTTTGCAGGGGCTGCACAGCAGTCCGTTTCAGGGGTTTTCGGTTCAGTTCAGCGAGCACCGTCGTTACAACCGTGGCGACGATCCGCGGATGATCGATTGGTTGGTGTATGCCAAGACCGACAAGTACTACACCAAGCGTTTCGAAGCCGAGACGAACTTGACCGGATTTTTGGTCATGGATTTATCCAAGTCGATGGGCTTCACCGAATCGGGTTCGATGACCAAGTTCGAATACTGTACGTGCTTGGCCGCGTCGTTGACGTACTTGATGACGATGCAACAAGACCCGGTCGGTCTGATTTCGTTTTCGGAAACGATGCGAGCACTGTTGCCAGCGCGAAGTCGCCGTGGACATCTCGGCGACGTCATGGCCGCGCTGACAAAACTGCAACCGACCGGCCGCACCGATTTACCGGCATCACTGATTCAACTGGCGGCGATGCTAAAACAACATTCGCTGGTGATGCTATTTTCGGATTTACTGCCATCCGATACTACGACGGGAACACCCGATGACGTGATCTCGTCACTGGCGCGGCTTCGCCACGGCGGCCACGATGTGATTGTGTTCCACGTCATGGACGAAGCTGAAGTGAAGTTCCCCTACGACGGACCGGTTCAATTCGAAGACGCCGAAACGGGCGAAACAGTTTCAGTCGATGCGACCGGCTTTCGCGAAGACTACTTGAAACAACTCGACGAGTTTCGCGAAGCCTACCGAATCGGGTGCCAGAAATTGCGAGTCGACTACGTGCCGCTGGACACCGGCATGCCGTTCGACAAGGCGCTGACCGAATACTTGCTGCAACGTCAACAATTGTCGTGATCGTGACGTCACACCGCGTCCAAGACTGCTTTCGCGACCGGAATCGATAGACCGTTGCCCAGCATCTTCCATCGCTTGCGATCGGCGATCTCAAGGGGAAACGAAAACTCGGCCGAGTAGCCCAACAGCCGCGCGACTTCGTCGGGCGAGAAACGCCGCAGTCGCCCGTCGTGACGCAGGTACGAACCGCTGCGAATGATCGACTTTCCATAGCCGCTGGCGAAACACGCCGTCATCGCCAATGGATCATCGGCGTCGACGATATCGAGTGCGCCGGCGTACTTCGACGCAACCTCGATCGCAAGCCACAACGGCGACTGGGTCGGTGGCGGCGAGTCCAGAACATCGGCAACCGAGAACCGAAGACTTGTGTCGTGCGGAGCGGCGACCGTCGCTTCATGCGTTCGCGACGCAATCAGGTAATACCGCCGTCGCCGATTGGGAATGCCGAACTGAGTCGGACACAGAACAACTTCGCTGGTACGGAACCCGTTTCGTTCCAACGAACAACAAAGCCGATCGCGATGCGACGACGACGCGAACTGGGGTACGTTTTCCAGCACCATCGCCCGTGGCAATGTTGTCGGCTGATTGTCCAACCACGCAATCAACGACAACAACGCATCACAGCGCCGGTCGTTTTCGTGGTCACCGCGACCGCGACGACAATACGGTTGGCATGGCGGTGACATCCACCAAGCGTCGTCGCCGATTTCAACAAGCGATCCCCAATCGATCGACTCAATCGTTTGGTGATCAACGGCCAATCCAAAGTTGTGCTGGTAAACGACGCCACAGTCACGATCGATGTCAATCGCGCGGGCACTGACTAGGTCCGCGCGCGCGAGTTGCCGCGCCGCTTCCGCCGCGCCACCGATGCCACAAAACAGCTCGATCAATGCCATCCAAAATTCACAAAAAGTAATTCGCAACACGCGAGGTTGAACGAACACACAGAGGATTTGACTTTCGACAACCGACGCCGTTACACTGCCGCCTCCGTGAAAAAGCGAAGCTGTCGAAAGCTTATCGCTGAACTTCGTTTCGGTGGGGTACAAGATGCTTCGATCGTATTTAGAACCGTGGGCATTATCATCACTGGTCGCGATCACATCCGTTTCGGATCTGCCCGGCCAGGGTCCCGTCGTGGTCACCATGCTTGACCAGCAAGGCGTGTACATTGACTTGGACTCAAACCCGACACCAACGGCGGGCGATGGTGTCGTTGAACCAGGAAACGAACTCATTCAACGCCGAACGCCGGGGCAAGCCACTAGTGAATACCGCGGTGTATTGGCTGAGTTCGATTTATCGGGACTCAACCCTGATGGCATCTTCGCCGCTCGCGTGACAGGAACGGTCTCGGCCGAACCGTCGGCCGGCATCGCCGAAGTCAGGGATTTCGGCACAGGCCTCTATCGCGGCGATGGCATGGTGCAAGCTGCGGACGTTTTTGAAGCCTCGGTTGCTGCAACGGATTCCTTCATTCCTACGTTTTCGCTCAACACCGCCACCGATGCATCGGTCAACTTCACGCGTGACGTTACATTCGAGCTTCGCGATATCGCTCGTGGCGGATCGGCGGCGATGGGCGTCAAAGTACAGGGCACAAATACGCACGCCGGCATTTCTTCGCTGAATCCGATTTCGCTTGAGGTCACCGAGTATTTTGCGAACCCGTTCGATTCGGTTCCCGATATTGGCACCATGTCTGGCTTGGCATTTCGAGGGCAGCAACAGGAATTTGTTTCAAATGGTGAGACGAAACTATTCGAGGATCTCGAAAGTACGTTTGAAGTACGCCGCAACGGCGACAACAGCTTGACGGGCTATGTGAACCTGAACGCAGGAATCGGTCGCGAGTTTTGGTTCCTTCGGATCGCCGCGCCCGACGACGCGCTGCTTCAAGCCGGCGACAGTTTTACCAATGCGGGTGACTATCCGTTTCATGCGGATGGTGAAGCAGGATTGAGTTTCAGTGGCGATGGCAGGGCGTTTTCAACCTCAACCGGCGGATTCACCGTACACCAATTGGTTTATGGGGCTGGCAATACGGTCGAAAGTTTGGACGTCGAATTCTTTGCGCGTGAAGCAAACCGGCTCGGCGCCCCATCTATGTTTGGTCGTTACCAATTCAATGTCGTTGCGGTGCCCGAGCCGACGACTGGGCTAGCACTATTGATGGGCGGTGCGGCGGTCATTGCATGGCGCCGCCATCGGACCCGTCCCGACTCGCATCGCCTCGCCTCGCCTCGCCTGATTGGTGGATCGCGAAGTTCGGTTAGACTGACGGTAGAGCCTTGCTTTGGCTGGCCCGCAGCTTTCTTAACCGTGCGAATCTGCTTTGTCGTTCCTCAACGCCACTCTTGTCTTCGGCGCCCTTGCCGCGATCGTTCCGATCGTGCTGCACTTGATCGCGCGCCGCGAGCCTCGCAAGGTTGTGTTCCCCTCGATTACATTCTTGACCAAGCGTTTCGAATCCAACCGCAGCCGAATGCGGGTGCGCCGTTGGTGGTTGCTGGCGATGCGTATCCTGGCCGTCATTGCCATGGCAATAGCGCTGGCACGACCGGCCATTCACCAATCGCTGTCGTTAACCTGGCTTACCATCGGAATGATCGTCGCCGCGGGCGGGGCAATGCTGGTGATGGCTTCGGTGGCGATCGCGAAGGGTCAATCGAGAAACGTGTCGGTCGGATTATTGAGTGGCGCAGTGGCTGCCATCGTCGCGGCGGCAATCTGGGGGACTTACACGCTTGCGTCGGGGCCATCGGTGTCGATCGATGAGAACGAACCGGTGGCGATTGCGATCGTGATGGACAACTCACCGACATCGGCGTGGCGAGACGGCGAAGACGATCGAATCCGCCGGATGCAAGAATTGGCGGTGTGGCGAATTTCTCAAATTCCGCGATCCAGTCGCATCGCCGTGCTGGATCGATCCGCCGCGCCACCAGCGTACTCGCTGGATGCCAGCGGTGCGATTTCGAAAATCGAACGGGTCGAACCAAGGCAAGTCGTTCAATCATTGGCGGCGCGGATTGACGCGGCGGCCCGGTTGCTGCGCACCAATGACATCGAGAACCGGCAAATCTTGGTCATCACGGACTTAGCGACATCGACGTGGGACGAGTCGATGGCCGAAGCCGGCCTCGTCGATTCGCTGGGTGCCGAATCGCCGATCGGCTTGGCCGTGTTTGATCTCGGCCCGATGACCGGCACCAACCGATCGTTATCGATTCCGAAGCTTGCCGACGCAACGCCACCGCTGGGGACACCGATTCCGATCTCGACGATCTTGACTCGCTCGCGAACCGATCAAAGCGACGACGATGCGTCGGCCACGTCGGTCATCGTTGAGCTTGAAATGTACGAATCCGACCCGTCGACTCCCGTGGTCCGCGACGGAAAGGTCGTCTATCCGAATGTGCGCAGTGTCGATCGAACCAGCGTCCGGCTTGCCGACGGTGGTTCAAGTGAGTTGCTAATGACGATTCCGTCGCTTCCATTAGGGACTCATCATGGCCGCGTTCGCTTGACCGGCGATGATGCATTGGCGATCGATGACGTGCGTCATTTCTCGTTGTCGGTGTTGCCGCCGTCGACGGTGTTGATCGTGAGCGACGACGAACGCGAGTCGTACATTTTCTCGCAGGTGCTCGCGCCGACGTCGAACACCGCCGACGATGCAAGTTCCGAATTTCGTACCGAGCGCATCGGATCGACGGACTTGGGCGTCGCGAGGTTGGCGGACTACGACGCCGTCGTCTTGCTCGATCCGTCGCCCGCAGTCCTGGGTGACCGTTCCATTGTCGATTACGTCGACGGCGGTGGCGGCGTGTTGGTGGCGCTGGGCCCAGCAGCCGGCGACGAATCTGTTGAATCGCCGTTCGCGCCGCGATTGGTGCGCCGATGGCGATCGCCGGCCTCGGGGACTTTTTTGCAAACCATCGATACATCGCACCCAATCGTCGCCGCAGTCGCGTCCGATACGCCTTGGAACGACTTTCGCATCAACCAGTATTGGCAGATCGAACCGGGGACGGGTGATTCGGTGTTGATGCAATACGCGGGAACCGATCATGCAGCGATCGTGGCGGCCGGTCGCGTCTTGACGCTGACAACGCCCATCCCGGCCCGCGTTGACGCGACTCGCAAATGGAACGACTTGTTCGGAACAGACCCTTGGCCGGCGTGGCTGCTGATCCGCCAAAGTGTGGAGTTTCTGACGGGACGGGGCGACAACCAGGTGATGACCCTGGTGGGCCAACCCCACATCATCGAGTTGCCGGTCGCCGAATCGCCACAAGTCGCATCCGGCGCAGCGGAATCTGCGAACCAAACCCGCCTTCAACTCTTCCCCCCCAATGGCGAATCGCCCGTGCCGCTTGAAGTCAGCGCTTCGGCGACGCAGGTTGCCGTCGGCGAAGTCCGCTCGGCCGGTACGTATTGGCTGCGCGGTGGCGGGTTTTCCAGGGCCGGCGGCGAGGCTAGCAGGGGCGGAAGTTTGGGGTTCTCGGCCAACCTGGGATCGGCGGCAATCACGACCGATCGAGCTGACAAGGGACTGCTGGACTCGATATTTGGGCCTGACGGCTATACCTTGGCCACGATGCGCGAGGAGATCGAATTATCGGACAACCAATCGGCCACTCGAGTATCGTTGCATTCGCCCGCTATGCTGTTGGCGTTGATCATTTTTTTGCTGGAACAGGTTCTCGGGAATCGGTTTTATCGCCGCGCTGCCTGATCATTCAGCTTCGTGATCCTTCAACCGTCCGCCGATGCAAACTGAGCCCAATCCGAACAACCGGTACATCAAATGCGACCCGATCGCCAAT
This sequence comes from Rubripirellula tenax, assembly GCF_007860125.1. Classification (NCBI taxonomy): domain Bacteria; kingdom Pseudomonadati; phylum Planctomycetota; class Planctomycetia; order Pirellulales; family Pirellulaceae; genus Rubripirellula; species Rubripirellula tenax. The sequence continues at coordinate 225,018 of NZ_SJPW01000002.1, forward strand.
GGCACCCGGATCACGTTGGATTGAAGTAGACCACATACCGGGCGACCTGTAATTTAACCCAGCCAGCACACGCTCATCGATCCACATCCGCTTCAGCCGATTTTGCAGATTCCCACAATGAAACAGTCTTCCCTACTTGAGCGACGTGGACCGCTGGGGATGCCATACGCGTTGATGATTTTGGCGGCGTTCTTTTTCTGTTTGCCGGCTGCGTTTCGTGCCGCGCGTCTGAGTTTGAATGAGAAAGAAAACAACGTCAAAGACTGGTTGCCTTCGGACTTCCCCGAAACGGCCGAATTGGAATGGTTCGCCCAACACTTCGCCGGTGAAAGTTTTGTATTGGCGACTTGGGAAGGCTGCACCGTCGAAGATCAACGACTGACGTTGTTGGCAAGCAAGTTGTTGCACGAATCGGAAGCTTACGATCCCTCGTCGGACTATCCGCCGGAGTTGGCGGCGACCTTTCGCCGCGCCAAAGCCGTCGGCAATGAATTAGGTTTGCTGCAAGGCGAAAACGACCACTTCGATTGGGGTGGCAAGAAAGAGAAGTGGCTGACGACACCGACCGGTCAATGGTATTACGTCACGCCCGACGGCAAGCTATTTCGATGGGAAGAATCGATGACGGGGCCGGCCGGCTTGGATCGATCCATCAAGCGAAGTCGCGGCAGCTTTGAACTCAGTGGTACGTTCGTCACCGCGTTCGGCGAAGCCCCCAGCGACCGTCCCGATTCACGGATGGTCAACCCGATCTACAACGACTTGTCCCTGTTGACGGCGACGCTATTCCATAGCGTCCAGACCGGTGAATCGATCGTCGCGGAACTGGCCAGCGAAGGCGGCCCGCTGTGGCCCATCGATTTGACGGACGAAGAACGCCGTGGCGCCGTCGCGAAACGTTTGGCGATCGAACGACTGACAGGAACATTGTTCGCGCCGGCGGTACCCACCCAGTTTTCGTGGACACCCGATGCGTTTCGCGCCGCATTGCCCGAAACACGTCGATCGGAATTTCCCGCCGATTTCGATGCATTGGCGACCGCCACACTGGATAGCCATTTGCAACGTCATTTCGGCGGTTCACTCGATCAACTTCAAAGTGCAACAGATACCCAGAAGACAGAAGCGTGGTACGCCGTCTGGGACGCCATTGACGTTGAGCCGCCGCACCGCTTGACGTGCGTGTTGGTGACGTTGACGGATTTGGCGAAAGATAATCTCGTTTATGCCATCGGCCGAGGCGTGTTGGGACAACCCCGTGGCCGGCTGTTGACGCTGGCTGCCGATTCGGGGCTGACGCCGTCCCTTCCCCCATCGCTTGCTCCGCCACCGTTCAACGTTGCGCCGCCCGAAACGATCGGTGGCGCGCCGGCGCTTCGCATGGGTGGTCCACCGGTCGACAACATGGCGATCGACGAAGAAGGCAGCGTGACGTTGGTCCGCTTGGTCGGCTACAGCGTCCTTGTCGGCATTTTCTTGTCGTACCTGTGTTTCCGCAGCATCAAAATCACATTGATGATCTTCATCGTCGGCGGCAGCTCGGCCATGCTTAGCATGGCAATGGTGTGGTGGACCGGCGGCAAAGTCGACGCGATTCTGTTGAGCATGCCATCGCTGGTCTATGTGCTTGGCCTTTCCGGTGCGATCCACGTCGTCAACTATTACCGCGACGAAGTTCGATCGCGTGGGCCTCAAGGGGCCGCCGGTCGAGCACTTCGCCACGCGGTCATTCCTTGCACGCTGGCTTCGCTAACAACTGCCATCGGACTGGTTTCGTTGGTGACCAGCAACTTGGCGCCGATCAGCAACTTTGGGCTGTACGCGGCCATCGGTGTCATGTCGACACTCGGCATCCTGTTTTCATACTTGCCTGCCGCACTCCAAACGTTTGCACCGGCGGTATCGGACGGGAAAGCCAATGACCAGGACGAACTTGCCCCCGAAAGCGCGATCAGCCAGTGGTGGGCGAACTTTGGGCGTCATGTCACCAACCATCATCGTATCGTCACCGTTGGCTGCTTGGTGGTTTTGTTCGCCTGTGCGATGGGAATGCGACACATCAAAACGTCGGTCCAGTTGCTGAAGCTGTTTGACGCGGATTCTCGCATCATCCACGACTATGCGTGGCTGGAAGAAAACTTTGGCAAGCTGGTGCCGATGGAGTTGGTCGTTCGCATCCCGCCGTCGATCCAATCCGAACACGAACGAACCGTTTCCGTCAAAACAGGCGAAACGGTCGAACCGCTCGACATTCTTCAACGTGTCGAAACGGTTTCGCGAATCCGTAGTGTCGTGCATCGAACACTGGGCGAACCGGGCATGGGAATCGTCGGCCAAGCGACCAGCGCCGATACGTTCTTGCCACCGCTGCCGGCGCCGAGCAACAAATACAGTGCCGTTCGTGCAAAGTTCAATCGCGACCTGCTGGCGGCCGGGGACACGCTGCGTGACAACGACTATTTGAAGTTAGAGAAACGCGGCGTTTATGCCGACAGCGAACTGTGGCGAATCAGCTTGCGAGTCGCGGCGATTTCCGACGTCGACTATGGGCAATTCATTTCTACGCTGCGGACCGCCGTCGAACCGGTGTTGCGTGCCTATGACACTCGTGATGCCGTCATGCGAGCATTGGAGAAGTCCGATTCGAAAGGGCCCGTGCTTGTCGTCGGCGCCAACCGGCCCAAGTCGCTGGCGATGACGAAATTGGTGTCTGATGACCACACAGAAATCCTAACGCGAAACACGTTCGTCGCGACACTTGGTGAACTCCTCGATGGCGAACCGATCAAGACGTCGACTTGGATCGACTTCACCGATGAACAAGCCAAAGAGTATCTTGCCAGCGACCGTTGGGCGAAAATCTTCGACAAATACGAAACGGTCGTGTGGCTGGGTGGCGAAGGTTTGACGCCCGAAGATTTTGCCGCCGCAAAAAATTTCATCAATGCGGATGCGATTCAAAATCGCGCCGTCTTATCCGCCATCGCGGCCGAACAGATTCCAGATGTCGACGGCTCGGGCGCCATTCAAGTCATCTATACCGGCGTGATCCCGGTCGTCTACAAAGCCCAGCGGACGCTGCTTGTCAGCTTGGCCGATTCGATCGGGTTGGCGTTCGTATTGATTTGGATCGTGATGGTGATGCTGCTCAATCCCGGGCGGGCCCCGTATGGTTGGTTCACCGGACGCAACCTAGGTAACGGCATGATGGCCGGCATCATTGCGATGATTCCGAACGTCTTCCCCGTCCTGACCGTATTCGGATTGATGTGTCATTTCGATATCGAAATTGACATCGGGACGATGATGACGGCTTCGGTCGCGATGGGGGTTGCGGTCGACGATACGATTCACTTTCTGTCATGGTTCCGTGACAACTTGGACCGCGGGCTGTCGCGAGTCGAAGCGATCATCGAAACGTATCGTCGCGTGGGCCCCGCGATGACCCAAACGACATTTGTCGGCGGTTTGGGTTTGTTTGTATTCGCACTGTCGACGTTCACGCCAACCCAGCGTTTCGGAACGTTGATGCTGGTGATGCTGGGCGCGGCGTTGATCGGTGACCTGGTGATGCTGCCGGCGTTGCTGGCTGGCCCACTGGGTCGATTCTTTAAGCCAAGGTTGGGTGCCGATGGCCAACCGCTGAAGTCTGCCGCGTCGGAGCTTCCCATGCCGGTGGACGAAGAAGCACGGGTCGATGCGGTGTACTCGAACAACCCGGTTGAAGGCGTGCCGCGACTCGATCGCCATGAAACGGCAAGCGGATCCACGCCGCTGAAGTCTCATTTGCCGTCGGATCGCGACTCGGCCGGACGACATTGATCTGATGCCCTTGATTCGGTAACTCGGATCGCCCCACTCGCAAATAAAAAAGCCTCGCCAGGAACGTTCCCGGCGAGGCTTTTTCGTTGGTTTCGGAATCCCGATACGACTTATGCAAACGGGCTGTACTTGCCGGGAACCGGAATCGGATACATGCCGTTTTCGCCTGGTCGGGCCGACGCTGGCACTTCGCTTTGCATGGTGAAGCTGTCGATTCCGGGCGCCAGTTCGCGGCCGGTTTCCAGCAACTCGTCCCACTTCACGATCTTGCCGCTATAGCAGGCCTCGCGGCCAAGGATTGCGGTGAACGTCGAATGGGCACCGTACTCGCCTTCGTTGTAAATCTCGCCACGCATCAGAGCCTCGATCAAATCGTGTTGCTCTTGTTGGTGACCGTTCAAACGCTCGCCGGCAAACTTCCAGGCGTTCTCGCCAAAAATCTCGCCCGATGGATCGGCGGTTCCCTTGGTGCCTTGGACGAATTCACCGACGTGATTCCAACCGCCCGACAAGTGACGGCCTTGGCTGAACATCTTGGTTCCGTCGGGGAACGTGTACTCACAAAACGTGTGATCGAAGATCTGTGACTTGGTCGCATCGCCGCCCATGCGCTGCGAGTTCGCACCCATCCCGTTGCACTCGACCGGGTACATGCCTTTGACCCAGCAACCCACATCCAGGTTGTGAATGTGTTGTTCGCAAATCTGGTCACCGCAAACCCAATTGAAGTGGTACCAATTGTTGGTTTGAAACTCCATTTCGGTTTGGCCTTCGTTGCGGTTGCGATACCAAATGCCGCCACCGTTCCAGTAGACCTGTTGCGAAAGGACATCACCGATCGCGCCGCCGTGAATTCGTTCGATGGTTTCCATGTACTGGGGTTCGTGACGGCGTTGCAGCCCGATCGCGACCATCAGATTCTTCTTTTTGGATTCTTCGACGCTGGCCAGAACACGGCGAACTCCGACGGCGTCCGTGGCAACCGGCTTTTCCATGAAAATATGGCGGCCTTTGTTGACGGCATACTCGAACTGCTGTGGCTTGTATCCGGGCGGAGTTGCGATGATGACCAAATCGGCATCGACGTCGATCGCTGCTTTGTAGGCATCCAAACCGACAAAGACGCGTTCTGGTGGAACGTCGATCTTGCTCTTGTTTTCACCACGTGAAAGCGCTTTGATCGCGTTCTCAGCATTCTTCGCGAACGCGTCCGCAACCGCGACCAACTTGACGTTGCCCTTGGAATTGAAAATCTGAGCCGCTGCACCGGTACCACGTCCGCCGCAACCGACCAACACGAATCGAATTTCATCGCTGCCGGCTGCGTGAGCCGTCTTTGCGATGGTGCTGGTCAAAGCCGCGCCGGCGGCGGCAGCCGTTGTGGTCTTCAAAAAAGAACGGCGATCGGGTGGGGTTTGCATGGATAGAAAATCCTTGAGGGGAGGTCGAAATTCGATTGGAACCCCAATTGTAGACGCAAACTCGACCGCTTTGTACGTTTCAACGTAAGAAATCACCGCTTAACGCAAAGTCGATTCCAGGGTCCGCAAAAACGGAGAATTCAGTAGCGCATCGGTCGCATCGGCGCGATGAGCCCACAGCGAAAACCGCTCGGTCTCGCTGTCGATTTCCCACACCCTAACACGGGTGGGCGCAAATTTTTGCCACGCGGGACTCGCCGATACCGACCTCAACCGAGCCCCGATGTCGTGAGTCTCGCCGACGTAAACCGTTTCATGGTCGTTCAAAAGCTCGTAAACGCCGTGTCCGCTATGAGTATCTGCGACTTCGGTTGAGATCGTTTGCGGGGGCGGCAGCGGATGCTTCGCCCAGCTCGGGCCATGCTCTTGGGCCGCGGTTTGGAAACGACGGGTTCGAACCAGTTTGCGGATTGCCAATGCTGCATGTCGGTACAACTGTGGCGATGCACCCGGCGAGAAAGCTGTGGCCAGCCTATCGAACTCATCGACGGCTGCCGGGCAACACAGCATCTCGTCCAGCGACATCGCGTAGTCCAGCTCGATCAGTCGCATCGCCGCTTCGGCCCCGACCCGATAAGCGTCAAGATCCGACCACTTCCATCGATCTCCCTTTTCCGTCGCGGCCGGCAACTTCCCCGACTTGCGAAGCCTAAGCAGAAGTGAGTTCCAGATCTGGGCATCACCTGGAATCGACAAGCCTCGACACTCTTTGGCAAAGGCTTTTGACAGCTTCGGATCGCACAGCACATGATCCGCCGAGTGCCCACCGCTGGCCTTTGCAAACGCATCCACAATCGACTTCGCCGTTTTGTCATCCAGCGGCACGACGGGTCGTCCCCCGCGAAACTCGGTTCGCTTCTTGCCGGCCGATGTCTTGGGAGCGCTAGTCAGCGGATCGACCACGCCGTCCAACGGATCACCGGGCTGACATTCGCTCAAGCGATTCTGGATGTGTTCGACGTACTCGGACGACAACTCGAAACCCATCCATTGTCGCCCCAATTTTTTGGCAACGGCCAGTGTTGTCCCGCTGCCGCCGAACGGATCCACGACGACGTCGCCGGGATTGCTGCTGATGCGAAGAATGCGTCCCAGAATCTGTTCGGGCATTTGGCAGCCATGAAAGCCCTCGCGTTCTTTGAACGTTCCTGCGACGCGTGAATAGAACCACGTGTCATGCGACATCGAAAAACCGCCCGGCGGCGAATCTTGTGGACGCAATATCCATGTGTTGTCGGGCAGTCGGCCTTTGCTATTGGCCCGCTTATCGGCGTAGACCAATTGGCGCGCCGAAGGCACACGAACCAACGGGTTGTCGCCGTTGAAGGTGAACTGATCGCGGTCTTTGACAAAGTGAAACAAGTGCGTGTGCGATCGACTGAATCCACGGACGCAATTCACACCGAACGTGTAGTACCAAATCACCCAACTGCGGCAATGGAAACCAAGACGCTGGGACAGCACTTTCAGTTCGGCCGCATACTCGTCGCCGATCGCCAACCAGAAGGTACCGTCCGGTTTCAAAATTCGATGGACCTGCCCGATCCAGGATTCACAAAATTCAAGATACTCGTCGGCTTCCCGCCGATCGTCGTAGACATCGTACGTGTAACCGATATTGAACGGGGGATCGGCGAAAACCAAATCGACTTTGCCGTCGTCAATCTTGGCCATTCCGTCGATACAGCTGCCGTGATGGATGCGGTCAGTGGGAAGCATGGTGAAAATTTCTCGAAGCAATCGAAACCTGAAATCGGCTCGGTGATCTTAGCGCCAAACGGGCCCCGGCGCAAGCCGGGACCATGATCGCGACGCGTCACGGCGTCAATTCCGGCGGTGCACTGGACGCGACATGGCGTTCAATGAATCCGATCACTCGATCGCGATACGCCACCGGATCGTACTCATACAGATCCACATGAGCCCCACCGTCGACGAGCCACAACTGCTTCGGTTCTTTTGCCGCCGCAAACATCGCCTCGGTTTCGACGGCGGTCGTGTGAGTATCCAGTTTCCCAGAAACGACAAACGTGGGGCATTCCGTCTCGCCAATTCGATCGATCGGCCGCAGTTGCGCCGGGCGGATCCCCAAACGTGGATAAAGCTGCCAAAGCAACAACGCCGACGGAAACGGTGCAAGCGGGCCGATCACCGATTCGACGCGATTGCTGATCGCGTCTTCAATATTCGGGTAAACCGATTCCAAGACGATGGCATCTAGATTCAAGGGCGACGCCAGCAGTGCCGAAGCTCCACCAAGCGAGACGCCGATGACGCCGACCTTCTCGCCGGGATAGGTTCGCCGTGCGAACTCCACTGACGCATCCGCATCATGCTTTTCCAAATGACCGAGAGTGATGTTTTGGCCGGGACTTTCGCCGTGCGATTGAAAGTCGATCATCACGACCGATATGCCGCGACAATGAAGCTCACGCGCCCGACCCAACATCGACAATCGGTTACCCCGTATCCCATGCAATAAGACAACCACGCCGTGACCGGTTTCGCCCGCCAGCGTCCAGCCTGCTAGCGAACTGCCGGATTCACTGGAAACCGAAAATTTGACCACCATCAAATCACCTGGAGGTTCGCCGAGCTCGCAGCGCTGGGGGCGGACCAAGAAGCCAGCCACCACCCATGACACGCCCAGACCGCCCATCAAAGACGCCGCCGAAGCGATCAGCCCGAAACGAAGATAACGTCTGCGTCGATTCGTCGTTGCCCGGATAGCCAATCATGCCTCACAATCGGTATCGGTGGCTTGCTTCAAGTCGTCGCGACCAAGCGTGACACGTATGCGAATCCACCAAAAATCAGCCATCTGCGAACAGCTCTTTGATGACGCCTGTCGAATCGCCAAACGTATCGGAGGCGACGCCGACACCGCGAAGCGTGCTGAGCCAAAGGTTGCACAGCGGCGTCTTGGGGTCATCCATGACGATGTGACGCCCCTGCTTGAATCCGGCCCCGCCACCGGCGATCAGTGTCGGGCAGTTCTTCAACGTGTGGACGCTGCTAAGGTTCGTTCCCATCGTAATCGCGCATTGGTCGAACAAGGTCGAACCATCGGGTTCCTTCGACGCCTTCAGCTTATCGATAAACTCGGCAAGCAGTTTCGCGTGAGCGGTGTCTCGTGACTGAGAAACGTTGCGGCGTTCCCCTTCCGAGTAATGGCTCATGCTGTGGGCGCTCATCGTCGCGCCCAGACTTTCGATCATTGAATTGACGGGCATGCGATACGAAAAGACTCGCGTCGCATCGACCTGCATGGCTGCGACCATCAAGTCATACATCATCCGAATCTCTTCGACACCTTCGAGCGACTCTTCGGGTTCGCGAATCTTGCTCGTCGGCTTCTTCTTCTCGACGCCCAACCATTTTTCTTCTTTTGACAAACGGACTTCGATCTCGCGGACCGATTCCAGGTACTCGCCCAGCTTTTCATTGTCTGACTTGCTCAACATGCGCCCGGCGGACTTGGCGTCGGACACCACGGTGTCAAGGATGCTACGTTGTTTCTGCAACCGTACCTGCTGCACAGCCAGCGGAGTGTTGTCGCCCGAGAATAATCGGTGAAACGCGGCAACAGGCGTCTCCAGCCCCGAAACCGGCTTGCCCGATCGGTTCCATGCCAGCGAGTTGCCAGGACCATGACCGTCTTCGCCGGCGCCGCGAGCCGCTAATTGAATCGACGTGAATCGAGTCTGTTCGCCAAGGACTTCGGCTGCGACTTGATCGACCGACACGGTGTTGTGAAAACTCTGGCCGGGAATCGCGTACCGGTTTGCGCCCGTCAGCCAAAACGTGCTGCCCGAGTGTCCATCGGCGGAATACTGGTGCATCAAGTTTTGAATGATCGTGATGTCACTCTTGTGTTTCTGCAGCGGCTTAAGGATCTTAGGCAATTCGTACTCGGTGCCCGTTGTCGTGACGTCGGGATACCAACGGTCGGCCGTTACACCAAAGCCCATCCCCAAAAAGACCATCCGCTTTGGCGGCGCCACCACCGCCGCGGCACTTGCAAAACGTCGATGGCCAAATGATTCAAGCATTGGAAGTGCAATCAACGCGCTGCCACTTCGCAAAAACCCACGTCGGGAAGGTTGTCGTTTTTTCATTTTGATTTTCAGTTCGGTGGCCGGCGGTATCACCATCGGGCAATTGTTCAAAGATCGATCGTGACAGGGTTACTTGCTTTGAAACGCTCTTGATTGAACGAGCGAGTGAATCAATTCGCTGATCTCGTACTGACTCGGCCGTGATTTTTCTATCATTTCATCGGCGAGATCTTGATCGGTGAATCCGTAAGGTCGGCCGAGACCGTAGCTGATCAATGATTCGGCGAATCCGCGAGCGAAGGCATCCGTTTCTTTCGCGACGGCGTCGCGAAGTTCGTGATAGTTTTCGAACGACGTACCATTGGGCATCACGCCACGAGGGTCGATCGGGAACGCCTTGGATTTAGCCTTCCGTGCTCCCGTGCTGACCAACTCCATCTCGCGCCAGCTTCCCGATGCATCAAAGTTTTCGAGACCGAATCCGATCGAGTCGATCTTCTTGTGACAGTTTGCGCACTGCGGTTGCTCTTGGTGAGCCGTACCCAACTCGCGTGCCGAAAGTACCTGTCCCGCCAATCGACTGAGTTGAGGAACGTTAGGCGGTGCCGGCGGTGGCGGATCATTCAAAAGGTGACGCAGCACCCAGGCGCCCCGCTCGACGGCCGACGAACGTTGCCCGTCCGAACCCATCGCAAGCACGGCGGCCGTACCTAACAACCCACCGCGTATCGAGTCCTTCGGTACAGGCACCGCTCGAAACTGATGACCGTCAACACCGTCGATGCCGTAGTACCCGGCAAGAACGTCATTGATCACCACGTATTCCGACTTCAGCAACGTTCCCAGCGGCAACTTCGCATCGATCATGTGATGAACTGTCTGATAAATCTCGTCGCGTGCGTTCTCTCGGACGGCATTGTCAAAGGTGGGGAACTGAACGCCGTCGTACTGGAACATCCCGAGTCGTTCCATCTGCAACCACTGGTGAACGAAGCCCTTCACGAAACGATCGGCACGTGGGTCCGCCAAAAGACGCGTGGTCTGTTGCTGCAAAACGGCAGGATCGGAAAGCCTGCCGTCGCGGGCAAGTTGATGCAGTTCCGCATCCGGCGGCGCACTCCACAGAAAGAACGACAACCGTGTTGCGAGTTCGCGATCGCTCAGTTGGGACTGGCCATTCGCCTCCATCAGATAAACGAATCGCGGTGAAGCCAGGATGATCGAGAGCGGATCGATCAGCGAATCCTTCACGCTCATCTCGCTAGCGCGGTTGGCCGTGTACAGCGACAGCAATTGATTCAGATACGTTGTGTCGGGTTCGTCGCCTCGAAAAGCCATCCTCGCAAACCGAGTGATCACCGCCTTCGCGTATTGCTCTTCGGACCAATCACTCGGTTTTGGGGGCATGATTTTGGATGCAAAATCGGTTTCGACATCATCCGCAAGCGGACCTTCCAGTTCGGCCCAATCGATCCAAACACCCGGCGGCGTGCCCATCCCGTTCTTGTCCAGGTCGATCGTCCAAAGATTTTTATCACCACGGTCTTGGTGCGACCGCTGGTGAATCCAAATCTGTTTCTTCTCGCCGACTTGATGGTCGATCGGGAACTCAATGATTTGCGGTTCGTCTAAAGTTCCGGTGACCTTCCGCCATCCCAAGTATTTACGTGCGCTTCCAAATCCAGACGAAAACTCGACGTACTGAAAACGTTCGTCGGCATCGGGATAGACTGCGGCTCGCAAGCGAACGATGTACTTGCCGTCCGCATCTTCGTTTAGATTTGGTAACTTTACCTTCGTGTAGCCGCCGTCTTTGATCGTCAGAATCAACGCAGCACCCATCTTGGTCTCGGGCTGGTCCAGATACCACTTCAGTTGCCGCAGCCATTTGGCACTATTGATACTGCTTTTCTTAGCTTCGTACTCGTCAAGGAATCCGAACTCCGAAGCCGGCTTTTCCGTTTGTGACTTCCAAGCAGCAGCACGGTCAAGCTTGTCTTGCAACTTTGCGGCCGCCGCAGCGTAGTGAGGCGTGTATTGTTCCTCGGGTTGAACACGAATGACTTTCGTTTCCACTTTCTTGCGTGGATTCAAAGCCAGTTCGAGTGCCGAATTCGCTGCGGCCAAGTACTGTTCCAGTTGATCGCTGGAGAAAAACAACGACGCTCCTTGCGTATCGAAACCCGATGTTGCTTGGTCATCGGGCAGATTGGTCACATCCGGCCGGACACCCAATAGTGACTCGATCGTATTGGCATACTCGCGGCGATTCAACCGACGCAACGTGATCTCGCCGCCCGAATCGCTTAACACGCGACGGGCGACGACCATTTCGTTCGACAAAGATTCAAGGAACGTCGACTTCTCGAGATCCGAAATCGGATCAACATCCTCCGGTGGCATTTCGCCGGAATTGATCGCGTTGAGGACCTTGGACCAAAGATCGGCCGTCGGGATGTCGCGACTGATCACAAGCGGCAACGTTTCCAAATCGACGTTGCCTTCCATCGACGAGGAGTCGTGACACTCGTAGCAGTATTTTTTGAACAGGTCGCGAGCACTTGCTGGCATCATCGCTTGATGTTCCGCAGCCGTACCATCGCTGCACGCAAACGAGAAACAGACGGCGAATGTGAATGCTGTTTTGAGATTCATAAAACGAAAGCGTCGTTGGCTTAGGGTGTCACGTCCGCTCATTTAGCCCGGGCACGTCGAACCAGTCTAAGACCGGCGCCCATCCCGTTCTCGGCATGTTGGTTTGCCCATCGACGCGGAATCGATTGTTCACTGGCACACCGCTGACGTTTGCTCGCATTTTTAGAACAAGTTTAAACGTCGACGAACGGAATGGAGTTGATTCGAATCAGACTGCGAAAGCCTAGGAAAGCCTGGGAAAGCAACGAACATTGGACCATGCAGCTTAGTCTCGGTGGGTGCTTCCAACAAGACTTCAGCGGAACGGAAACTCTCCCAGGACTCCAACTTACACACCCGCCAATTGCTCGGTGACTTCCCGCGATGACGGGCGTTGGGTCAGCACCAAGTCCTCCTCATCTTCGTCGTCGACGTGCTGGTGATCGCTGGCCAAGATCAAGTACAACGCGGGCACGACGAATAGTGTGAACAGCGTTCCCGTCGCCATTCCGACGACCAGCACCATCCCGATGCTGTTCCGGGCCGCCGCTCCGGCGCCGATCACGAACACCAACGGAAGGTGACCTAGAACCGTCGCCGCCGAAGTCATCAAGACCGGACGCAATCGAATCTTGGATGCCTCGGCAATGGCAACTCGCTTGGAGTGCCCCTGTTCACGAAGCGAATTCGCAAACTCGACAATCAGGATTCCGTTTTTGGCCACCAATCCCACCAACGTGATCAACCCGACTTGCGAGTAAATGTTGATCGTGGTGAAGTCCAAACATGTCAACGTCAAAACCGCGGTCATGGCCAAGGGAACCGAACCGAGCAAGACGATCAACGGATCGCGGAACGATTGAAACTGTGCCGCCAAAACCAAGTAGATCAATACCAACGCAAACCCAAGCGTGGTCGCAAGCTTCGACCCTTCGTTGCGGATCTGACGCGACTCGCCGGCGTAGTCCAAACTGACCGATGAACCGGCGACGTCGCGCGCGATTTCTTCGATCTTAGCCAGCCCCGTTGCCTTGGTGACTCCAGGGAACACGGCGGCAAAAATGCGTACGGCGCTCTGCTGTTGAAAACGCGACAACGTGCGAGGTGCCGTTTCGGGTTCGATCGATGCGAACGCCGAAACGGGAATCAAATCGCCGCTTGGTGCCCGGACTCGCAGGTCCATCAACGAACCGACGGATTGGCGGTCAGCGGATTCGAGTTGCGGAATCACTCGATACGATCGATTGAAAAAGTTAAATCGATTGACGTAACCGCCACCAAGCAGAATCCCCAACTCGCGCCCCACGGCGGCCTGGTCGAGCCCCAGATCGGCCAGTCGCTCGCGATCGACGATGACTCGCGCCTGGGGCAAATCGATTTTCAGATCACAGTCGGCGAACATGAACATGTTGGCTTCACGAGCCCGACGCACAATTTCGTCGGCGAGTTGCCGTTGCTGTTCGACGGGCAAATCGCTCTTCATCAATAGCTCGACGTCATAGTTGCCGGCGCCGGGCAACGGCGGTACCAACACAGGAAACGCTTCGAGGCCGGGATTCATCGCCGCCGTCATGTAGACGTCGGGCAGGATAGCTTGGGTGTTGCGATCGCGCTGGTCCCAGTCCGACGTGATCACGCCACCGAAACCGCCACCGGCCGTCACGAGGGACCACATGTATTCGGTCTCGGGAATATTCTGGAAGCCGGTGGCAAGCTGGCTCGACCAATTCGATGATGACTTGAGTGTCGAATCGGGTGACGCCGACAAGACGACCGCGATCGCGCCCTCATCTTCCACGGGGGCAAGTTCTTTTGCCGAAAACATGTAGAGCGGAACGGCTGTCATTCCCGCCAACACCGTCGCGATCGCGATAGAAAATCGCAGGTTCAGTGCCACCCCAAGCATTCGCCCGTACGCATCGCGCACGACCCCAAACAATCCGTTCACACGCCGCGTCATCCATCCTTCACGGCCACCCTCGGGAATCAAATACGCACTCATGATCGGGGACAGCGTGATGGCAACGATTCCCGATACGACCACGGCGGCGGCAAGTGTGAACGCGAACTCGCGAAACAACATGCCGGTCAATCCGCCTTGGAATCCGATCGGCGCGTAAACGGTGGCCAGTGTGATGGTCATCGCGATCACGGGACCGACCAATTCTCTCGCGCCGATGATTGCCGCCTGAATCCGACCGTGGCCCTCTTGGATATGTCGTTGGACGTTTTCGACGACCACGATCGCATCATCAACGACCAATCCGACCGCAAGCACAATGGCAAGCAACGTCAATAGATTCAGTGAAAAACCCAATAGCACCATCACCAACGTGGCGCCGACCAACGAAACCGGCATCGCAACCAAAGGCACCAGCGCCGTCCGCAGCGATCCCATAAAAAGGAAGACCACCAAGCCGACGATCATGATCGTTTCGCCGAGAGTCTTCGAAATCTCTTCTAAAGATCTTCGCATGAACTTGGTGCCGTCATACGCAAGCTGCATGTCGATGTGTGGGGGCAGTTCGGGTTGCAAGCCATCCATCGCGGCGCGCAACCTTGTCGCGACTTCGATCTCGTTCGTACCCGGCAATGGCCAGACGCTGATGTAGATCGCTTCCTTGCCACCGAACATCGCCGTGGTCAGGGCCTCTTCGCTACCCAGTTCGACTCGGGCTACGTCGGACAGCCTTACGATGTTGCCTGGTGACTCGTCCGTCGACGGCGTTTGACGAACGATCAAGTCATTGAACTCATCGATCGAACGTAGGTCTGTGTTGGTCAGCAAGTCGATTTGAACGCTGTCGCTTTTGACTTGGCCGATCGCCGCCAGAAAGTTATTCCGCTGCAGTGCCGAATACACGTCGCCCGGGGTCAGATTCAGTTCCGTCAAACGGGTTGGCGAAATCCAGACTCGCATGGCCGGCGTCTGCCCCGCTTCGATGCCGACCTTTTGGACACCCGGTAAGATCGACAATCGAGGCTGAACATTTCTGGCCAGATAGTCGGTCAATTGAGGCAGGTCAAACCGATCCGATGTGAAGCTCAAGTAGAACGATGCGTAGGGCCGGTCAGCGCGGACCAATTCGATGGTCGGTGGTTCGGCTTCGGACGGAAGTTCGCTTCGCACCTGTTGCAGGCGGGCGTTGACTTCGGCGAGTGCTTTCGTGGAATCATGATTCAAGTTCAGCCGAATCGTCACCGTGCTGATGCCGGCGATGCTGCTGGATTCGACGTAGTCGATCCCCGCGATCGACGACACCGCCCGCTCGATCGGCGTCGTCAAAAAGCCGCGCACGGTTTCGGCGCTGGCGCCAAAGTACACCGTCGAAACGGTGATCGAGGTACTCTCCAGTTTGGGGTACTGTTGGATCGGAAGCGACATCGCCGAACGCAGTCCGACCAACACTAAAATTGTGTTGACGACGATCGCGAGTACCGGATGACGAATGAATAGATCGGTGATCGATTTCATGGCGATGTCTCCATCGGTTGCTCTGATGTTGGGAGCAACAACGCGCCGGGGATGACTTTAAATGAACCGTCGGCGACGACGCGCTCGCCGATCGTCAATCCGCTGATCACGCGGTTCATCGTCCCGCCGCCACCAGCGATTTCGACGAATCGTGCCGCGGCTCGCATTGAGGGTTCACCCGCGGGTTCTTTCGCGGGTGTCATTTCGGCAACGTACACCATCGTTCCGGTGGGACCGCGGCGAACGGCCGTTGCAGGAACCGACAACGCCTCGCGCAGCGGGCCGTACTGAATCGTCACGCGAACGGAATCACCCGGCAGCAGCGAAGGCGGTGGCGAAACCAACTTGGCTCTCGCTTTGGTGGATCGTGATACAGGATCCGCCCGTGAATCGATCGCGGTGATGATAGCCTGCATGACCGGCGACGATTCGTCGATCTGCATCGCAACTTGGTCACCCACGCTGATCGCATCCGCAACGTGTGCTGGCATCGCGAAGTCGACATTCAAGAAGTCTGCGATTCCTTCCAACGTTGTGATTTCGCTTCCTTCGACCAGGTATTGCCCAATATTGAGATCGAATAATCCGACGCGGGCATCGAAGCGGGCCACGATCATTTTTCGATCAATCAACGACTTCAGTCGCTCGGTCTCGGCCTCCGCACGCGTGGTTTCAGCGATGGTCGCGTCGACTTCCTGAGCACTATTCGCATTCGCCAAACTAAGACGCTGGGCCCGTTCCATTTCCGACCGAGCCAGCTTGAGCGCCGCTCCGGCAGCCTTCAGTTCGGCGCGTTCGGTGCGATCGTCCAATCGAATCAGAACATCACCGGCGCGAACCGTTTGCCCCGGCTTGATGGCGACTTCTGTGACAACACCGGTCAACTCATTCCGCAGCCTGACCGACTTGTCGGCCAGCACTGTTCCGACCACGACAGTGTCCTGACGAAATTGGACCGGTTTGGGGTCGAACAAACGTACAGCGACCGGCATCTCGGGCGGTGGAGGCGCCGACATCGCTGTTTCGACTTGTCGAGCTTTGGTCCAAGCGATCGCTGCGATGACTGCAATGACAACAACCAACAACAGGATCGACCCGAGGAAGGTTCGCAGACGGCTTGCCCAAGTGCTTGTGGGCAGAGTTTGGTTCATGGTGTTCACTAAAAGGTTCTTGATTCTGTGTTCTTGCTTCGCTGCGTCTCGGGCCATCCCGGTCACTGATCCATCGGTTTTGTTTCCGCCTGGATCATCCGAAGCAATTGCAGCCTGACTTGATTGGCTCGCTTGGCAACGACATCTTGCGGCAGGAAGGCCGATTGCATCCAAAGTCCGTCGATCGACGTGACGATCAATTCCCTTAGAGATTTGGAGACGCCGTCGCCGCGAAGTTCATCGGCGATTCGTTGGTAATAGCCCATCGCATGATGTGTCAGCCTCCCCTGCATCAAAGCGATCATGACGGCCGAAACCTCGCGACTGCCCGTCGGGTCGCACATCATTGGCTCCCTCAACGTGAAGTTCACATATGCCTTGGTTCGCCGACCTTCCCCTCGCGGGATGGTCGCCAGATGTGAGTGAGTCTCGGCAAGGCACTGATCCGCCGAGCGAGCGATGAAGGCGTCCACCAGGGCTTCTTTGCTGGGATAGTGGTGCATCAGACCGCCCTTGCTGATGCCCGCCCGTTTGCAGACCGCGGAAAGGGTTGCGGCTGGCAATCCGCCGTCGCGAATCAATTCCATCACGGCAAATAAGATTTGGTCGATCGTCGTTTTTGCATGAGCGTCAGACATGACGTCAACCGTACCGACCGACCGGTCGGTTTACAAGCGGGAACGCCCATTCCCCCGGAACCATCGTTTCTTGAATCTGGCGTGTATAGCGCAGTATCGGGACAGCGAGACCGAAGGGCAATCACCTTCACGCAACGTGAAGCGGACGCTTGATCAGCTCAAGCCTTCGAGTCCAATCGTGTCGCTTTCGGTCGACGATCGTGACGGATCCATCACGTCGTCGATAACGACGGGCGAGGCCTCCGTTTCGCGGTCCGGCGTGTGGCTGACCAGCAAACGACGTTCGTGGTTCTCAGCCGTATCGTTGATTTGGACAATCGCTTCGTCCACAGCATCTTCGAAGGTCGTCTTTCGCGACAACGTTTGTCCAATCACATCGATGTTCGAAGTGGTACGCACGCGGGCGGACGTTTCGAATCCGCCGCTTGCGGATGAACTGCTTCGGAATCCGAGTTGGTCACCGCGAACGCCGGCCGCTGCGTAGGCGACCGTCGTTGTCGCGGTCACGTTGCCAATCGCGTCCGATCCGGCTGCGCGACCGACTGTGCCTGACGCCAGCAGATCGCGAAGTTCACGCGTCGTCAGATCGGGGTTCGCTGAGAGGGTCAGCGCCGCAAGTCCGGCGACGTGGGGCGCCGCCATGCTGGTCCCGCTAAGCGTCGCATATCGACCACCGACATACGTGCTGAAGATGCCGACACCCGGTGCATCGACTTGGACGGCTACGCTGCTGCCGACATCGTTGCTGAATCCGGCCAACGATCCGGACGAACTGTAGGCACCGACCGAAATGACGTTTTCAAGAGCGGCGCTAAACCGTGCCGGGTACCCGGGCGTCGACGACGATTCGTTGCCGGCGGCCGCAACGATAAACGAACCCGCCGCGCGAGCGTAGTCGATCGCCGATTCGATCGCCCGACTGTATCCTCCGCCAAGACTGAGATTGATGATATTCGCGCCCAAGTCGGCGGCGTATCGAATTCCGGCGGCGACATCGAAAGTGTTGCCCGACCCGTTCGCATTCAGCACACGAACCGGAAGAATCTTCGCGTCGGGTGCGACTCCGGTTGCGCCGAATCCATTATTGGCGGCTGCGATGGTTCCAGCCACGTGGGTGCCGTGTCCATTTACATCGTTGGGGTCCGCGTCGCCATCGGCGAAATCGAAACCGTGAACATCATCGATGAATCCGTTTCCGTCATCGTCGATTCCATTACCCGCGATCTCGCCGGTGTTGACGAACAGATTGCTGACTAAGTCGGGATGATCCAGATCGACGCCAGAATCAACGACGGCGACGGTGATGCCGGCGCCGGTATAGCCGGCCGCCCAAGCTTCCGGAGCATCGATCGCGTTCAAATTCCATTCGCGCGTGCCGCCAAAATATGCGACGCTGGCGAGCGATTCGGGAAGGCTTGCGTCGACTTCTTGAATCGGAGCGGGGTTCGCATTCAACGTCGCATCGATCGACAGTTGGTAACGGGTCGACCGATACGATTGAGCAACGACAACAACGAAATAGTCACCGGAATCCAGCGAAGCTGAAATCACTTCGTCACCGCGGCCGGCGCGAGTTGAATACGCCAAAAGGCGGCCGCCTGCGTCTGTCAATGCGATATCGGCATCGCGATTGAGGTTCGACAGTTCGATGTGAACCTGTGCATCGCGCTGGACCGTGAAACCGATCGTGTCGACGCGATCAAACCAATTCAACGAACCCGACAATTGGACGGCTCCATCGATCGCCCCGATGTCGGCAGCGGTCGAACGCGATGACCCTGCATCGGTTTGCGAAACGAGCCCATCGGAAAGGATCGACACTTCCGCGAAGGGCGATTCACAATCGTTGGTGATGCCGGCGGCCAACAGTCGGCGTGCTTCCAAGGGCTCGGCTCGCAAGGGACGGCGCATGGGAATCTACCTTTTGATGGCGTAAGAATAGGCGAAAAGAAGAGAGACGCATCTCTGATGATTGTTGACCGATCAGTCAATTTCGGCAAGCGAGTTTCGCCCGGCCGGATCAGTCGACGGCCAAATCCACCGCCGATGCGCCGGTGATTTCAAGAGTCTTCGGATCTTGGATATAACCGATGACTTGAGAACTCTTCATGCTGAAGTCAACGGGAAGAGCTAGTCCTGTCGTACCTTGAGCCTTTTCAATCGACAGAGTCTTGAAGGCGCAAACAACATGGGAGTGGGATAGCTTGCGGCCGGCGTTTTCACCAGAGGGAACCACGTTGGCGACAGCATTTTGAATGATAGCAATGTTGAGCAGTTTGTCGTCGAATTTTCCGTCCAGTTGGTACGACACCTCGACGCGACGCTTGGATGCATTGTGACGGGCGGTCAGCGCCACCCCAGCGGTCGATGGTCGCTCGAACGAGCGGGCGATCGCTTGATGGGCTTTCAATCGATTCGAGCCGTTGAATTCTTCCGTGCCACCGACAACCATTTGCGGCGTATACACGCGAGTACTCTTGCGGGTCGATGCATACCACCTTTGGCGATCGGAATAGGCGGCGTCGCTGTACGGATCGGTCCATCCGAGTCGGTTCCAGTAGTCGACATGAAATGAGAGTGCGTAGACGGGAAACTCGGCATGGGCGGCGGACTCGACGATTTGCCGCAGCGTCGCGTCCGCGGGCGGGCAACTGCTACATCCCTGCGACGTGAAGAGCTCGACAACGGCGAAACCTTTCGCAGCGCCACTTGATGGACGTCCCGCGCCTTCATCCGCGATGGCCGGCGACGCCAGAAACGCCAAACAGGCATAGATCAAGCCAGTGCAAAGCTTGCGGGGCTGGAGATTCCGAAATCGCATGGCAAGATTCTTCGAATTTTTTGCGTCAAGAAAAGGATGGTTCACGGCACTGCGACACCGAAACCTGCGATGTTTTCAATGTCGATGACTACATTTCACCCGCCGCTTCGTCAACAATTCGGGCTAGGCTTGGCGGACGCTTCGCGTGGTTGCGAATTAAAAACGCGTCTGAGCGAAGGTCTGCCGAAATCTAAGAACGAATCACCCCGAGAATACGAATGCGTCACCGTCAAACTCTAACAGCTCTCCTGTTTACTTTCGCTCTTGCCAGCCCCGCGATGTGCCAGGATCAAACGAGGCCGACGTTGGCGACCCAACTGGACGAAGTCGCCGCGGGTGCTGCGAAGCGATTTCCCGCGGAAGTTTTGTCAACGTTCAAAGACGGAATCAAGAATGTCAAAGCGACGGGAATCGAAGCGAACGCAATCCAAGTCGGCGATTTGGCGATCGATGCCGAGCTGACCGGATGGGACGGCAATACGATCAAGCTGAGCGAGTTGTGGAAATCCGGCCCCGTCGTTTTGATGTGGTATCGCGGCGGTTGGTGCCCCTATTGCAACCTCCAGCTTCGTGCGATGCAGAAAGAGCTTTCTGCGATCGAAGGTGCGGGTGCAAGATTAGTCGTTTTGACGCCGGAGCTTCCCGAAAAGGCAAAGGAAACGGCCGAGAGAAACGGCTTGGCAATGATCGCGTTGCATGACAAAGACAACGAATTGGCCAAGCAGTATGGAATCGCCTTTGACTTGCCGCCCGCCATCATTCCCATGTATCGCGACAAACTGAAATTGGGATCGTTCAACGGGAACGATAAGATGGAATTGCCTCTGTCGGCCACCTACGTGATCGATTCGTCGGGAAAGATCACGTATGCGTTTCTGGACGCGGACTACACGAAACGCGCCGAACCCACGGAAGTGATGGCAGCCGTGAAGGCACTGTGAGTGGCGATCGACTATAACTGAGTTCTTGTAATCCGCTGGACCAAGAACTTCTCGTTATCGCGAAAGACTCACCATTATTCGTCGTCGCACGTTTCTTCAATCCTCCGCTGCGATTGTCGCGCCGCTTGTGATCCGCAGCACATCGATAGCGGCCGATTCGCCGAGCAACCGCATCAACGTGGGTTTCATCGGAACCGGAAACCAAGGCATGGGCATGCTGAAGCGGTTCCTGGCCGCTGATCTTGGGAATGTGCTCGCGGTTTGCGATGTCAATGAAGGCAGTCACGGCTACAAAGAGCCCGACCATTTTTATGGTCGGTTGCCGGCGAAGGCGTTGGTCGAAAAGTCGAACACCGCGAAAAGCAAAAGCGGTTCGCCGGCGAAGTGCGATGCCTACGCTGATTTCCGCGATGTGTTTCGGCGCGACGATATCGATGCGTTGGTCATTGTCGTGCCCGACCATTGGCACAAGGTGGTTACCGTGATGGCTTTGGAAGCTGGCAAGGACGTTTACTGTGAAAAGCCGCTAACGTTTTCCGTTGCCGATGGTCGCGAGATGATCGACGCCGTTCGCAAAGGCAATCGGATTCTCCAAACGGGAAGCCACGAGCGTTCCAATCCGATCAGCCAGTTCGTTTGCGAAGCGGCCAAGGCCGGGAAGATCGGGCAACTGACCAAGATCATCACCAAGGTCGGCTACAACAACAAAGTGGGCCCGGGTCCGGGGTGGACCGCGATGCCGGTACCTTCGAATCTGGACTATCAAACATGGTTGGGGCCGGCACCGGATCAACCGTATCACCAAGATCGCTGCTTGTATCGGTTTCGATTCAACTACGATTACTCAGGTGGCCAAATCACGAACTTTGGCGCCCACTGCAACGACATGGCGCACTGGGGGATGGGACTGGACGTTGGTGGACCCACCGAGGTCGAGTGCTTGGATGCCAAGTTCCTTCCCGATGGCAGTTTGTTCAATACTGCGACGGAAACACGATTTCGTTGTAAGTATGCCAACGGTGTTGAGTTGATTTGCGAAAGCGGCGAGGAGCAAGTGCAGACTCGATTCGAAGGCACCGACGGTTGGTTGCAAACCGGATATCGCGGAACAACGGCATCGAATCTCGAATTGCTTGTCGGGCTTCCCGAACCGGCAACGGGCACATCGGATCCACACACGTCTCACATGGCCAACTTTATCGATTGTGTGAAGTCGCGGAATGAACCGCGAGCGCCGGTCGAAGTCGGCCATTCATCGGCCGTGCTGTGCCATATCGCCAACGCGATGATTCGGATGTTTCCCGAAACGGGTCCGGGCCGAATCGCCAAATGGGATGCCAGTGCGGAAGCGTTCACAGGCGACGATCAAGCCAACAAGATGCTGGCCCGTGAACAACGCGATCCGTTTGCTTAGGATCGTGCAGAAAAAACTACGGGACGATCACCGTGACGGTCGCGCCATCGGTGCCGACTTCGACATCGCCGGTCCACTGATATCCGTCGTGATCAACCGTGACGGTTTGCGTGCCTAGAAACGCACGCGTCAAAAACTCGCCTTCGCTGTCGGATGTTCCGTTGGCACGCGTCCACCATGTGTTGGTGACCAGGTCTTCGTACACGCGACCAGCCGGCGTCAGCTGCCAGTCTTTGGCGATCAGATGGCCGCGTGGCTTCCACATATCGCCTTCCCAGAATCCCCACTGAACAATGCCTTGGACCGCCGGGTGACTGAAACACACCGTATAGAAGTCTCGAATGTAGTCCGCTTTGGCACTGGCGTCGTCGTTATCCATGTCGAATTCGGTAATCATGATTTTGGGACTCAGCTTCGACATACGTTCGAGAATTTCTAGCAAGCGAGTCGCACCGGTCAACTCGCTGGCGAAGTGTCCCTGCAATCCGATGCCATCGATCGGTGCGCCGGCGCGGGCGAGTATTTTGAAATGACGCTCGAGGGCAGCTTGTTCGGTCTCGGTGTGGCCTCCATTCGTCAGCACAACGGTCTCGTTCAGATACAGATCACCGCTCGGATTGTGTTTGCGAGCCAGCTTGAACCAGTCGGCGGCCACTTCGACGCCGCCGACTTCGTTCATGAATTCTTCGTTGTAGCGAAGCTCGTTCGCGACGTCCCACTCCGTCACGCCGCGCGCCATGTAGGCTCGCGTTGCACGTGGGATGTGCGCATTCATCTTCTCAAGCAACTCGGGTTTGGGAATGTTGAACCACTCCGGCGGTGTCGCCGTCCATCCGGGATAAACGAGCAAGTGGCCTCGCGCGGGCATCGAATTTGCTTGTGCCCAGTCCGCCAATCGAAAGTAGTCGGCTCGCGATTTCGGATTGCGCCATCCCCAATCCGCCAGATATGCGGGCAGCGTGACGAAGTTGTATCGCTTAAGCACTTCGTCGCGATAGCGAATCGCATCCTCGGTATCGCCAAGCATCCGTCCACCGACAAATGTTCCGAATCGCCATGCGTGTCGTTTTTGAACGATGGCAATATCGGCATCGACAACGGGTTTGCCTTCGGCATCGATAACATTGATCGCAATCGGGCGTTTGCGAATCTGTTCAATTCGTGAATCGGCGTCTTTACGCCAAGCAGCGTCGATTTCTCGCCCGGGCCAAGTGATTCCATCGACGGCCAATTGGTCGGTGGGCGTGTCCGGCGGGAACACATCAAGCGAAACGCTGTAGATCTCGACGACTTGAGCCTTTGCGGCCAGATGGACACTCAGGATGAATTCACCGGGCTCAAAATCACCGGGGCTGATGACGCTGCGCCGGAAGGTTTGCAGTTCGGTTGTCGGATGGATGCGTCCACCTTCGCTGCCCTTTTTTTCCGGTACCGATGATTCGGCATAGACACCGACATCGCCGACATCGGTTCGCTCGCCGGTGATACGAAGACGCAGCGAATACGCCAACAGATCACCCTTGCGAATGCGGCCGGTGTTGGCGGGTGAATGGTGTAAAACGGACCAATTTTTCTCGCCCTGTTCAGGCACGTCGACACGAAGTGCGGCGGAGCCGTCGGCGCGGCGGACGATCGATTTTGTACCCCGATCGCCGAGAAAGACCTTCATCTGATCAGGCGGAATCGGCGAGATGATGGTATGGCCCTGGTTTTTCAGTTCCGGGCTGTCGGGATCCTGAGCGCTGCGATCCTGAGCGCTGGGATCCTGAGCGCTGGGATCCTGAGCGCTGGGATCCTGAGCAGTGACTTCACCGACCAGCAAACAGATCAGCAGCACGGCCACATTCGTCGTAACACTGAAAACGGACTTCGAATTCATGAAGTACTTTCGAATGAAGGGCAATCGAAGGCTGGACGAACGGATCGTTCTGCCGCTCTTCGTCGGCGTCAAGCTTTGTTGCCGAACGTGACGTGTGGAACGCCAAGGGCTTTGCTCCACACGGCATCGAGCGAGGCAAGGGACTCGTTGATCGCGGTATGGCTGATCGAATGGGAAAGGCCATCGAAACGCTCAATCGTTTCGTCCAGTTGTTGCTTGACCCACTGGATCAGCGCAGGATCTTGAGTCGAGCGACTGGTTTTGAATCCCATTCGTGCGGCGTTCGTTTGAAGTTGCGCTTCGTCTGCCTTGTCCAAGATCGGATCGCACCAATCGTCGATGGCCACGCCGGAGGCTCCCAAAGCGATCAGCTTGACGGCGTCGTCGGCCGTGATCTCGCCGGGCACGATCCATAGCGGCAATTCGGGGACGCCTTCGTGCTTCATCCATTGCCGAGCCCTGCGAGTCATTGCTGCGATCGCAAGTCCATCCAAGTCGTCGTCATCGGCTCTCAGAATGACTCCGTCGGGTTGTTGTTTGATCACCTGCGGCAATTCTTGATCGAGTCGATAGGGTGACATCGAAACAAAGACCGCTGCGTTTGGCGACAATTCGCGAATCTGGCCCAGCTTTGAACTCAAGTGCGCAAGCGATTGCACATCGGGCGGGAACGTTGCCGCCGGCACCCAACCACCACCGGCCAGCGGTTGGTCATCCGCCGTGGCTTCCCATCTTGCGATTTGCTCGGGCGAATACGCGAAGCGTCCCGTTTCGTCACGAGCGACGGTCAAGCGAACATCGATGATGGTCGCACCATCAAAGTCGCTTGGCACCAATCCGTACCGTTCGGGTCGGTAGGGAACGATGCGAGGTAGACTTTGCAGTGCGCATGAGTCGGCGGATTTGACGGATTCTTCGCCCACAAAATGCGCTGAATGGAATGCCGAGGTGCTGCCGTAACCCGCAACGTCACGCTGCAACAACGAAACGGGAATTCCATATTGTGCGACGGCGCGAGCGACCACGTCGGCCGAATCCACATCGACCCAATGCCACGGCGGATCGTACCAAAACAGTGGCCGGCGGATCGGAACTTCGACACCATCGACTCGTTTGATTGCACGAACAAACGATTGCGTCGGAGCACACGTCCACGGCGTTCCGGTGGCAGGCGGCACCAGGGTGAGCGATGCGAACCGAGATTTTTTCTGAGAGGAATCCATATTTGTGCCGGTAAAGAGTTGGGCGAACTAGCGCCACTTGGGGTTCACTTCGCCCCGACTGGCTTCCTCGGCGATCAACATTGCTTCGGGAACAATTCGCCGAAATTCTTTGGCATCTCCACGAATCGATGCGTTGATCAGCAACAACCCCAGTCGCAATTGCTCTCGCTTCCGTAGCGGCGCCTCGACGACTCCATCGGCCAGGCTTTTTGCCTTGCCTCGCATGAATACCGTTACGTTGCTCATCGCGTCGCCGACACGTTCGCCTGCGTCGCCTCCGATGACGATCATGCCACCCAGTGCACCCACGCCGCATTCGTCGCCAACATTGCCGCGGACGAAGATGTTACCGCCTCGCATCGCCGCCCCACATCGGTCGCCGGCCGATCCATAGACGGCAAGCGTTCCACCCGACATGGTGGCTCCTGCGCCAACGCCCGCGTCGCCGCGAATGCGAACGGCGCCGCTGACCAAGCCTTCCGCAATTCCGTTTCCCACCGAACCGGTCAAACGCACATCAAGCTGGCCACACCAAGCGAACGCGTAATCGCCCAGTGGTCCGTCGACTTGAATCCGAACCGGATGGTCGATCCGCATCATTGCATAATGCTGGCCCGCAGCACCGACGATCTGGACCTGGGTCAGCTTCTCGTCGTCGGGCGCGGCTTGAACCGAAAGGATCGATGTTCGCAATCGTTCGTTTCCGAGTTCCTGGATCAAGAACGTATGATCCGGCGACGAAAGTATATCGCCCGCGGACGAAGGTGTTTCGGCTCTGTTTGCGGGATCGCCAGTCATGACGGGTAAACCGATGGAACGAACGACAAATTAGAGGCTGGTGCTAAGAAATGTCCGCAAGACACCGCGAACAATCGCTTCCATCTTAACCTCTGCAGCGCGACCAGCGTGCAGCACTTCCTCATGATTTGCTTTTACCGCTTGGTCGGGGTTGGCAACGTTGCTGACCATGGACAGCCCAAGGATCCGCATCCCCAGCGATGAAGCCGCCAATACTTCGGGTACGGTGCTCATTCCGACCACGTCGGCGCCGATCCGACGCATCATCCGATATTCGGCGCGCGTTTCGTAGTTGGGGCCCAGTGTTGCGAGGTACGTTCCCGGATAGGCGTCGAAGCCTTCCCGGATCGCGACCCCCAAGGCCGTGGCGGAAAGAATTGGATCGTAAGTGTTCGCCGGCCGAGTGAAATGTGGCGGATCGAGCTGAACGCTCCTTTCACGGTTCGAAGCGTCTTCACGGTCGACAACGTGCGGGCCCATCAAGTTGATGTGATCTTGAATCACGACGATGTTGCCGACGCGCAACTTGGGGCTGACACCGCCAGCCGCGTTGCTGACGATCAGCGATCTGCATCCCAGCGAGTGCATCACTGCGACCGGGAACGCGACTTCGGTGTTCGACCAACCCTCGTAACGGTGAAAACGTCCCGCCATCGTTACGACCGGCACCGATTCGATTGTGCCCAGAATCAACTGGCCCCGATGGCCGGCGGCGGTTGATGTGCCGAAGCCGGGGATATCGTGAAAGGGAATGGCCGTGGGCGATTCGATCTTTTCGGCCAAGCCACCCAGTCCGCTGCCCAGGATGATGGCCACGACCGGACGCAGATCGTGTTCGGAACGGATGAAGTCGGCAGCTTTCGTTGTGAGCATGAAATCAGGCGATCCGAGTCTGGCCGACTTCCCCGACGATGCCTTTGACGACCGACACCAATCGCGGCGCCGCTTCATTGGCGGTTGCGATGATCTCGTCGACGTTCGCGGGCTTCAACGCGTCGGCCAAACACATGTCGGTGATCACGCTCAGCCCGATCGTCTTCAATCCACAATGGACGGCAACGATCGTTTCGGGAACCGTGCTCATGCCAACCACGTCGGCCCCGATCGTTCGCAGGAACCGATATTCGGCGCGGGTTTCCAAGTTCGGACCGGCGACGGCAACGAACACTCCTTTGTGCAGCCCCTGGCCTAGATCTCGCCCGATTTGGATGACTCGATCGACCCACATTGGATCGTAGCATTCGCACATATCAGGAAAACGCGGTCCCAGTCGATCGTCGTTGATGCCGATCAACGGGTTGTCACCCATCAAGTTGATTTGGTCTTCGATGACCATGATGTCGCCCCCGCGATAGTACGGATTCAATCCGCCACATGCGTTGCTGACGATCATCAGTTCGCAGCCGAGTTCTTTGAAGACGCGCACGGGTAACGTGATCTGTTTCAGCGGGTACCCCTCGTACATATGAAACCGTCCCTCCATCGCGACGACGGGTACGCCGGCAAGCTTCCCACACACCAAACGTCCGCGGTGGCTGGTTGCCGTCGATGTCGGAAAGTGGGGGATATCGCCGTACTCGATCGACGCCTCGACGTCGATCTCTTCCACAATTCCGCCCAGCCCGGTTCCCAGGATGATGCCGACTTTGGGGATGCTGGAAAACTGACTGCGAATCGCGGCGGCGGATTCCTGGATTTTGTCGTAGAGGTCAAGCATGGCGGATGGGCGATCGAAGCATGAACGGAAACAAGAGACACGTGGAATGCGAACACGAAAATTAGACCACGACAAGGATAATGATTGTAGCGGTGTGTCGGGGATGCTGATCATCGCCTGTTCACCAGCCTGCCACCCATCCGCTACAACAGAGCGCAACCATGTGTCTTTGAAACCTGTCACCAGATCTTTGAAACCATCGCTCCCATGCCCGCACCAAGCCCCGAAGTTTTCGAGAAGCTCGCTTCGTTCTACCTAGGCCGTCACTACGACTTGACCGGCGGCGTCTTGAAGGACGACCTGCTGATGTATGACGCAAAAGACCTTTGCACGCACGCGATGTGTGTCGGAATGACGGGCAGCGGCAAGACGGGCTTGTGTCTATCGCTTCTTGAAGAAGCCGCCATCGACGGGATTCCGGCAATTTGCGTTGATCCCAAGGGCGACTTAGCGAACTTGCTATTGACGTTTCCCGATATGCGTCCCGAAGATTTCAAGCCGTGGTTGGAACAGGCCGATGCAGCTCGCAAGGGAAAAACGCTTGACGAGTTGGCGACCGACACTGCCGGAATGTGGAAAAAGGGACTCGCGTCGTGGGGCCAAACGCCGGAACGAGTTCGCAAGTTCAAGGACGCTGTCGATATCGCCGTCTACACGCCGGGCAGCAACACGGGACTGCCATTAACGGTGCTCAAAAGCTTCGATGCGCCGCCGAAGGAAATGCTCGGCGACAGCGACGCGATGCGCGAACGTGTCACCGGCGCAGCGTCGGGGCTTTTAACGCTACTGGGCATCGAAGCGGACCCGCTGCTTTCCCGCGAACACATTTTGATCTCATCGATTTTCGACCACTGCTGGCGAGAGGGCCGCAATGTTTCGATTGGCGACTTGATCGGCTTGATCCAATCGCCGCCGCTGAAGCGAGTCGGCGTGTTGGATTTGGATTCGTTCATGTCGGCCGCGGATCGGTCGAAGTTGGCGATGACGCTGAACAACCTGCTGGCGTCACCGGCCTTTTCAACGTGGTTGGACGGCGAGCCGCTGTCGATCAAAAATCTGCTGTATACGCCGGAGGGCAAGCCGCGGCTGACGATTCTGTCGATCGCCCACCTGAGCGACAGCGAGCGGATGTTTTTCGTCACGATCTTGTTGAATGAATTGCTCGCGTGGATGCGAACGCAGAGCGGCACCAGTTCGTTGCGTGCGATGTTCTATATGGACGAAGTCGCCGGGTATTTTCCGCCCGTTAAGAATCCGCCGACGAAGCCACCGATGTTGACGCTGCTCAAACAAGCCCGCGCATTCGGATTGGGCATCACGTTGGCGACCCAGAACCCCGTCGATTTGGATTACAAGGGTTTGTCCAACATCGGCACCTGGTTCTTGGGACGATTGCAAACCGAACGAGACAAGGCGCGCGTGCTGGAAGGACTCGAAGGCGCGGCAGTCCAGTCGGGCAAGCCGTTCGACCGAAACCGAATGGAACAAATGCTGGCCTCGCTGGGCAATCGCGTCTTTCTAATGAACAACGTTCACGATGACGGCCCCAGTGTGTTTCAGACTCGTTGGGCGATGTCGTTCTTGGCGGGTCCCCTTGCGCGTGACCAGATCGTGCGGCTGATGGCGGATCGCAAATCCAAAATGGAGAAAGCGACGACTGACCAAGGCGAATCGGTCCAAGGACAATCGGCGACTCCGTCACGTCCGGTCGCTCCCCAAGGCGTCGAAGAAAAGTTCTTGGCACCGATGGTCGTTGCGGCGAGTGATTCACGCTTGGTGTATCGACCGTCCATTTATGCCGAAGGATCGCTGCACTATGTTCGCAGTAGCGCCGACGTGGATACCTGGATCGACGAAAAACGGATCATGTCCTGCGCTAACGGCGTGCCCGACGACTTGTGGGAAACCAGTAAGCCCATGCCGGTCGACGCGGACGTTTCCAGCGAACCCGACGCGGAATACCAGTTCGCCGATCTGCCTACCGAAATGCTAAGCAAGTCCAACTTCGGATCGTTCGAGAAAAAGTTCAAGGACTATCTGTACCGTCACCACACGATGACTTTGTACAAGGGTCCGCTGATCAAGGAATACGCGCCGGCCGGATCGACAGAAATAGAAGCTCGCAACCACTTCAAACAGTCGGCCCGGGAAGCGCTCGACATGGAAACCGAAAAATTGCGAGACAAATACGCGAGCAAGATGAAGGCCATCAACGACAAGATGCAAACTGCGCAAGATCGCGTGGACCGCGAAGCCGAGCAATACAATCAGGCGAAAATGTCATCGATCATTTCGGTCGGCGCGTCGATCTTGGGTGCGTTTTTGGGCAACAAGGTCGCTAGCCGCACCAACGTGTCAAAAGTTTCGACGGCGGCGCGAGGCGCCAGCCGCGCCGCGCAACAACGAAGCGACGTTGTTCGCGCTGAAGAGACTCTGAAGCAATTGGCGATGGACATGCAAGATCTTGACGCGGAACTGAACGAAGAACTGAAGGCGTTGGGCGACAAGTATCGAGTCGAGGATTGGGAGCTCGAATCGTTGACGATCCCTCCGCGAAAAAGCGATTTGAAGGTCACCGACCCGATCATCCTGTGGACCCCCTGGCAAGTCGATGGAAGCGGAATCGCTACGCCGATGTATTGAGGGTCCGATGTATTGAGGGGTCAGGCGGATTGGGCGTTAGCCTCGCAGTTGCTCTAACTTCGCGGTCGCCATACCGGCATCGATGCTGCGAGCCGCAAGCGTAACCCCTTCACCGACGTTGGCTACTTTGCCAACCAACAACAGCGCCGCCGCCGTCCCCGCCAGGACCGCGTCGCGCGTGGGTCCCGGTTCGCCCGCGAAGATCCGCGAGATGATTGATGCACTCTCGGCGGGGTCGATCGCTGCCAAAGCGTCGGCCGTGCAAGGCGAAAGCCCAAAGTCCTGCGGTGACCAAGTCAGCGTCTTCTTGCCTTCGGTTTGGACTTCGATGGCGGTCGTGACTCCATCGAGCGAGACTTCGTCTTGACCGTCCGACGCGTGGATCACGAATGATCGTGTGGTGCCAAGCTGGGCGATCGCCGCGGCGACCTTCGCTTGTGCATCGGGCGACGACGTGCCGAGCAATTGGTGGGTGGCGCCGGCCGGGTTGCAAAGCGGTCCCAACAAGTTGAACAGCGTCTTGACGCCCAACTTGCGACGTACTCCGACGACGTGCCGCATGGCTGGGTGCAACTTGGCGGCGAAACAGAAACAAATACCGATCGCATCCAATCGCTCGGCGACCGCGTCGGCATCCGATTCGATCCGTACGCCCAGTTCTTCCAAGACATCGGCCGATCCGGTACGGCTAGTCGCTTTTCGGTTGCCATGCTTGGCCACGGCGACACCGCTGGCGGCGGCCACGATCGCGACAGCGGTGCTGATATTGAACGTGCCGCTACCGCTGCCGCCGGTGCCACAGGTATCCAAAAGGACATCGTGTTTGTGAGGTATCCGCGTCATATGTCGCCGCATCGCGCGGGCCGCACCGACCAGCTCGGATACGGATTCCCCCTTGGCCCGCAGTGCCAACAGCAATTCGGCGACGACATCATCGCCGGCTTCGCCCCTCAGCATTGCGTCGATCAGGTCGCTGGTCTGGTCGACCGAGAGATCTTCGCCTGCGACGGCCTGGCGGATGGCGGCTGGGAAAGCGGAATGAGCGTTTTCGGACATCGGCGGATGGTCGTCGTTGGTGGTGGCGGACGGCAGAGAAAGGAAAGCGTACGGACGCCCAAAATTCGGGGTCGCTGAAACAACGCGATAATTCTAGACTTTAGCGATGAGCCGCAAGATTATCATCGACTGTGACCCGGGAATCGACGACGCCATTGCGATCGCGATCGCCCTATTTGACCCTCGTTTAGACGTTTTGGCGATCACATCGACTGCCGGAACGGTCGAGGCGGACCAAGCCACCCGAAACGTGACGGCGATCGTGCATCATCTCGATCCCGCCCGCTATCCGCGGATCGGGATGGCCACCGCGATTACAGGGGCTCCCGTGCTAGACGACAGCCATTTGAACGGCAGCAACGGGCTGGGCGATTTTCTTTTCGATTCCCCAGGACGCCAGAATCCGACGGCCAGCGAGAAAATCATCGGCGATCTCGTCCACCAAAACCCCAACGAAATCACGCTGGTGTGTTTGGGACCGCTGACCAATTTGGCTCGGCTATGCCGTCGTGACCCGATGGCGATCCCGCTGATCAACAACGTCGTGATCAGCGGCGGGTCGGTCGGGTATCCCGGAAACGCCACGCCAGTCGCCGAACGCAACATCTTCTTTGACCCGATCAGCGCGAGCGAGATTTTTTCATCCGCGACCACGAAAAGTCTGGTGCCGCTGGACGTGACCGAAGAGGTTCTGTTCGGCGTTGATTTGTTGGAAGACTTGCCGTCGAAGTTCACCCGAGCGGGGATGCTGTTGCACAAGTTGCTGCCGTTTGCGTTCCGCACCGCGCACCAGAAATTGGGTCGCGAACTGATCCCACTCTATGACGCGACAACGTTGCTAAGCGTTGTTGAACCGGACCTGTTTCAATGGGAAGCGATGGCCGGCCGCGTGGAAACGCGAGGCGAATTGACTTGCGGTCAAACCGTATTCGACCAACGACTGCGTCCAGAGTGGCCCATGAATATGGAAGTCGCAATCGAAGTCGACAGCGAAGAAGTGCAAGCAGCAATCAAGCGATTGATGCGGTACGCCGGACAACAAACGTGATCAACCGAGGTTACTGGGCCGAGGTTACTGGGCCGAGGTTACTGGGCCGAGGTTACTGAACCAAGCCGCTCGGGTAAGGAATCCGGGTCAGTTCGCGAGTGGCGAAGTCGGGAACCGCTTCCTCGAAACCGATGATCTCTTGTTGTCGCGGGCCGACGCAGTCGTGAATCACGTGCGTGACCAGCGCGACGACCAGTTCGTTGCGGCGAGACTCTTCGGCTTTACGTCGAAACAGGTGCCCCAGGATCGGGATTTTCCCCACCCACGGAATCATCGATTGGCTTTGTAGATTTTCTTCGCGAATCAGGCCACCGATCACAACGCCGCCACCGTCGGGAATCATGATCGTCGTCTGCACTTCGGTTGTTTCTTCTTCCGGAAAGCCGTTCTGCAGAATCTTGCCACCGGAAACTTTGGGCAGCACCGTCATCAGCACATTTCCGTCATCGGTGATCACCGGACGCACGGTCAAAACGATACCAACCTCCAGAAACTCGACGGACTGGACCGTCGTCGTTTGCGTCGTCGTCGAAACAGAATAAGGCAATCGTTGGCCGATCTGGATCTTCGCTTCTTGATGATTGATGACCGACAACTTTGGAGACGCGAGTGTCCGCGAATTGGTACATGACTCGATCATTTCCACCAATCCGGTCAAGTCGTTGCCCTTGATCCGCAGCGCAACAGTTGGTTCGGTTGTCGATCCGTCGGTGAATCCCGTTCCTTGCAATTCAATGCCGCTGTTGTTGACTCGCGCCATAGCAAGCAGGTCGACGCCGTGCCTTTCTTCATTGGTCAAAGAGATTTGCAACACATGGGCTTCGATCAGAACTTGCTTCGGTGGCACATCGATCTGGGCAATGTATTGTGCGATTCGTTGGTGCGCCGCGGCGGTGTCTTCGACCACAAGCACTTCGCGAGTTCGCAATTGGTCCGCCGGCGCCGCTTCGCTGGCAAAGGCATTGCCGACTTGCGACAGCAAGCTTGTCGCCACCGGTTCGATATCTTTCGCGGCGACGTAATCCAGCGGATAGACTTGCAAGAATCGACCCTGCACACGCGGGTCCATGCCAGCCGACGAGGCGCCCGTCACGTACAACAAATTCCCAACACGGTGCCACGAAAACCCGGCGACACCCAAGATGGCATCCAGCACTTCGTCCAACCGCGCGCCACGAATGCTGACGGTGACCGGGCCGGCGATGTCGGGCGCGACGACCAGATTCAATCCGTGGTGGTCGGCAATCATCCGCAGCACCGAAGTTAACTCTGCACCGGTTGCGATCAACGTGACCAGATCATCGGCCGACGACAGATCCACACCCTCGACGGGCGCGGGTCGATTCACCCGAATCAGATCTGCCACCTGCAGCGTCGCCGACGCCGTGACTTCGGCAGCGTCGACCTGTGCGTCCACCTGCTCGATCGTTCCCAGCTTCAACCAATCGGGAATCTCCGAGGCTGAGACGACTTGGCTTTGAGGATCCAAAACGAACGGCGCCGTCGCGGCTTCACCCGTATAGCCCGCCGGTGATTGGGCGTTGATCGACGCGCAGCAAGCAATCCAAAACAACGCGACTCTGCCCAACAAGGATGCTCGAATCAGGTGCATGGATCACTAACGGGTAAAACCTCACAATTGGCTCGATCCGAATAATCGGACCAGTCCACCGCAAGAAGTATCGGCACCTGACCAAACGCGAATCGCGACAATTTCGTCAAAAGAAGCGAGCGCTCACGGTTTCGTTGATTCAGTTTCCCGCAAACCGTTCGCCCGCGTGTTACGATAACCGCCGCTTTTACCAACCCAATGCCCCATTTCGCCCAGGTGGTCGCGTCGTGAAACACGTTCGCTCTTTGCTTTCACTGCACTCCGCTTTCGCGCTCAGTCGACTTTGCTTTCGGTCGCTGCTTTTCGGCATCGCCGTCACGACGATGCCGATCGCGACGTCGTCGCTGTTTGCTGATACGCCCGATGCCGTTGCCTACGACGTCGTCATCTATGGTGGCACCAGCGCAGCGATCACGACGGCGGTTCAAACGAAACGGATGGGCAAGTCGGTCATCGTGGTCTGCCCCGACAAGCACCTCGGCGGTTTGACATCCGGCGGTTTGGGATGGACCGACTCGGGTAACAAGAATGCCGTTGGCGGACTCAGTCGCGATTTTTATCATCGCGTTTGGAAACACTACCAAAACCCCGATGCGTGGAATTGGCAACCGCAATCGGAGTTCGGCACGCGCAATCAAAGTCCACCGGGCCCTGACGGCGATGGCGGGACAATGTGGGTCTTCGAGCCTCATGTTGCCGAGCAAATTTTTGACGACTGGATGGCCGAGTATCAAATCCCCGTCTTTCGCGATCAATGGATCGATCGATCGCCCGGCGGTGTGGTGATGCGAAACGGGCGGATCGAATCTTTTCGTACCCAAAGCGGTCAAACGTACCGTGGCAAGATGTTCGTCGACGTGACGTACGAAGGCGATCTGATGGCCGCTGCCGGCATCGATTACCACGTCGGACGAGAGGCGGCCAAGAAATACGATGAATCGTTTGGCGGTGTCCAAACCGGCGTGTTCCACCATGCTCACTTCTTTGCGAAGCCGATTTCACCCTACGTTGTGCCCAATGATCCGGCCAGCGGACTGTTGCCGCGAATCAGCGCCGATCCACCCGGCAATTTCGCCGACGGCGATAATCGGGTCCAAGCGTATTGTTTCCGGATGTGCTTGACCAACGTCGAAGCGAACCGTCGACCGTTCCCGCGCCCCGCCGGCTATGACGCATCCCAGTACGAATTATTGTTGCGAGTTTTTGAATCGGGATGGCGCGATCAGTTCAAAAAATTCGATCGGATGCCCAATCATAAAACCGACACGAACAACCATGGTCCCTTCAGTACTGACAACATCGGCATGAACTTCGATTATCCCGATGCAGACTATGATCGACGTCGCGAGATCATTGCCGAACACGAAACGTACCAGAAGGGCTTGATGTACTTCATGGCGAACGATCCCAGAGTGCCCGCCGAGGTTCGCAACGCGATGTCAAAGTGGGGACTCCCCAAAGACGAGTTCCCCGACACCGACGGATGGCCACATCAACTGTATGTTCGCGAAGCACGTCGCATGATTGGTGAATACATCATGACCGAGCATGACTGCTTGGACAAAAAGCCAACGCCCGATTCGATCGGCATGGGATCTTACACGCTCGATTCTCACAACGTCCAACGTTACGTCACTCCGGACGGATGGGTCCAAAACGAAGGCGACGTCGGTGTACACACGCCGCGTGCGTACGAGATCGCGTTTGGGTCCATCGTTCCTAAGAAATCTCAGTGCCAAAACCTGCTCGTTCCCGTTTGTGTGTCCTCAAGTCACATGGCGTTCGGGTCGATTCGCATGGAGCCCGTTTTCATGGTTCTGGGCCAATCGGCGGCGACTGCGGCTTGTTTGTCCATCGACCAAGATCAGCCAGTCCAAGACTTACCCTACGAGACGCTCAAGAAGCGGTTGGTCGATGACGGCCAGGTGCTGGAACTAGAATCAACCGATGAACATCCTTCCAATAAAATGGAAGGCGTTGTCATCGATGACTCGCGGGCGATTCTGAAGGGCGCCTGGACACCGTCGCATACCAACAAACCCTTTGTGGACTCGGGGTATCGTCACAACCGAAACATGGCCGACGGAGGAATTTCGGCTACGTTTCAGACTCCTTTGGATACCGGACGCTACCGAGTCCGGATGTCTTATCCGCCCAACTCGAATCGCGCCACCCAGGTTCCCGTAACCGTCGTCCACGATGGTGGTGAAACGACGATTCGGATCAACCAACGTCAACGGCCATCGGTCGATGGGCTCTTCGTCGACTTGGGAATTTTTTCGTTTACGGATTCCGGCGTGGTTCGTGTCGACACCCAGGACACCGATGGCTTCGTTGTGATTGATGCTGTCCAGTTTCGGAAATTGGACGAATAGCGGTGCGGCGAAAATCGGGTTTTCCCCGCTGCAACGCGAACTTGATTCGGCCACGATGTAGAATGAGTGTCCTTCGCAAGAAGATCCAACATCCCGCCCAGTCCCATTCACGGAATTTTTAAGATGAACCGTTTGAACCGCCGTCATTTCCTCGTCACCGCGGTGGCCGCCGGAGCAGCGACGGCGTCGTCGCCAAGCGTGTTGCGAGCAGCTAACGCGAACGGCGAAATCAATCTGGGTTTCATCAGTTGCGGTGGTCGCGCCGGACAGTTGATGGATCAATTCAGCAAGGTCGACGGCGTCAACATCGCCGGACTGTGTGACGTCGACGAAGGCCGGTTAGCGGCGGCGAAAAAGAAGTACTCGAAAGCCGAAACGTTCCAAGACATGCGCGACCTGATCGCCGTCGACAGCATCGATGCGATCGTCGTAGCGACGTGCAACCACTGGCACTGTCTGGCCGCGATTTGGGCGATGGAAGCGGGCAAAGACGTGTACGTTGAAAAACCACTTTCGCATTCACAATGGGAAGGTCGGCAAACCGTCGCAGCGGCGCGCAAGTACAACAAAATTTGTCAAATCGGAACTCAACAACGTTCGGACCCGATGCAGGCCGAGATCAAAAAGTTTCTACATGAAGAAAAAGGACTCGGCGAAATCCAATCGGCGCGAGTCAATCGATACGGCATCCGTGGACCGATCGGCAAACGAGACACGCCGCTGGAAATTGACAAGAATGTCGCCTACGACATGTGGCTCGGCCCGGCCCAAGACCAACCGATCTTTCGCAACAACTTGCACTACGATTGGCACTGGGATTGGAATACCGGCAGCGGCGAGATGGGCAACTGGGGCGTTCACGTTTTGGACGATGTCCGTAACACCGTTTTCCAAGATTCCGTTTCGCTTCCGAAACAGATCCTCGGTGGTGGCGGCCGAATTGCTTACAACGATGCGGGCCAGTCGCCCAACGTTCACTTTGCGTACTTCGACACCGGGAACATTCCGGTTGTGATCGGGCTATCCAATTTGCCAGCCGCACCGGGCGGTAAAAAGTCGCCCTCGAAACCAGGCCCCGACAGCGGCTACGTCGCCTATTGCGAAGGCGGTCGGTACGAAGGTCAACGCGGGCGCGGCACGGCGTTTGACAACGACGGAAAGAAAATTCGCACGTTCAAAGGCAGCGGCGATGTGAAACATCAAGCCAACTTCATCGAGGCGGTGCGTGCGCAAGATCGTTCGCTATTGAATGCAGACATTTCAATCGGCAACGACAGTACCGGATGGTGCAACTTAGCGAACATCGCGTTTCGCGCCGGTCAATCGGCAAGTCCCGATCGCGTTAGTGCAGTCGATAACCCTCAGTGGGAATCGCTGTTGGGCGAAATGACCGATCACTTGAAGGCATACGATATGTCGCTGGCCAGCGATGAAATTCATGTCAGTCCGTTGCTGTCGCTGGACACCAAGACGGAACAGTTCACCGGTGAAGGTAGCGAGACGGCCAACGCGATGTTGCGTCGCCAATACCGAAAGGGCTACGAAGTCCCCGAGATCGTTTGATCTACTGGTTTGCTGATCCACTGGTTTACTGATCCATTGGCCTGGTGCGGGCTACTGCGTTGTACCCGCCCAGTCCAAGACGGCTTTCAGCTTCGGCGAAGATTCTGAATCTTCGTCGGCGAATTGCGTTAGCCCCCAACTGCCGTACTTGGACCAAGTGCCGGTGGATGCGAACAAGCAAATCAGCCGACCGTGGTTGTCTTGCCAAGCAGCCAAGTAGTCGCGGTATAGATCGCCCATGCGATCGTCGGAATTGACGTCGTGCAACAACTTGGTCAACTTTTCGTTGTCCATCGCCGCGCCGATGCCGACGAAGTGCTGACCGGCTTCATAGGCCATCAATGCCAGCCCATTCTGTTCGGCGACGCGGTAGTTATCGCGGATGTGTCCGATCGTTTCGGGAAGAATCTCGCGACGGGCTTTTTCAAAGATGCCGTCGACACCAAGGGCAAGTGTCTCGTCGATCTTTTCGGGAAACACATTCATGCCCATGTACGGCGCGATGGCGATCGCATCGGCTTCCCCATCTTTGAGCGCGGCTTGGACGATCTGCCCAGCGACATAGGCGTTTGCCGATTGCGACGGCAGCACACGAATCAAACGCTCGGCTCCGCCGAAAACGTCTTCAAAGATTTTGAAGACTTCGATCGAACGCTTGCCCGTATAACTCCAACCGGCTTCCCAAGATTTCGCTGCGAGTTTCAATTCGACGCCGCGCTCCTGAACGTGGTGACACTGCGAAAATTGGCCGTTCCAAACTTCGTTGGAATACTCGACGACAATGCATTGGCCCCTGTCCAGTGATTCGTGAATCACAGTCGCCATGTGACGCACCGCTTCATCAGTCGCCAAGTGCGGCACACACACCCAAGGCGATTGGTTCGTGCGATTGGCAAAGTCGCAAATCACTTCCAGCGGCAATCCGTGCTCGGTCCAATTGGCGTCGTCCATCGACGGGAAGTCGTCGGCGTTTGTGATGGTCGAGTTGTTGGTGTGTTGCCAATCCATGCTGCGGAAGGCCTTCATCAACGACCACATCGCTAAGAAATCGGGCCGCCACGGATTGTCTTGATAGACGCCTTCGAAACCCGGCATGACTAGCCGAATGTTGTGAATGTGATTGCCCGGTTCGACCTCGCGAATGCGCACCCAGATCGGGCCACGACTGGCATCCACCTTGACGGAAAAGTTTCCTGGACCGTTCTGTTTCGTGATCGAGCCTGCGCCACCGATCTCGATCCGCCCTGAACCGTCGTGCATCAACGTGTAGATACCGCTGGGGTAACGACCGCTTTCGATATTACAAACCGGCGTTTCGGCCCACGCGTCTTTGGCCAGTCTGGTGACGTAGCCGCTGGGATCCAATTCCAATTCGGGGCCCTGTCCCCAGCCCGCGCCTTCGGTTTGAGAAATCCATTTGCGGGACGTTCGAAATACGTCAACGAAAGGAAGCTCTGAGGCATAGTCGGTCGGTCCCGAAAAATTGATGCCGGCGGCCGACTTCAACAATTCGTCGCGATCCGCTGCCGTAGCCACTAGGCCAAGCATCAAAAAACATCCCACCAGGGATCTACGCAAGAAC
This sequence comes from Rubripirellula tenax, assembly GCF_007860125.1. NCBI lineage: Bacteria > Pseudomonadati > Planctomycetota > Planctomycetia > Pirellulales > Pirellulaceae > Rubripirellula > Rubripirellula tenax. The sequence continues at coordinate 264,949 of NZ_SJPW01000002.1, forward strand.
AACATTTTCAAACCACTTCACGAAACGGGGAAACAAGCCGACAGCGTGAAAGAACTATAGTCGGGACACCCAGGTGTGTGCCCCGCTTGGTCGCAGGCCGAATCAACGATACTTACGGAATCGATTTCGAGGCGGCCGGTTGCTCGCGACTGGCACAGTGCAGCGCCCCAAGTCCCCACACCAATTCGCGACAATCGATCGGTTCGGGACGGATGCCGCTCAATTCGCCCAAAATCCCGATCGCGTGATCATCGGTGCCTGCGCCGAACGTGGGAACCAACAATCGATCCTTGCCCAATCGCAAGAAATTGCAATAACTTTCGGGCACACGTTGGCCCGACACTTCGCGGGCCGGTGGGATCGGCAATCGGTGGACGTTGACTCGCGGTTTGGTGGCGTCGCTCCACAAATGCAGTTGCCTAAAATTGTCTTCTAGGCCAGCGTGATTGGGATCGTTTTCGTCGTCGGCGACTGCGACGACGACATTTTCCGGGTCAATGAAGCGGGCCAGTTGATCGATGTGTCCATCGGTGTCATCACCGTCCAGTCCACCACCGTCCAACCATACGATTTCGGTGACGCCAAGTCGGCGGTGCAGTTCTTGCGAGATCTGAGCCTTGGTCCAGCCTGGGTTCCGGGCCTCGGTGATCAGGCACCCAGGTGTGGTCAGCATTCGTCCGCGACCGTCGAACTCCATCGCGCCGCCCTCGACGCACATTCGGCTGGTCGCGACGGCAAGGTTTTGGTCCCCGGCGATTTTCAGCGCCGCGGCATCGTCGTCATCCCAAGGCGGATATTTCCCGCCCCACGCGTTGTACCGCCAATTGACGGCGTGGACCTTGCCGCTGTGACGATTGACGACGAACGTCGGACCATAGTCGCGGATCCAAGCGTCGTTGGTCGGGATATCGACGATATCGATGTTGGCGATCCCCTCGATCGCAGCCTGGCACGATGCCGCGACTTCACCCGATGCCAAGATTCGCACGGGCGTCGACTGGGCGATTTTTCGAACCCAATCCACATAGAAAGCGGGAATGGCGTTGAAGCGTCCGGGCCACGTGTCGACCGAATGCGGCCAAGCCAACCAAACGCACTGGATCGGTTCCCACTCGGCGGGCACCCGCAAGTCGGCGGGCAGTTCTTGCGGTGCGTTCATATCGATCCGGTGCACATCAAATAAAGCGAGCAGTCCCGTCGAATGCGAGCAGGTCCCATCCGGCGAATCTTCGAGCTTGGATGGCCAGACTATTCGGGTTTGATCTCTTCCTTCACCTTTTGGATGAAGTGCGGAGATTTGCCGCCTTTGCTCAATTCTTCGGCTCGTTTTTGGGCGTCTTTCTTCTGGTCGAATTCAAAGACGGCGACGCGTTTGAGGTTCTGGCTGAACACGCCCCAGTACAATCGCAATCGGACGTCCGCAGCGGCTTTTTTGGTCCGCTTGGAGGACTTCTTTTTGGTCTTCTGGTCTGTAATTAGCTTTTCGGCAGCTTCGGCCTCGGCAGCTTTTGCCTTGCGACTGACGACCTTGCGGGCCATGGATCAAGCGGGGGGTTCGAGGAATGCGGATCCACAGAAATGGAATCGGTTCGTTCCCTAAGTTAGCATGCCGCCGGCGTTTTTGTCACGGGGAGGCTCTCGCGTGATCGAGCCGTGGATAACACGAGAGTCGCCGCCGCGACAAGTCGAGCGGCTGGATGCAGAATTTACCGCATTTTGTGACGTTCTTAGGGATCGCCGCGTCCGTAAAAAGTGGCGTGCCAGATAGTGCAAAAGGATCGCTATTCCTGGGCGACGATGTCGCTTATGCTTAATGAGAGAGAAAAAGGAGTTGTTCCGACTTGCCTCATTCGACTTTGCTTGAAGGGCAACCTGGGCAACTTGACGTTCAAATCACCGATGGAGTAGAGGCAACATGCAGGTCAACGTTTCGGCACGTCACGGCAGTTTGCAGCCCGGAGATCAACCGCTCATCGTCGAGAAGGTGGAAAAGCTCCGCCGACTATACGATCGGATCAATGCCATCGAAGTGACGATTGACCTGAAACAACTCGACAAGCCTTCGGTGGAAGTCATCGTTTCGGCAGAACACGCCGAGGATTGTTTGGCAACCGCAGAGGCCACCACCGTGATCGCGGCACTTGATGCAGTGATCCCGAAAGTGGAGCAGCAACTACGCCGTTTAAAAGAAAAGAAGACTGGTCACCGAGCCACCGGACACAAGCATATCGATCCGGTCGTCGCTGACGAAGATTGACATTTACCGCACGCTCTCTTAGTCCCAGCCCGATCGGGAACACAATCGGCCGTGTCTTGCCTTCGGATTCAATCCTTGGCAATACAGATTCGATGGGACGCCGGAGAGTCACAGACGAGGAATCGCCCCCCCATGAAGTTCGCAGATTTTATTACGACCAAGGCCATTCGGGCCGAGCTCAAATCACAAACCAAAGACGCGGTCATCGAAGAACTGGTTCAAGCGCTGCTTGATGCCGGTGAAATCAATGCCGATCAACGTGACGACATCATTTCGTCGATCATGAAGCGGGAAGAACTCGGCAGCACCGGCATCGGCCGCGGTGTCGCAGTTCCCCACACGAAACACCCCAGCGTTCAAAAGCTAGTGGGTACTGTTGGCGTCAGCGAAAGCGGCGTCGATTTTGATTCGCTCGATGGAGAGCGTGTTCAGCTGTTCTTTTTGTTGATCAGCCCGCCCGAACGACCCGGCGATCACCTCCGCGCGCTCGAAAATATTTCACGTCAACTTCGCGACGATACGTTCTGTCGATTTTTGAAGCAGAGCAAGACGCCCGATGACATTCAGCAATTGCTGCAAGAAGCTGACGACAATCAGTTCGTGTCTGGCTAATGAGTAACGACGCCTCACTCACCCGAATCGTGGTTGTCCGAAATGCCGAAGGGCTGCACGCCCGGCCGGCAGATTTGTTGGTCCGTTTGGCCAGCAAATATCAGGCGACCATCATGATTGGCAAAAACAGTGAATGGGTCGATTGTAAAAGCATCTTGTCGCTTTTGACGCTGGGTGCTTCGCAGGGGACGGAGCTTTCCGTCTCGGCTTCCGGTGATGACGCCGCGGATGCCATCGATTCAATCGCAGCACTGTTCGAGGCGGGATTCGACGACAATAACGGGACCAAAGGAGTTGATTCGTGATCTCGAATCAGGAATTCGACATCGCGGGTCGTTGACGCATCGGCGCAGCTCATTGCTGGGCCTTGGTCTCTTCTAACCCTTACAACTTATCAAACGAAATACTTGATGGATTGCGTCACGAAAGCAGTGCTGCCTAGGCAGTTCCGCTCGCATGCAGATGCCGGGTTCGTTGCGGCTTGCCCGCGATGGAACAACGGTGTCGCCGATGCGCGTGCGTCTCGGTCTGTCCCACGACGATGGTCGAACTGCAAGGTATCCCTGTCTCGCCAGGAGTCGCTATCGGTCCGGCACTAGTGTTGGATGCGGATGGTTACCAAATTCCTCGCTCTATGCTGCCCGCCGAAGAGGCGGACCAGGAGTACGCGCGCCTGCAGACCGCCGTCGACGCCGTGTCGGCGCGATTGGAAAACAGCCGCTTAGAAACTTCCGCCGTGGCCGGCGAACACACCGGCGACATCTTCGCGGCCCAGTTGCAAATGCTGCATGATCCGCGTTTGCATGCGGAACTGCGGCGTCGAATTTGCAACGAAAACCTAACGGCGGCGTATTCGGTCAATCGCGTCCTCCACAACTATGCCGCCGCGCTGCGTCGACTCTCCAACCCGATGTTGGCCGACCGCGCCGAAGACGTGCTGGATATCGAAAAGCAGCTGCTGCTAGAACTTGGCGCCGTCACTCGCGGGCCGATGTCGGAATTGACCGAGCCCGTGATCGTGCTCTCCCATGTTCTGACGCCCAGCGAAACAGCGAACTTGGATCGGCGCTACGTTCGCGGTTTCGCGACCGAAACCGGTGGCCCGGGCGGGCATACCGCCATCGTCGCCAAGGGTTTGGAATTGCCAGCCGTCGTCGGAATTGGCGCATTCATGGACCAAGTCGGCGCCGGCGACCGAGTCATCGTCGACGGGGATCGCGGCCGCGTCATCATCAATCCCGATGAAGAAACGCTCAAGAATTATCGCCAACGGCTCAAGCAACGCAATTCTTTAAGCGAGCGATTGGCCGAACTTCGCGACCTGCCAGCCGAAACGGCCGATGGCGTTCGCATTCGACTGAGTGCCAATATCGAGTTCCCCTACGAGACGGCCGCGGCACTCGAGCGTGGCGCCGATGGCATCGGACTGTATCGGACCGAGTTCCTTTACCTGTCCAGCGACGAAGAGCCCAGTGAAGAAGATCACTACCGCGCCTACAGCGAAGTCGTTCGCGATATGGGCGGTCGACCCGTCGTGATTCGGACGCTGGATTTGGGCGCGGACAAGATGGGGCACCGACCGCTGACCGAACAAGAACACAATCCGTTCTTGGGTTTGCGAAGTATCCGATTGTCGCTGCGAAACCTAGATCTGTTCCGACCCCAACTGCGTGCGATCTTGCGAGCCGCGGTATACGGTGACGTTCGCGTGATGTTCCCGCTGATCACAACGATCGCCGAACTACGCCAAGCGCGCATGTTGCTGAACTTGGTCGCCGAAGATTTGAATGACGCGGGCATTCCGTACCGCGGTGATATCCCGGTCGGCATGATGGTGGAAGTCCCCGCCGCCGTGATGATGCTCGACCATTTTGTTCGCGAAGTCGACTTCATTTCGATCGGGACCAACGACCTCGCCCAGTACACGTTGGCCGTCGACCGAAGCAACGAATCCGTAGCCGACCTTTACCAGTCAAGCGACCCGGCAGTGCTACGGCTGATCCGCCACTGTGTCCAGGTCGCGGATGAATCGAAAACGCCGCTGGCCGTATGTGGTGAAATGAGCAGCATGCCGGCGCGGGCACTGTTGCTGTTGGGCATGGGTGTTCGCAACTTGAGTGTGCCGCCGTCGAGTTTGCCACGTGTCAAGAAAGCGATTCGCAGCGTCACGGTCCAACAGTGTTGTGAGATCGCCGAGCGCGTCATGAAGCTCGAAGCCGCCCGCGACGTGGATATGTATTTGCTCGACCGACTCGGCAGTTTGGTGCCCGAATTGGTTGTTACTTAAAACCCTAGCCTTTGAATCTTTGATTCGTGACCGAAACTTCCACCACCACCGATGAACTGACCAACGCAGGCGATGACTCGTCCGCGGCGATGTGCGCTCAGCAGCGCATTCGGTACCGGGTGCGGTTCGCAAAGACGGGATTGCTGCGTTGGATCGGTCATCAAGACATGATCCGATTGTGGGAACGGATCGCCCGTCGCGCCGACTTGAAACTGTCGATGACCGAAGGCTTCACACCCAAGCCGCGGTTCGTATTTCCGTCGGCGTTGGCGCTGGGCGCCGAGGGCGTCAACGAAGTCGTTGAGATCGAGTTGGCGGAATCGATCGCGCCCACCGAGATGCTCAATCGCTTGGTCCGCGACAACCAACCGGGGCTGTCGATCAACCGCGTTTCCCGATTGCCCGACGGTTTTGGCAAGGCCCAACTGATACGAACCGATTATCGCGTGTCTGCGCCGACCGGCGTGGATGGCCACGACGTGGTCATCAATTGGAACCGGATCGGCGAATCGATCGACGCCCTGTTGTCAAAAGAATCGATCACGATCGAGCGAAAAAAGAAGGCCGTCACGCTGGTGGTCCAACAACAGATTCACGAACTTCGCGTCGACGACGAATCGATCGTGTTGTCGTTGATCGCAACCAACTCTGCATCGCTGCGCCCCAACGATGTGTTAACGCTGCTTAGCCTTGACAATTGGATCGACGGCGGAGCCACGATCACACGAACCAACGTCCACTTGGACAACGAATTTGAAACCAGCGATCTCGACGAGATCGCTACCCGTAAACAATCACCGCCAGCGTCCATGCGATTGACGCAAACTTTGCAATCGCATCAAGCCGGCCCAACACCCGTAAGAGGTGCTTAACGATGAAAAAAGAAATGCTGATCAATGTGCTGCAACCCGAAGAGTGCCGCATAGCCGTGTTGGAAAACAACCGGCTGGAAGAACTGTACATGGAACGCAAAAGCGTCGAAGCGTTTGCGGGCAACATTTACCGCGGCAAAATCGTCAATCTTGAACCCAGTATCCAAGCGGCATTCGTCGACTTTGGCGTTGGTCGAAATGGATTCCTGCACATCAGCGATGTCGAACCCCAATACTTTCGCCAAGGCGGTTACGACCCTGCCGAAGTGATGCGTGAATCGGACGAGATGGCCGAAGTGGCCGCCAAGCGAGCTCGCGAATCTGGCCGTGGATCCAAGCACGCATTCAAGGGCGGTCGCCCTCGTGTCAAACCTCCGATTCAAGAAATTTTTCGACGCGGCGACGAAGTCTTGGTGCAAGTCATCAAAGAAGGCATTGGTACCAAGGGGCCGACGCTTAGCACCTACATTTCGATCCCCGGTCGTTACTTGGTGTTGATGCCGTCGCTGCTTCGCGTCGGTGTCAGCCGCAAGATCGAAGACGAAGATGATCGCAAGCGATTGAAGCGATGCCTGTTGGCGCTCAACCCGCCCAAGGGACTCGGCTTCATCGTTCGTACCGCCGGAGCGGGTCGCAAAGAGAACGAACTCGAAAATGACCTCGAGTACTTGCTGCGACTTTGGAAAGCGATCGTCAAACGGATCAAGTCAACGACCGAACCGGGCGTGATCTACGAAGAAAGCGATCTGATCATCCGAACCATCCGGGACATCTACAGCGATGACATCGATCAAATTTTGGTCGACGAAAAAGAGTCGTACGAGAAGGCCCGTGACTTCTTGAAGATGTGCATGCCGCGAGTCGTCGAACGGCTGAAATTCTATGACAGCGACGTGCCACTGTTCCACAAGTACAAGTTGGAACAAGAGATCGTGAAGATCAACACTCGCCAAGTTCAGTTGCGTGACGGCGGCTCGATCGTGATCGATCCCACCGAAGCGTTGGTTGCGATCGACGTCAACAGCGGCAATTTCCGCGGCAACGATTCGGCGGAAGAAAACGCTTTCCGACTGAATATGGCGGCGGCGAAAGAAATCGCGCGTCAATTACGACTGCGTGACCTTGGCGGCGTGATCGTCAATGACTTCATCGACATGCGCAAAGAAAGCCACCGCCGCAAAGTCGAACGCACTCTGCGGGATGCGATGGCGACGGACCGCGCGCGAACCAAAATCTTGCGGACGAGTCCGTTCGGTTTGATCGAGATGACCCGTCAACGGATTCGTCCGAGTCTGAAACGGAGCATTTACAACGATTGCCCTTGCTGCGAAGGACGCGGGTTGGTCAAGACGGCCGAGAGCATGTCGATCGAGGTGATCCGGACTTTGGCGCTTGCGTCGAAGAACACGCACATCGAACGGGTCACGATCCGAGTCAACGATCAAGTCGCCGCGCACCTGAACAACCGCAAGCGTCGGGACGTCATGCTATTGGAAGACACCGGAAAGATGTCCGTACAGATTCTGGGCAGCGAAGCGCTCTACCCCGAACACCTCGAACTCGATTGCCGCGACAAAAACGGCGAACGCGTCGAGATCGATAGCTGAGGGAGGAGTTTACAGGCGTCAGGTTTCAGGCAACAGGATTTGCTTGGAACCGACGCTGCACCACCTCTACCTATTTGCTGTTTCCTAAAACCTGTCACCTGAAACCTGTTGCCTACTCCGCCATGATCGAACTCGGCGTCAACATTGATCACGTCGCGACCGTGCGTCAGGCTCGGCGGACGTATGAACCCGATCCGGTCGTTGCCGCGGCGCTGGCCGAACAGGGTGGCGCCGACGGGATCACGTTTCACCTGCGCGAAGATCGACGTCACATTCAAGATCGCGACGTCGAGATCCTGAAAGCGACGGTGACAGTGAAGACGAATTTCGAGTTGGCGTGCGCCGACGAAGTCGTCGCGATCTGTTGTCGCACGCAACCGAATTGGGGATTGTTGGTACCCGAGAGTCGCGAAGAAGTGACGACCGAGGGTGGATTGAATGTGACCGGAGATGCGGGTCGCGTCAAAGCCGCCGTCGCACGATTGAAAGAAGCCGGTATTTTGGTGAGCCTATTCATCGACCCGGATCTGGATCAGGTCCGCGCGTCTGCCGAATTGGGCGTCGACGCAGTCGAACTGCACACCGGGCCGTACGCGATCGCAGGTCGAGAAGATCAAAAACGAGAACTCGACCGTTTGGCCGCCGCTGGACGCGAGGTCACCGCCGCGGGCATGCGACTGCACGCCGGGCACGGGCTGAACTACATCAATGTTCGCGACGTTGCGAAGCTGCCCGATATGATCGAGCTGAATATCGGCCACTCGATCGTCAGCCGGGCGGTCATGGTCGGCATGAAAGAGGCTGTTTCGGAGATGCGGCGAATTTTGGATCTTTGCGCGCCGTAGGTTAGACCAGTCCTTTAACCAAGAAACGTTTGATGATGACACGACTTTCGATTCCATTGGGACTGTTGATTGCTTTCGGTTCGTCCGCGATCGCGGAAGAGAAGCGTGTTGGCGAACGTCGAGCACCGGCGCCGACAGTTTCAAGTGATCAGCTGCGGGGGATTTTCTTTGACGACCTGAGCGAGGCAATACGAGGCGAGCGACCATTGCTGTCGACGCTTCGCAAGTCAGCCGAAGCGATGCAATCGAAGGCCGCATCGAAAGTCGCCAGCAGCGATGGCGAGCCGACCAACGATACGTGGTCGCGATTGATTTCACCGGTATCGTTGGAGGACGAGGTGAAACGAGTCCGTCTGCATTTCGATTCGATCGTCACAACGCCCGGCGCGTTCAACAGCGGTGGATATCAAGATGCTCGTTTGGATCTGACCGTTTTGGCGACACTGTTTGCCATCATCCACGAACACTCCGCGGACGTTCGGTGGAAGAGCGACGCACCCGCCGCCCGTGACCTGTTGGCCAGAACAGCATTCAACTGCAAAGCCGGTTCGACGCAAGTGTTCAACGAGGCAAAATTACGCAAGGCCGACTTGCAGGACTTGGTGTCGGGCACGGGGCTGAACTCTCGCGATGCCGAACCCGAAAACGTATGGACTGAAATCGCGGACCGTTCGCCGTTGATGGAATACGCCGAGCGGTTGATCGGATCTCTGGAAGGGAACAGTCGCGACGCGGCGGCGATCGCCGAGAATGTTGACGCCGTTCGTCGAGACGCAGAACTGATTTCGGCGCTGGGCGAAGTGTTGACCAAAGAAGGAATGGACGAAGCCGACGACGATGACTACGCCAACCTGAGCCGGGCGATGATCAGCGAGTCCAAGCAAGTCGTCGCGGCGATCGAACGAGCGGATTTCGACGGAGCCCGTTCGGGCGTTAGTCTGATCCGCGGGCGCTGCGATGCTTGCCACGAGCAATACAGGTAACCCGCAATACAGGTAACCCGACGCGAATCGCAGACAGTATCGATCAGGGGCCGTTTACGAAGTAGAATACGGATCGATCCCGCGAACCCGATTCTCTTCCCTCGTCGTCCAAAATGCCAATCCAAGTCAAGTGTCAGTGCGGCAAAGCACTCAATATTCCCGATACGATGGCTGGAAAAGCGGTCAAATGTCCGGGGTGTGCGACCACGGTTCGCGTCCCCGGAGGCGCACCGCCGGCGGCTCAGCCAACGGCCGCGAGGCCTGCTGCGGCTCCGGAAAACAGTCGGATGGACGACCTGTTTAACGAAGAAGGCTTTTCCGCCCAGGTCGCTCAGGTCTGTCCGGCCTGCCGTGTCGAAATGACTGCCGGATCAGTATTCTGCACCAAGTGTGGCTTCCACAAGGAGCAGGGCGTCCGGATGGAGGCTCACAAAACCGCGGGCGTCGACATCAGCCACGGCACACTGGCTTTGATGAAAGCCAAGGCCGACATGGCGAAAGCCAAGAAGCTTGACGATGCCGTTTTGGCCGGGGCCGGCATGCCATGGTGGATGCTGGCGTTGGTCCTGTTCATGTTGATGAGCGGATTGTGCATCGCCGTTTTGGCCGTCAACGCGTCGCGCCGTATCGACGAAACCATTTCGTTCAACCCGATGGGTACGTTCTTGATCCTAGCCGGATCGGCGTTCACCACATTCGGGATTGGCGCGTACGGGATGATCGTGATCCACGCGTTCAAGGAAGAGATGAAAAAAGGTTTCCTTGCGATCCTGCCGCCCTACGCGATCTACCACGTGTTCAAAAACGGGAAGGCCACATGGAAATTCCTAGCCGGTTGCATCGTGATGCTTGGCGTCGGAATTTCCTTGATCGTCGCAGGCGGAAACCAGTAGTCTAACTGCCTGGTGAAAAAGGGGTCTGACCCTCTCCGACGTTTCGACTTCACAATGTTTCAGCAACGGCTCCAAAGGGTCAGACCCCTTTTTCAACAGGCTGCTAAACGTGACGACTATTGCTTGGTGGGTAAGACCGCGCTGGCGGGCATCACCGTTGGACGGGTTGCCCGCTTCATCATCGGAATATCCAACGATGGTGTGTTGCCGCCTTCTGCGATCATCCGCGTCGGCGTTCTAGAATCCGACGGAACGTTGATGGCGGGAGCTCCGGTGCGTTCAATGGGAACTTGCCGGCGGGCAATCGTCGTTGTCGTAAGTCCCGATTGACGAGGGCCACCATCGGCAGCCGCGCGGAACTGCTGATACTGTGGTGACATCCGCGCGAGTTCTTCTTCGGGCGACTTGGCGACTTTCGCGCCTGGCAACTGGACCGTCGCCGGAACGCCCTGGATCAGCTTGCCCTCGGCCGTCCGAAACGACGTGACCAACGATACTCGTCGCTGTTCGCCGCCGATCGCATCCCAGGGGACCCACACGCTGTAGGAAGCGCCCAGATCCGTTTGGCTGAAGTGACGTGTGAATTGTTCGGGAGTAAACTCGAATCGTTTCGCGCCCTTTTCAGCAGACGCGACCGTGTCATCGAATCCGTGAATGATCAGAGTGCCATCGACAGGAACGGGACGAGACTTTTCGTCATAGAAGAACACGCGTCCGCCGAAACCGCGGGTGGGCGTGCGTCCGGTTTGAACCAACGTATCGGGCGTCCAAGTGGCAGCCATCTTGACCGGGTTCGGATACGGTTCGGGCGCCTCGTCGCTCTTCTTTCCGACGAACGGAATTCGATCGAGGAACGACTTCTCAGCCTTGTCGGTTTTCTCTGGCTTTTTTTGCATCGTTGCACAGCCAACGGAGCTGATCGAGATCAGCAGCGCGGCCGAAGTGGCGAATTGTCGTCGTGAGATTCGCATCTTTGAATCCGTTCAAGATAGGGTCAATTGGGTCGTTTGATCTCTCACTCACTTGCGATCTGCAAAAGTGAGTCCATTGGTACCCGCTTGCTCAACGGGCGGTTGCGTTGAACAAGTGCGGTTGTCAAAGACCAACCATGCGGTGGTCGATCTTCGTGCCATCGATCACTCGTTGTTGAGCATTCCTTGCTCACCGGATCCGATGCGGATCGGACGCGGACGAGGGGTTACACCGGAGCTTGACGGGTTTTTGTTGGCATCAACGGCTCGATCAATCCAACTGACTTGGTTGGTCCCGGTCGAAAATCCGTTGGATGCCTGCGGCAACTCGTTCGGCATCGCTGGGATCGGCGTCGCTGGCAATACCGGCGCGGCGGGTGTCGGAATTGATCCACTCGGCGCGTATCGGGGATCGGTATAGAGCCCAGACCCCATTGCAGGGGCCTCGATCACCGACTGAGGCAGTCCCTGTGTGCCGAAGTTCCTATCCGACATCATGATCGATCGGGAATCAATCATTGCGCCGTCAACGCCCATGCCTGTCGAATCGTAGTAGGGCGTTACCGATCCATCACCCTGCATGGTGTCGTGAATGATGACTTCATCAACAGTCGGTTGCAGGTCGGGATAGATCACGGCACCAGTGGCCGGTCCCCACAACCCGTATCCGCCGCTCAGCCCAACATCGCCGTGTGCTTCGACCACGTCGGCCAAGCACCAGCTCATGCGGCTCGATTCGGTTTGCTTGATGTACTCGAGGTCTTCTTCGCCGGTGACCAACATGGGCGTCAGCACGACCAACAGCTCATTACGAGTTTCGGTTTCCTGTTCGTACTTAAAGAAGTAGCCCAGCAACGGAATGTCGGCCAAGTAAGGGACTCGGCGGCTGAACTGCGATCGTTGTTTTTGAATCAGTCCACCAAACACAACGGTCTGGCCGCTGTACGCGGCCACGACAGATTGAGCCGTGGTGCGAATGATGTCGTCGATGATGATCACGGATCCGTCGCCGGAGGGAATCGGTGTTCCATTGGCGTTGTCTCGAGCGGATCGAGTCGCATCGACGGTCATGATGATTAAGCCGTCGCTGCCCACACGAGGTCGAACGCTTAGAATCAGACCAACCTCAATGTCTTCGGTTGAAACCAAGGTGCCCGTGACGTTTTGCGTTACGTCACGAATCCGAGCGACTTGACGCCCCACTTGCACATAGCCTTCGGTATTGTCCATCGTCATGAGTTGCGGGCGACTAAGAATTTGCAGTCGGTTGGCATCTTGCAACGTACGAAGTAACAGACTGACCGAATCGCTGGCCGCACTCAGCACGAAACCGCCGTAACCGAGTGCCGAGTTTGTCGTTCCGACGCCGAAGCTCGAAACGCCGCGGCCGGCAATATTATTTTGACCAAACGAGTTAACGTTGGGTTGATTGATATTGTTGAAGTTGAACCCCGGTGCACTGGGTGCGTTGGCCCCCGGAAAAGCGCCCGCGGCAATGCCGCGGTCATAGACCAACGAGTCTTGTAAGCCGACTTCACCGCCGATTTCAAACGCATCATCCAGCGAGACTTCGGCGAGCAGCACCTTGATCAATACCATCGGTGGACGACGGTCCAGGCGGTCTATCATCCGACGCACGTCTTCATACATACGCGGCGATACGCTCAACAGGACGCTGTTGGTGACCGGTTCGGCAACTACGATCAAGTCACGATCGGGCAAGTCGAACGGACCGAGTCCTTGTTGGAATTGTTGAATGGTATTGACCGTTTGCGTGCGTTGCTGGACGTAACTGGTCAGCGCCGTGGCGACGTCGGCGGCCGCCTGGTGACGCAACCAAATCACTTCGGTGATGCGTTCGGCAAACCCTTGGCTATCCAAACGCAGCAGGATGCTTTCGACCACGTCCAAGTCATCCGCCGAACCACTGGCGATGATCGCGTTGGTCCGTTGATCGGTGCTGAAGCGGAGCGGCACCAACGAATTGTCGCCGCCGGCACTGCTGGACGGTAATCCGCCAAGGTTGCCTGCACCGACACTGGTGCCGCTGGTCGCAGCCTCGGTGCCGAACAAGTCTTGTAACGCGGTCGTCAATTGCAGCGCGTCACCGTTTTCGATCGTAAACACTTTGACCAGTGATTCGACGCCTGGTGCACGGTCGAGTTGACGAATCAATTCGCCGATCAACGACATGCTGGCGGCCGGTGCCCGAACAACAATCGAATTGGCACCCGTATCGGCGGTGATGACGGCGCCGGCCAAGATTCCCGAATCGAGCAATTGGTTGCTGTCCGAATCTACACTGACGATCGAAAGCGTCGTTGAAGGTCGCGTCAGATTATCGTCCGTGCCCCCCTCGCCTTCGCCGTTGATGGCCGACTGAATCACCGGCGCCAAGTCTTCGGCGATTGCGTTGGACAACGGGAAGATTTTGATTTGGCTTTGTGCGGCAATTTGCTGAACGTCAAGATCGTTGATCAATCGGGTGACTTCTTCCAAGTCACGCGGTGCGGCGCTGATGATCAACGAGTTGGTGCGATAATCCGCCAAGACGCGAACCCTTGGCCCTAGGGCAGGACGCAAGTCATCGCCCGATCCGGGACGGTCGGCAAAGAAGCTCTGAATGGTTTGCTCCGCGTCGACGGCCGAAGCGTGTTGCAATCGAAACACTCGCAAACGACTGGTATCGGCGACGGGCGTATCGATCTTCGCGATCAAGTCCATCAAGCTGCGAATCGCTTCGGTCCGGCCGATCAACAACAACGCATTGGGCGAATCCAGCGCCGTGATACTGACCTCGCCTTGACGAGCGGACAACACATCGGTGTAGAGCTGTTGCAGCAGTGTAGCGACGGCGTTGCTGTCGGCATGCTGTAGTTGCGCGACTTCGACATCGGGCTTGGTGACTTCGCTTTGCTCTTCGATCTGTTTGATCACGTCCATGACGCGTTGAACATCTCGCTTTGCACCTCGGATGATGATCGTACCGAGTTCAGGAACGAATTGAATTTGGGTGTCACCGATCACACCGGCGCCGCCTTCGTCCGTCGCAGCTCCATCGGGCAATTGCTCGGCCGGAACGTTGGCGGTCGCGGCCCCGCCTTGGGCGCCCGGTGGCTGCTGGAAGACTGCGTTGCGAAATGGTGATCCGGCCCGCAACGGAGCCGCGGCCATGGTTTGACCCGGACGACTTTCCAGATCTTTCAGCAACCGAATCGCACGTTGAATCGGCGCCGGTTCGGCCTTTTGTAACTTCATCACTTCCGTCGTATCGCCGGAAATTTCGCGATTCTGGTCCAACGTTGTGATCATCTTTTCCCAGCCCGCGATCGACGGGGTCGGGGCGATGACGGTCACCGAGTTGTTGCGACGATCAACCTCGACAGTCGTTCCGCCAAGTGGGACCGAGGCCAATTGGAATGACGCACGTTCGCCATTGCGGCTGGTGGTGACGCTTAGGGGCACGTTCGAAAGGTGCTGTAAGTCGTCTTCGAACTCGCGCCACGTGATCTGCTTTAGCGTGACGTTCAACGGCGAGCGACCTTCGGCCGACGATGCTGTTGCAACGTGCGATGCCACCAGCGATTGGACCTCGCGTTCAATGTCTGTCTGCATGCCGGCGGGCGCCATGATCAACAATTGCTGGTTCTTCTCGTCCGATGCGATCTGAACGCCCGGCGTCTCGCGGAACTGAAGACTCAGTTTCGTTGCGATCAGCTTGGCATGCTCGGCCGGAACGGCAAGTGTTCTCAGTTGTGGCTCGCCTGCGGTCTGCGCGGATGCTACCGGCGCGGCACCGAATGCAAAAGCGGTCATCATGACAAGGGAAGCTAGTGAGCGGCGCATCCGCGACCACCTTTTGGACCGAGAGAAAACGAAGGATCAAAACGCGGACCTCCGAAGAGCGCTCGCCCGCTTATCCGGACTCATCGTCGAAACAGGCACAATCGCTACAGTCAAAATCGCGTGCGGGCGTAGGAATCGAGACGTGTTTCACGCCATTGGTGGGTGGAACCGTACGCAACCGTGCGTTGACTCGCTTTCCGTCTTGACGCGGCCGAGCGATTTCAGCGACCGTCCGGTTCAAACGCCGAGATTCTTGAACGGAAATCGGTGAAATGAGCAAGAAATGTTGAGGAGAATCCGCTTGAGTCCTCGTCGGTCTATCGTTGTCGCTTTGTGGCTGATTTGCGTGCATTCGCTGATCGCGTCGCACGTGTTTGCGCAGGGCAATTATCTGGGCCCCGGTCCCGTCGTCGTCAATAACTCCTTCACGTCAAGCGGCGACCCCTACGCCAGCAACTTGGCCCAGGCCAGTCAATGGTTGCCAAGCGGCGAAGCGATATTCGGACGCCCCAACTTCAGCACGCCCAATCTGGGCGGTTACCTGCCCGGGCCGATGACGATCGCGGATCGTTTGTGGGTACGGACCGAGTACCTGCAATGGTGGACCGAGGGGATGGACGTTCCCTCGCTCGTGACCACCGGCCCCGCTACTTCGGCTCGAACGCAAGCCGGCGTGTTAGGACAGCCTGGAACGAACACGTTGTTCGGTGGTGGTGAAATCAATGGCGACTCGTCACCGGGTATCCGGTTTCGATCAGGCTTCTGGCTGACACCCCAAGCCACGTTTGCTATCGAGGGTGAGTACTTTCAATTACTGGGCAACCAAAGTGATGACTACCGCGGATCGGGCAACGGCAGCAGCGTCTTGGCACGCCCCTTTTTCGACGTCAGCCGCGGTTTCGACACGGCCCAATTGATTTCGTTTCGAGATACCGCTTCGGGATCAATCGCCATCGATTCGGACACGGACTTCAAATCATTTTTGATCAACGGTCGAGCCGGGTTGTGCCCGACGGGCATCTGCAATGCGAACGGAGAAACGGATCGCATCGATTGGATCATTGGCTATCGTTACATGAAGCTCGACGATCGACTAGGTTTCAACGAACGAATCACATCACTGATCCCCACCGCGCCCGGGACCATCGCGATCAACGAATCGTTTCGGACCAGCAACGAGTTCCGTGGCTTGCAGTTGGGCGTTGTTCACCAAGCCAACTTCAAACGTGCTTGGTTGGAATCGTTGCTCCGCGTCGCGGTAGGCAACAACAAACGATCAACGGACATTCGCGGAAGAACGGCCATTACTGAAAACGGCGTTACCGAAAATTACAACGGCGGCCTACTTGCGCAACGAACCAACATTGGCAACTTCGAGCAGGACGAGTTCACGATGATCCCCGAGGTCGGGTTCACCCTTGGCATCCGCCTTACCGATTGGCTGGACGCGACCGTCGGCTACACGATGGTGTACTTCCCCAACGTCGTGCGTGCAGGCGATCAAATCGACACAGACGTCAACAGCAATCTGTTCCCACCGGAAGATCCCGCCGTGACCGACGGACTTCGACCGCTGTTCAAACCAGTGGAAAGCCAATATTGGGCCCACGGACTGAACCTCGGTGCCGAGCTACGATTCTAGATCGACGCGTCGGCGTCGCCGAATGCCGCTTTCGTTTCCAGTCGGTCTCTACGGAACCCCATTCCCTACGGAAGCAACGACGCGCACATCAGTTCGTTGTCGTTCCTCGCATAGATATGCCCGTTGGCGATCGCGGGATGCGACCACGTCACGCCGCCGCGTTTGGGCAGTTGTTTCCGCGTCGGTGCCAGCAGTTTGGTGCGGGAGTGTTCTTGGTAGCCGGCCGGTGACAGCGTGGCGAAAATCAACTCGCCTTGATCGTTCTGCATGATTTCACGATCACCATCGCGGATCGTGTGGATCGTCGCCCACCTCGCTTTGGGTACCGCCGTCGTGTCCTCCCAAACGCGATCGCCCGTGGCAATATCCAAACATCGCAGTTGTCCGTAGCTGTCGGTGCCATAGATGTGATCGCCCTTGATCAACGGATTGCTGATCATGCAATGAAGCGCGTCGGTGTTGATTTCATCGGTGCCGGCGCGATGCCAGACTTTCTGGGCCGTCAATTCGTCCTTGGAAAAGCGAATCAACATGGATCCGTCATAGAACGACGACACGAACAACAGGTCGTCGGCCACGACGGGCGTGGGGACGCCGATCGGCATATTTCGCGGTAGCATTTCGACCCGCCAATGGACTCGGCCGGACTTTGGATCCAAGCCGCTGATGCTGGCACCGGTCCAGACCACGGCAACGTCTTGACCGGCTTGACGAATCAGAATCGGCGAACTGTAGCCGGCCGGTTCATCGATCGACCGCCAACTTTCTTTTCCGGTCCAAAGGTCGAACGCGACCACACACGCGTCGCCAGCGCCGGCAACGACTTGGATCACCAAATCCTTGTAGACCAACGGTGCGGCGGTGATCCCCCAGATCGGCATGCGGGCATCGTAGGCCTTTCGCAAATCGTGTTGCCACCGGATCGTCCCATCGGAAGCAGCGAAACAAATCAATTGACCTGCGGCACCGACCGAGATTGCCGAGTCGCCGTGAATCGTCACCGACGCACGAGGGCCGGCGCGATAGCCGATATCGCCGTAAACCGCCGGGTACGAGTGCTTCCAAACTTCTTGACCGGTTTCGGCGTCAAAGCACAAGACGCGTTCGATCTCGGTGTCGTCTTGATCAAGCCCACGATCAGTCACGTACACACGGCCATTGGCAACGGTTGGACCACTGTAGCCGGCACCAATTTCAACCGTCCATTTGCGTGGCAGGTGTCCGTCGGGAAGTGCTTGCATCAAGCCCGGTTCGTCGATCCGCCCGTCGCGATCGATGCCGCGCCACTGGGGCCAATCGTCGGCAACTGCGGTTGCGGTCACTACGATGCAAGCGATGAAAGTACGCGCGACGTTACCAAACAAAAGACGACTCGATTATGGTGGAAGTGAGCGAACGGAATCCCAAAATCAAACGGTTGCCGGATGGACGTACGGCTTGCGATATTCACGTTGAAGCAAGGCGGTGGCTTCGGCATCGTCGACGGCGGTGTGGGTCGCCGGGTCGAACTCGATCGAACGGCCAATCGCTGATGAAACGTTCGCCATGATGCACGACGCGCTACTGATGTGCCCTTGCTCGATGTCGGCGACGGGGTTGCTTCGCGCATCCACGGCGGCAAGGAAATCTCGCATGTGACCGCGAATCGCGGACGCGACATGCAGTTCAAGGTTCCACTTCTCTTTATCGCTCGCATCCGTCGGATACTTGTCCAATTCGATCAACGCCTCACCTTGGATCTTTTGGCCACCGCCGCGGGGAATGAAGTCGAATCGATTGACGCTCAATTTCAACGTCCCCTTCGTTCCGTAAATGATGCCTGCCCAGGGATACTGTGGATCCGGCGCGTCACCCCAACTGCGGTGTGTCCACACGACATCTAAATCGTCGAAGTCAAAGGTGGCCGTTTGCGTGTCCGAGATGTTCGCTTTGGATTCGGTGTCGACCAGAATGCCGCCGCTGCTGGCGATATGCTTGGGCCATCCGAGTCCTAATTGCCAACGCACCATATCCAACATGTGAACGCACATGTCGCCAACGATTCCGTTGCCGTATTCCATGAACGCTCGCCACGACCGGGGATGAACCAATTCATTGTAAGGACGCATCGGCGCGGGTCCCGTCCATGCGTCGTAATCGAGATGCTTTGGCGGATTCGAGTCGGGCGGGTTCTTATTGGCCCGCATGTGGTAGTAACAACACACTTCCGCGTGCGCGATGTCGCCCAGCAATCCCGCGTCGACGACCTGGGTCTTGGCATCGATCAAGTGAGGCGTGCTGCGGCGTTGGGTCCCGACTTGGACGACCCGTCCGGTGCGGCGTGCCGCGTCCAGCATCGCTTTGCTTTCCAGCACATCGCAACCGGTCGGCTTTTGCACATAAACGTCGGCGCCCGCTTGGACCGCAGCGATCATCGTCAATGCGTGCCAGTGGTCCGGCGTTGCGATCAACACGATGTCCAAATCTTTTTCGGCCAACATGTCCACATAGTTGGCATAGGTACGGGGCCGCTTTTTCGATACTTGGCGTGACTCGATCAAATCGGCTGCCTGCGCAAGCATCTGCGAATCGACATCGCACAGCGACACCACTTCGACGGGCTCGACGTTCATCAACTGCAGCAAATCACACTTGCCATACCATCCGCAACCGATCAGCCCCACGCGCCGCGGCTTGGAACCAGCGGCGGCGTACGCACGCGTCTGCGTGGCAGCAACCGTGGCGGCAGCCAACGTGGCGCCCGTCAAGAAGTTTCGTCGATCCATGGTCGTTCCGAATCTGTGATGTTGAGTGTGCGAGCTGTGTCGGCGGCCGCGCACGGGGCGCCGAACGCCTCTCATGATACTCGATCAGAACTTCGGAAAACGGTAGCTCGGGTTCTTGGTGTCGAAGTCGATATCCGTCAAACCCACGTTCGTTTCCAAATCGTGGTAGGCATAGGACTCCAGCAGCGGAGCCTCGGTTTCCCCTGGAACCGGCCACCCGAAACTGCGATAGCTGAGGATCCACTCCCGTTCGGGGTCGATCACAATTTCGGCTCTCGAGAAATCATCCTCGGTGCCGTTGGGCCGCTTGCGTCGGACTTCGATCCGTTGGGTGTCGCGATCATCGAATCGATGGCCATCGGTGATTGTCACCGTGACATCGGAATCATCGCGATCGACTTCGCCCCGCTCGATCAGCTTTTCAACCAGCTTGACCAATCCGATCTCACTGATCGGAAACCGTTGTCCTTGCATGGCAATCATTCCATTGGGATCCAACCAGATCGTTTTCAGACCCAGAATCATGCCTACTTCGTGGACCGCCATCTTACCGTCATACAAGTCTTCGCCCCAAAGAACCTCGCGTCCAGCAACGGCCGCCGGCGAATTGAAGTGTAGATAAACGCGGCGTGGTGATCGATTGTCAGGGCCACCGAATCGAGTCTGAACCCGCATCGAAATTTCAGATGGCTCGCTCAGATTCCCTGAGGTGTCTCGCTCTTGCTTCACGAAACGCGCGGTGTAGTCGTCTAGCTCTTGCTTCATTCGCCGCAGCGAGGCGTTCGCCTTGTCCAGCACCATCGCCATTGTCGGCGCGTTGTCGCCCACGTTCGTGGTCAGCGTGGATACCGAATCGGGTGCATCGACATGTATCGCAACGCTCGTCGACTCGGCGGACGATGTCTGACCCCGTCGCCACAACATGACGATCGCAACAATCGCCAAACTGCCGATCAATATTTTTTTGAACATGTGAACGGAACCACCTGGACTCGGAAACTTATTTGTCAAAAGGCAATAGAAGAAAATCTGTCGCTGCACCGCAACGGCGCATGGTTGTCCGGTCGCCAAACATTCGTGGCCCGTCAATCGCTCGCTAAACTTGTAAGCGAGGACTGCCGAGCCACGATGATTGGACCTGAACTTGGAATCGCCGCCAATGACTAGAACTGGTTCGGCGCGCCGCCTTGACGCGACTGCATTACCGCGGCCGAGATGGCGCGAAGGAGTCCTTCGCCGATCCGTATCGCCGATGATTGGCCGTTCTCGATGCTGGACTGGACGACGGTCAAGCGACCTTGGTCCGGTGCGGCGTTCAAGGCGCTGATCATGGCCGAGATCACTTCGTTCGATTCGATCGAATTGGCGTACTCGAGAATCGGCAACAGCGTCATCTTCAATTGGCCCACGGGACGATCGGCACCTTGGTCGAGCGTGCTTTTGTCGATCAATTCCTTCATCATGTACTCGCTGTTGTCACCGACGGCAACATAGACGGCCTTGGGACCGGTACCGATGTGAACTCGCAGCGTGTCACCAAAGACCTTGCGGGCTTCGTCTTCTTTGGCTGGCACATCAGCTTCGATGACATGCATGGCAACGTCTTTGTAATTCGAAACGTCAAATTTGAATCGCGGAGCGCCATTCTCGTTCTTGACCTTCTCAGCCAAATCTTTGACGATCTGTGCGGCTTCGTTTCCGTCGGCAACGAACGCGCCGGAAACAAAGTTGAAGTCGTTTTGGTCGGCAAGCAAAAGGGCACCAAAATCGGCGCGGCCTTCTTCGATCGTCGCCACCGCCAAGTCGGCCAAACGGTCGACCATGGTGCGGATGTCGTCGCGTTGCTGTGGCGTCAGTTCGTCTTCGTTTTCAAGTGCGCCGCCAAGCGAGGCTAACGTGCTCTTGAGTGTCGTGCGTGTGTACTCAACCGCTTCGGGGCTGATCGACGTCGCACCGTGGTAATACGCTGCGGCGTCGTCGCGAATGACCGATGCGAATTGGGACGGAATCGGCTGCTGGCCGCCGTAGATGGCTGCCAAGGTGGTTCCGGCAACGGCGGTGAAGGAAGTATCGATAGCAATCTGTTTGGCTTGTTGATCGATATTCAACCCGAACTGCAGTGTGTCGGTTTCGTTGAAGAACTGCTCCAGTTGCTTCATGGATTGGTCGGCCAAGTCGCGGGCCGAATCGGATTCAGCGCCGTCTTGCGAGTCCATTGCTTGATCAAACCCTTGACGGATTTGCGCGACGAGCATGTTGCGAGTCTCCGCAGGCACTTGCTGCATTTGCAAACGAAACGCCAAATCGAAATCGTTCCCCAAGCCGTTGAACAATGCGGTCGGATCGGCCGGTGCAAGATCTAGCAGATCCTTACGTGACGCCATTGCGGCCCACGATCCCATCTGGCGGATGTAGACCGTGTTGGCGCCCACGGCGATGACCAGCGTACCGTCGTCGAGTTCATCGGCGGGGCCGGTTTGGCCTTCGAGACGCTTCAGGATCGACTTTACGTCGTTGGTCGGGATGACCGCAATCGGTTGCGGTGCGCCATCGACCAAGGGAACAAGCACACCGATCGGCGAGTCCATGTCGATGCCTTGGGTGAACGTTCCGGCCAACATCGCAAACATGCCGCCAGCCTGGGGTTGACCGACCGCGCTGGACACATAATTGATGTCCTGCATCAGTTTGTTGATCGAAGCAATCGTCACCACCAAAACTGGCTTCGTCGCATTGGCGGTGGCCGAGGGAGCCTTATCAAGCTGCAAACGTTCTTGTGCCTTGACCGGCGACGCAATCAACAAACATGCGAACAATCCTGCCGCCGCAGCCAGCCTGCGAAGGCGAGACGATTGATTCCACAAATCCATGGTTCCAAAATCCTAAAAGGGGAGAGAGCAGTTGATCGGGGTCACTTTTGACCACCGAGAAGTTTCATTTGAATTCGACGCCCAGCCGGCGGAAAACCGCGCTGATGCAAAGCCTTACCCGCCGAACGCACCCAAAGTTTCGCCAGTTGGTCGAAATCCGGCAAGCTGCCACGTCGGGACGCTCCGGTTTTCGCCTCTTAATCTAGCGCAGATCGGCCTTCGAGCAGCGGAACTCGTCGTCGGCTCGTCAATCCAGTCGAATTCGCAGACGTAAACATCGACCAATGGCTGATCGCGCCGGTTGCTGGACCTCTTTGCAGGACCCGGAACCGCTTCGACAGAAATGGCCAGAGCAAACGATCCGACGACCGCAAGCCGCGGAGGCTCAAATGGAGAGACAGGCACCCTCAAGACGCCAATATCGGCAGCAACAGAGACTGCCCGAGACCGATCAACGTTGAATGCGGACCAAAACATGGTCACTGCCGAAACGGATCAGTGCTAGCGTTCGCGATAGGTGATTCGACCCTTGGTCAAATCGTACGGTGACAATTCGACGCGGACCTTATCGCCCGGAACGATCCGAATGAAGTGCTTACGCATCCGTCCAGCGACGTGCGCCATCACTTCGCTTCCCGTTTCCAATTGGACACGGAATCGTGTGTTTGCAAGAGCCTGTGTGACTGTGCCTTCGACTTCGAAAGCATCTTCTTTCTTTCCCAAAATCAATCCTCAACGAACGGTAAGTCTGTAAACCTGAGGCGAAAACGGCCTAGGTTGCCGTGGAATTCCGGCCGTCCATCGACGACCGTCGCGAGCTCAGAATAAGCCAATCCCTACCAAATTGGCAGGTCATACGCCTCATGCTGGTTGAACAGTGCAAATTTCCGGCCATAGGTCGCGAAACTGTCCATTTCACAACCAAAGAACCGAAAAACTGCTCGCGAAATTCCGTTGAGACACCACTCGCCGGGTGAATTTCCGAATTAACGCTTGCTGAACTGGACACCACGACGGGCACCGCGAAGACCAGGCTTCTTTCGTTCCTTCATGCGCGAATCTCGCGTCAGGAAGCTGCCTTCTCGCATCGGGTCGTGCAATGTTTCGTCAAAGCTGCACAGGGCACGAGCCAAGCCCATGCGTACCGCGCCACTTTGGCCGGTCATTCCGCCACCACCGACGCGAACAACGACATCCACCTTTTCCGCGTGATCGGCCGCTTCGAGCGTTTGCATGATCGCGGCTCGATGTTGATCGTTGACGAAGTATTGCTCGATCGAAAGGCTGTTGATCGTGATCTTGCCGCTGCCGGCACGTACACGAACGCGAGCGACGCTGCTTTTGCGGCGACCAGTGCCGAGGGCGTCCCCGTTGATTTTGTCCTTTTTGACGGCGATCATAAGTTTCGAGCGTTTGTGATGGAGGATTTAGGTGATTTTTTGAGAGCGAGCAGCAAAAACTGCCCAGCAAAAAGACTCATTTTCAACGAACAGAAGCGTCGAAGGACTAGGCCTTCTTGCTGGTTCGCTTCAACTCTTGTGGCGATTGTGCGGTGTGAGGATGCTCTGGACCGGCATAGATCTTCAGCTTTTTGATCATTTGATAAGCCAGCTTGTTCTTTGGCAACATCCGGCGAACCGCGTGAAAGATCAGGTCTTCGGGCTTACGATCCAGGCGATCGCCGTAGCTTTCCAGACGCAGACCGGTGTAGCCCGTGTACCACGTGTAGTGGCGGGCATCCATTTTGCGACCGGTCATCTTGATCTTGTCAGCGTTGGTGACGACCACGAAATCGCCACAATCGACGTGAGGCGTGTACTGCGGGCGATGCTTGCCCATCAGAACGACAGCGATATCGCTTGCCAAACGTCCCAGCACCTCATCGGTGGCGTCGACGACGTGCCATTGCTTTTCGACTTGGTCAGGTTTGGCGATGAAAGTTGGTTGAGCGACCACGGGATATGACTTGTTTTTAGCGTTCTATTCGGAATCGAATCAAATGGGAATCCACGCGAGCCGCCGTTATCCGACGACGGGGCGACCTGCGAAGAATCGGGGAATTTATCGATACCCGCTTAGATAGGCAAGGCCTTTTGGCATGAAAGATCGCTAATTCACGTCGGAAAAACGCCGCAAATAGGACTTCAGCCTCAATTTTTTCTGCGCGCTGTCGCTGGTCATGTAGCGGACGCTGCCAAAGATGGGCCGTTTGGGGCCCCAGGCACGGTCGTATCGACCGAGCACCCAAAAGATGCCGTTGTAGGAATTCGGGTCTCGCCCGTCGAGGCCGTATTTGTTGTTGAGGTGGATCATGATGTCCAGCGCGATCTGCGGAGTGGGCGTCCACTGCAAGATCTTTTTGCCCCACAGCATCCGCATGTAATTGTGCATCACGCCTGTGCGAACAATCTCTCGCTGGGCCGCATTCCAGATTTCATCACCGGTTTCGGCCGCTTCAAGCTGATCCAGCGTGTACGTTTCCGGCCTGGGGTCCGACAACGTTGAAGCCAGCGTGGCCTTGGCCCAATCGGGCAGCGATTCGAACTTGTCGTAATTCTCAGGCTGGCGAAACGACAGGTTGAACCCCATTTCTCGCCACGTCAGCACTTGATCCAAGAACGCTTCGGCCGCTTCGCTGGTATTCCAAAATCCGTGGTTTTTTCCATTGGCGGGCGACGCTTTGTCGGGTGTCCAGTTTTCACGCTCTAGCAACCGCAACACCAGCTCGTGTGCCGAAAGATGGCCGAAGTGCAAATGCGGACTCAGTCCCGATGTCGCATATTCATCGGGATGGTTTCGGTCATCGTTGTAGACGTCGATCGTCGTTGTGACGAAACGATTCAATCGTGCGCCAGCATCAACCGATCCGCCGCGAACGGTGGGACTGGGCACGACGGTGTGGTCGATCGGGATTTTCGATAACCCGTCGCCGTCGAGCAAGTTTTCCAAATCGGCGGCCGGCCAACGCTTGGTGATTTTGACGGGCAACTTCTCGAGCCGCGGAAGTTTGACGCCGCCAAGCGGATCTTCTTTGGGCGTTTCCATCAATACGTCCAGCACGTTTTTCTGCATCCAACGGCGATAGCTGTGGGCGACCGTGAACGTCCGGTCGGGTCGTCGCAATGGCATCACGCCGTTGCTATCCACCAGTTCCAGCCGCGCGGGAATACGGTCTTTCACCGCCGCGATCATGTGAGGCAAAAAGAAGCACGGATATTCGTCGGCCACGACCGTACATGCCCGCTCGGCCAACCGATGCAGCAGCGGCGTGCCGTCGCCGGGCCGTGGTTCGACGTAGGGGAAATAGGTGACGGGCTTCTTTGCGAACGATGCCGCGTTGTCTCGCATACCCTCGATGACAAACCGATGCAACCGATCGCTGGCCCATGAGTATCGAACCCGCAGCGGCTCGAAAATGACCAGCGGCTTGCCGAACTGTTTCGCCCGATCCACGGCATGCTGCAGCGAAAAATTATACCGCGATCGTCGAAATGCGATCATCCAGTACAGCACATAATCGCCATCGGGACGGACGGCGTGATCGTTGGCGTGCGTATGACGAATCGTTGGAATTGCCATCAGCGACTAATTGTCGTCGTTCCCTTCAACTTCTGCTTCAGCGGCCTTTTCTTCGGCCGTTTTCTTGCGTTTGATCATCGTGATTTCGTTGCCCGCGTCGTTGTGGATGACGTCGTCCATGAAAGCGCGGATCAAAAGCAGGCCGCGGCCACCGGCACGCTCTAGATTCTCGGCACTGGTCGGATCACGCAAATCGGCATAGCTAAACCCGTTGCCTTCGTCGCGAATCTTAAACACTGCCTGCTGGGGCGTCGTGTGAAGCTCGACGTGCAATAGACGATCGCTGTAGGGCGACTGTGTTTTCCGCAGCGCGATCATGTCGACGTACGCTTTTCCATCATCAACTTGACGCAGGTCAGATTCAATTTCTAGGTTGCCATGGATGATCGCATTGACGAGCGCTTCGTCCAGTGCCATCGCGACTTGCATCCGTTCGCCGTCATCGAACAGATCCATTTCGACGATTGCCGATTCCAACCGAGCGATGATGTGGGGCACCAACGTTTCGTCGTTTCCCAGCTGCAGCTTCAACGAACTTTCGACGGCAAACTTGGCAACTTCCCGAACCGATCGTGCGGCCTGGTTGACCGACAATACTTGGCGAACGACCGGGCAAAGCGTGTTCAGGATGATGCGTTTGGGGACGTAGCTGGACGCACCGCGACGCAGTGCGTCGGCGGCCACGTCTTCGCTGCCCTCGGCGGTCGTCAACACGATCTGCAAGCCGGGATGACTGTACTTGAGCGTTTCAACCAATTCCAAACCCGACATGCCGGGCATCTCTAAATCGGTCACGACCAACAACGGAAGCTCCAACGCGATCGCCGCGATGGCGGCTTCCGCGTTTTCGACCGTGCGGACGGCAAATCCATCCTGCTCCAACACAATTTGCATCTGGCGCCGCTGCGTCGGGCTATCGTCGACAACCAAAATGTGAGAAGTGTCGGTCATAAAGATTGATTGAAGAGGCGTCGATGAGAGTTTCGGCGAGACCATCATTCTAGCGAGTCGGTCGCATCGATGGGGCGTCAAGTCATTGCAAACCGCTTTCGACGACCATTCCGAATTCTCGCGCTGTTCCGCAGTCTCGTTTGTCTCGGGTACGATGCATCGAGCATACTGCCCCCGTTCGCGATTGAAAGCCGATCTTGCCACGTCGCCGCTCCCCCGTCCGTGCTCCTTTTCTGCTGGCCGTTGCTTCGGTTGCGATCGGTGTCGCGGCCTATATCTTCGGATTAGCGTGGATCCAAGCTGCAAGCAACCCATTCTATCAGCCTAGTGATCTGTGGATCCCCCGGACGATCGACATGGTCGTGCTGGGGTGGAGCTTTTGGGTTGCGTCGTCGATCGGCAGCTTTCTGAACGTCGTCGCATGGCGGATGCCACGCGGTGAGGGCGTCGGTGGACGTTCGTATTGCCCGCGGTGCAAGAGCCAGCTTCGTGCCAAGGACAACTTTCCCGTTTTCGGATGGCTGGCCTTGGGCGGCCGATGCCGGACGTGCCGGTTACCGATCTCGCCTCGCTACCCGATTGTCGAGGCCGTTGTCGGCACGTCGTTAACGATCGTCGCGATCGGCCAACTGTATCGATTGAGTTTGCCGGGGCAAAGCAGTCACTGGCACGGCGGACCATCGTGGACACCGATCATCGACCAGCCGATGTTGGTGGTGCTGCTGTTTCATGTCTTTGCCCTGTCCGTCGGTTGGGCCATGGCACTGATTCGTTACGACAAGAATTCGATTCCGCCCAAGTTGACGTTCGTTGGTCTGGGGATCGTCGTGGTGGCGATGGTTACGTATCCGCGATTGATCGTGGTGCCATGGCAAAGCGGTCCGACGTCCCCCGAGATTTGGTTGGGACCTAGCCTGTACGTCAACGTTGGCGTCCGAGTGCTGACGTCGTTGGTTGCCGCGGCGTTGATCGGTCGCTCGCTGGCACGTGCGTTTTGTCCGGCCGCTGACCCGAAACAAGATCCGCTGGGTCGATCGACGCGGCGGTTGATGGACTTGATCGCCATCATGGCGGTGCCCGCGTTGATCGTGGGATGGCAGTCGTCGCCGGCAGTTGCCGTGGTGGCCACGCTGATCGCGGTTTTCCTGCGCAGATTTTTCACGCGAAGTACCGATGGCCTTGGTGCGTTTGCTTTGGCGATCCCCGTCACGTTGACGTTGGCAATTTTCGCGTGGCGATTTTTGATCGGCCAAGCTTGGTGGCCCAGTCCCGCCAATGCCGGACCATGGGCCATCATCGGCTGGTCGGCCGCGATCCTGTTGGTGCCACTGTGGATTCGCGATCGAGAAGTCGCCCGCGTGATCCCGCCGGCCATGGTGGATGAAGATGATGAAACTGGCGAAGATGAAGATGACGATGACGAGTCGCCCGAACCCGGTGCATCGATTCAACCCTAACCCTTCGGGCGCGGCCTCAGTTGACAGAACAACGCCTTCTTTTGATCGGGAAGCGAAAAGTCGAAGCCGCAGCCTTGCAAGAACTTTTCCGACGAACTGATCGCCATCACTTCCATCACGTTCAAGTCCTTGGCCCGGTTGACGCAGTGGCGAACCAGCGCGCGGCCCACTCCGGTGCCTTGGCACTGATGATGGACGGCCAAGCATTGCAGTTCGGCCAACTTGGGGCTGTAGATTTCGACGGCCGAGAATCCGACCAGTTGCACTTCGTCATCGCCGTCCATTCGCACCGCGACGAACCCGTGACGGGTCAGTTCGATGATTTCGGCTTCCGTACGGGCCAACAGCAGCGACTGCATAACGTATGGACGCATCAACGCGTGAATCGCTTCGGCGTCGCTGGGCAATGCCTGCCGAATCACGATTCCCGGCGGCATCGGCAAGCCAGCGGGGTCCCCGTGACCGCTGGATGACTCGGACGTTTGCGGCACTTCGTTATCCGGTTCGGTGGAATCCAAGATGGACGTCTCGTTAGACAAAGGGTACACCCGAACTCAGTTGTTCAACTGGACGGGGTTGGTGGCTTGCTTGATCGTGTCTCGCATCAATTGCATCGGCGCTTCCTTGCCGGTAAACAGTTTGTACTGATACGCGGCTTGCCGAACAAACATATCGATTCCCGTAATGACCCGGCACTGTGCCCTTCTGGCATCTTTGATCAGCAACGTGTTCTCGGGGTTGTAAACCGTATCGAACACCGCCACGAACTGGTTCAAGGCCGATGCCTTGAACGGCGAACTGTCAACGTCCGGATGCATTCCAACCGGTGTGCCGTTGACCAGCAACCGAATGCGTTGATCGTGACGTTCGTCCCATTCGATCGCGCGGCATCCCAGTTCCGCGGCCATGATCTGTGCCCGCTCGAGCGTTCGCGATGCGATCAACACTTCACAGTGACGCTGTTTCAAGCCCCACGCGATCGCTCGCGAAACACCGCCGGCACCCAGAACCAGCGCCGTGATGCCTTGCATCGGGCGTTCCAGTTTCCTGTCGACCTTGAACAACTCTTCGATACAGTCCATCGCTGCGCGGTAATCGGTGTTGTAACCGAGAACTTCTTTTTCATGAAAAATCAGCGTATTGACCGCGCCGATGCCCGTTGCACTGGATTCGGCTTGCGTGCATTCGTCGACCGCATGCTCTTTGTGCGGGATCGTCACGCTCAAACCACGAATGCCAAGTTCATCGCAGTTGTTGACGAAGTTGGGGAAGTCGCTTTTGGTGATTCGGAACGGCAGGTAGCGGGCGTTGATTCCCTGCTGCTCGAACGCCTTGTTGTGGATCAACGGACTGTGACTGTGAGCGACCGGATCGGCAACGACGCCAAAAATTTCGGTGTCTTCATTGATTTCGTTGTAACGATAGAGCGACTTCATCTCTTTCCATTCCAACAGCCCCGGTGCCATCTTTTTGTCTTTGCTGAACGTCGCATAGGTGAACGGCGACCCGAGTCGATCGGCCATGATCCGCGTGATCATGCCCGTCTCGCCCATGCAGATGCCGATCGTCGGCACTTTGGCCTCTTTGACCAATTTCATCATTCGCAAATTGTCGCTGAACGAGTTGGCCATCGTCGCGATCTTGACGATGTCCGCATCTTCTTCTGCCATCGCCGCGTGCAGGTCTTCCAGATTGTCCGGCGTCTCTTGAAAATCGTGATAGCTGATGATCCGCTTGGTCGTACCGTAACGCGGGATCTGGGCGGCCACGTCGGCTTCGATGTCAACGTATTCGACGCCCGTTGCGATCGCACTGCGCAGCAACGTCATCCGTTCCGCTTCGGTCTTCATCCATCGACCGCCATCACCTCGACGGCGAACCGTCACGACGACGGGGCCCGGTCGGGCGTCGATCAGCCGCTTCAGGCTGACGGCGCGGCCGATGTAGTCCAGTCGCAGTTCAACCAATTCGGCGCCTTGCTCCACCAAGAATTGATGTTCGGCGATCATCCGCGTGTGGCGGGCACGTCCGAGAGTGACACAAATCATAAAACGATACTGAAAAAGTAAACGAAACGGCTGGTGGCCCCAGAGCTTATAATCGCAGAGCCTATAATAGAGTCGGTTGATCCTGCGAGCGGGGGTGCGTTTTTCCCGCAGCTAGAAAGTTACTTCAGCGTTTGCCAATGAGTTGTTGATGCCCCGTCGCCTTTTTCCGGTTTTTCTGTTCGGGATTCCGATCATGGCCGCCATTCTTGCTGTGTCAAATTGGGCGGACGATCCCGGCGGCTCCGACGATTGGCCATTGCCGCGCGGGGACGCCCAATCAACCGGCTCGACCACGATGGACGTACCGAGTGACTTGATGGTTCGCTGGGAATTCAGGGCGGACGATGCAATTGAGACGACGCCAGTCGTCGCCGGCGGCCGAGTCTTCGTTGCCGACGTGATGGGCAAACTTTACGCGATCGATCAAGCCACCGGCAAAGGCATTTGGAGCAACGACTACGATACGGGCTTCATCGCCGCCGCAGCAGTCCAAGAAGGGACGCTCGTGATCGGCGACGTCGAGGGAAATCTGTACGCCGTGGATGCGGCGACGGGCCAACCGAAATGGAAACAATCTACCGAAGGCGAGATCAACGGCTCGGCTGCCTTTTTCGGCGACCAAGTCCTGGTCACCAGCCAGGACGGCAATCTGTACTGTTTTCGACTTGCCGACGGTACACGGGTTTGGACCTACCCGACGGATGATCAAATCCGCTGCAGTCCGACCGTTGCCGGTGATCGGACGTTCCTGGGTGGGTGCGACGGACGGCTGCATGTCGTCGATCTGAACACTGGCAAAGCGATCGGCGAACCGCTGCCGCTGGACGGACCGACCGGAAGTACCGCAGCGGTGCGAGGCGAAAAGGCGTTTGTACCGATCATGGACGGCGCCGTGTTCGCGTTCGATTGGAAGACATCTCAACAGCTTTGGCGCTACGAAGACGAGGAGGCTGCGCAGGAATACCGCAGCAGCGCCGCGGTCAGCGACGAATGGGTGATTGTTAGCAGCCAGCGGAAACAAGTCGACGCGATCTCGATCGCGACGGGGAAGCGAGTTTGGCGGCACACCCTTCGTCGCCGCGCCGACGCATCCCCCGTAATCGCCGGATCTGACGTCTTCATCGCCGCGACGGACGGGCGGTTGGTTCGACTGTCCCTTGCCGACGGGACGGACGAAAAATGGAGCTACGAAATCCGTGGCTCGTTCCTTGCCGCCCCGGCGATTGCCAATCATCAGCTCTTCATCGCCGATGAAGATGGCGTGGTAAGATGTTTTGCCGGGAACGGGAATTAGAGTAGAACGATATCCCTGCCCTGGCTTCCCGCCAAACTCTGGTCCCTTTCATTCTCCCCCGCCAAAGTAAAACGATGTCCTCCGACGCCACCTCTAAGAAAACCGAAGTCGGAAGCTACTTCATTTCGAACTATCCACCCTACAGCCAGTGGAACAAAGACCAACTGCCCAACGTCCGCGAAGCCTTACACGGTCCGGCAAAAGAGGACACGCCGCTGGGGCTGTATCTGCACATCCCGTTCTGTCGAAAACGCTGTAAGTTCTGTTACTTCAAGGTTTTTACGGACGTCAACGCCGCCGAAGTCCAGCGTTACGTGGACGCCTTGTGCAATGAAATCTCGATGGTCAGCCAGTTGGAGGTCATGAAGGGACGCCCCTTCCGATTTGTGTATTTCGGCGGCGGCACACCAAGTTTCCTATCACCCAAACAATTGACCAAGCTCGCCGATCGACTGCGTGAACACATCACCTGGGATGGCGCCGAAGAAGTCACCTTCGAATGCGAACCGGGAACGCTCAGCGAAACCAAAGTCAAAACGTTGCGTGACGAGCTTGGTGTGACGCGACTGAGTCTGGGCATCGAAAACTTCGACGACAAGATTCTGGAAGAGAACGGTCGCGCCCACCTGTCCAAGCAAGTCTTCAACGCGTGGCAATGGATCACCGATGCGAAGATCCCCAACGTCAACATCGACTTGATCTCGGGAATGGTCGGCGAGACGTGGGACAACTGGAAACAGAACGTCGTCAAGACGTTGGAACTGTCACCCGAAAGCGTAACGATCTACCAAATGGAATTGCCGTTCAATACCGTCTACAGCAAAGACATCCTAGGCAACAAAGTCGAAAGCCCCGTCGCGGACTGGCAAACCAAACGCGATTGGGTCGAGTACGCCTTCGACGAATTTGGCAAGCACGGCTATAGCGTCAGCAGCGCCTACACGGTCGTCAAAGATCCATCGAAGGTCAACTTCAGCTACCGTGACAACCTTTGGCAGGGCGCCGATCTGTTGGCGACTGGGATCGCAAGCTTCGGCCACGCCAGCGGAGTCCACTACCAAAACGTCGCCGAACTGGAAACGTATCTCAGCACCATCGAATCCGGCGAACTACCACTCGGTCGCGGCTTCGTGCCCACCGAACACCAAAAACTGGTTCGCGAAATGATCCTTTTGCTCAAACGAGGCTATTTGAAAACGGATTACTTTGCCAACAAGTTCGGCGTCGATATCGTTGCCCAATGGCGGGACGTTTGGAACGGTTACGTCGACGAAGGCTTGGCGAAGATCGAACGCGACGAGATTCATTTGACCACCGAAGGATTGTTGCGAGTCGATTCGCTGCTGCCAGCGTTCTTCGAGCCTGAACACCAAGGGGTTCGCTACACGTGAGCGACCCCGAGTCATTCGAGTTCGCGATGGGCGAATTCACGGCAACGTTCCCACGTGACCGACATTACGCCACCAATCACATGTGGGCGGCCGAAACATCACCGGCCCGGTTTCGCTTCGGCCTGACCGGGTACGCCGTGCGTTTGCTGCAAGACGTTTATTTCTTGGATTGGATTGTCGACGTGCCTGCGGTGATTGTGGCTCGCGCACACATCGGATCGATCGAAAGCAAGAAGGCCGAGAGCGATCTGTATGCGCCGCTGGGCGGGAAAGTGGTTGCGATCAACGATGTCGTCATGGCAGACCCCTCGCTTATCAACGCAGACCCGTACGGCGACGGTTGGATGATCGAAATCGAATCGTCCGCGTCCGAACGTTTGCTCGATCCCGACGGCTACGCCGCACATTTGATCCAAGCCTGGGACGTGGCCCAGCGAACGATCAAGGGCCAAGCAAATACTTGAGCGCGGCAATACGTTAGCCCAAGGGCTTTCCGTCGGTCTCGCCAGGATCAGAAAAACGTAAAGCCGATCGCGCCCTCGAATGCGGATCGTGACACTCTCAAAACCGAAAGCCTGGCCTGTGAATCTTGCCGCCAACACGTCACTTCCCCACGCCCGGTTTCGCGGGATCGTTCCGCCGCTGATCACACCGCTCAAAGCCCGCGACGAACTGGATGCCGACGGGTTGGCACGGTTGATCGAACACGTCATCAACGGCGGTGTCGCCGGCGTCTTCATCCTGGGCACGACCGGCGAAGCACCCAGCTTGAGCTATCGCCTTCGTCGCGAAATGATCTCGGAAACCACTCGGTTGGTCGACAGGCGCGTTCCCGTTTTAGTCGGTGTCACCGATACCGCGTTCGTTGAATCGATCAACCTTGCCGTCCACGCGGCCCAGTGCAATGCCGACGCAGCGGTGCTGACGACGCCCTACTATTTTCCCGCCGGCCAAACCGAACTGACCTCATATGTCCAAAACATCCAACCACAGATTCCGCTACCGTTGATGCTGTACAACATGCCGCAATTGACGAAGGTGTGGTTCGAGATCGAGACGCTGCGAACATTGTCGTCGATCGAAGACATCGTTGGAGTTAAAGACAGCAGCGGTGACATGGACTACTTCGCAAAACTGTGCGAGCTGAAACAAACCCGTCCGGACTGGTCGATCCTGCTGGGCCCCGAAGCCATGCTCGCCGAAGCTCATGCACTCGGCGCCGACGGCGGAGTCAACGGCGGCGCCAACGTGGCGCCACAATTGTTCGTCCAGTGTTTCGAATCGCTCCTCGCCGGCGATGCCCGCAACGTCGAATCGCTCCAGCAAAGCATCCTTCGCTTTCAAGACATCTACGAGATTGGCAAATACGCCTCGCGACACATCAAAGCAACCAAAGCGGCGGCGTCTTTGATGGAGATCTGCAGCGACTTACCCGCCGATCCGTTTCACGCTTTCCGAGAACCCGAGCGGCAACGGGTCGCGGACATCTTGAAGAGCATCGGTTTACTGTGAACGTCGACCGTGACGGTCACAACCCAAACTCTATCAACGACGAACGATCCCGATGAGAATCCCAACCCTCTCGCTGGCGTACATGATTTGTCTGTCGTCGATATTGGTTGCCGATGACGCGACGTGGAAACTAAGACCGCTCGCATACAATCACCCGGGTTTAGAAGTCGATCTGGGGGTGGGACTGTGGGCGTATCCGATCCCGATCGACTATGACCAAGACGGCGACATGGACTTGTTGGTGGCTTGTCCGGACAAGCCGACCAATGGTGTCCACTACTTCGAAAACCTGTCGCAAGATCCCAAACTTGCGATGCCCGTCTTCAAGGCGCCCGTACGTTTGGGTGACGCGGCACATTACATGTTGATG